>NZ_CP124543.1:6241840-6553932 GCF_029953635.1 Halotia branconii CENA392 | reverse complement strand
GTCTTCTTGCTTATGATCGCAAAATCCAACCCAAAATCCAGCATTACATAGGAAATGATATAGCCTCACAACTTCCTCAAATTGTTGATATATAACGATATAAGCCCAGGTAAAACTTTAGCAGGCATCTTGCGATCGCATATTTACAAATAAAAATATTTCAAACATCAGCATGGACTCTCAGACAGTCAATCAAAAAAATACACCAAAGAAGCATCCTAGCGGTGATAAACGCTTCAAAATACTTGATGCAACCATGAAGCGCCATCAATATCAGCAGGATGCACTCATAGAAGTCTTGCATAAAGCTCAAGAACTTTTCGGTTATTTAGAAAATGACCTGTTACACTACATCGCCCAAAGCTTGAAACTCACACCCAGTCGGGTTTATGGTGTAGCAACTTTTTATCATCTTTTCTCTCTCGCACCGAAAGGCGCACATACCTGTGTCGTGTGTACGGGTACAGCTTGTTACGTTAAAGGGGCAGAAAATTTACTAGCAACTGTAGAAAAGTGCGCCAAAATTCATGTCGGTGAAACAACGCCAGATAGTGAACTTTCACTGTTAACAGCTAGATGTTTGGGTGCTTGTGGCATTGCGCCTGCGGTTGTCTTTGATGGTACTGTTTGCGGACACCAAACACCGGATTTAGTTACTGAACAAATAGAAGGATGGCTCAAACATGGATCTAGCTGAACTACAACAAATAGCTCAGAAAGAACGCGCCAACTCTAAGCCTGTTCGCGTTCGGTGCTGTATGGCGGCTGGTTGTTTGTCATCTGGTGCTGTTGCAGTTAAAGAAAGTTTAGAAAAGACAACAGCAAAAGCCGGACTGACAGATAAAGTGGAAATTCGTGGTGTTGGTTGTATGGGTTTGTGTTGCCAAGGCCCTCTAGTACAAGTTGATAGCCCAGAAGTACAAGACTTTGCACCCTTACTATACGAAAAAGTAACTTTAGAAAATACTTCCTCAATTGTCGCTGAAATAAATGGCGATGAAGTAAAAATACAACGAGGAGATTTAAACCAGCCATTTTTTACCAAGCAATTACCTATTGTTCTAGAAAACAGTGGCAAAATTGACCCAGAATGTATAGAGTCTTACATTGCTGCTGATGGCTATCAAGCACTTTATCAGGTACTCCGAGAGATGACACCTGCTAAAGTTGTGCATAATATTACTCGCAGTGGGTTACGGGGAAGAGGAGGTGGAGGTTATCCCACGGGGGTAAAATGGGCAACTGTCGCCAAAGCGAAGGGAGAACGCAAATTTGTAATATGCAATGCTGACGAGGGCGATCCCGGTGCATTTATGGATCGGAGTGTTTTGGAGAGCGATCCGCATCGGGTTTTGGAGGGAATGGCGATCGCAGCATACGCAATCGGCGCAAACCAAGGTTATATTTATATCCGCGCTGAATACCCCATCGCTATTAACCGTCTGCAAATTGCCATTCGCCAAGCCCAACGCCTCGGTTTATTAGGAAGTAATATTTTTGACTCCCATTTTGACTTTAAAATAGATATTCGCATTGGGGCGGGTGCTTATGTTTGTGGGGAAGAAACCGCTTTAATGGCATCCATTGAAGGCAAACGCGGTACACCTCGTCCGCGTCCACCTTACCCGGCGGAGAGTGGTTTGTGGGGATTTCCAACTTTAATTAACAACGTTGAAACATACGCTAACGTCCCTTGGATTATTCGTAAGGGTGCAGATGTATTCGCCAGCATCGGTACAGAAAAAAGCAAAGGTACAAAAGTTTTCGCCCTAGCTGGAAAAATTCAAAATACAGGCATCATAGAAGTGCCAATGGGAACGACTCTGCGGCAAATTGTCGAGGAAATGGGTGGTGGTATACCAGATGGCGGTACAGCCAAAGCCGTGCAAACAGGCGGTCCCTCTGGGGGATGCATCCCCGCTTCAGCTTTTGACACCCCTGTAGATTACGAATCTCTGAGTCAACTAGGTTCGATTATGGGTTCCGGCGGCATGATTGTCATGGATGAAACTACCAATATGGTAGATGTTGCCCGCTTTTTCATGGAATTTTGCATGGATGAGTCTTGCGGTAAGTGCATTCCCTGCCGTGTCGGAACGGTGCAACTGTATCAATTATTAACCAAAATCCGCAAAGGCAAAGCATCCCTTACTGACTTAGAACTGCTGGAGGAACTTTGCGACATGGTGAAGCATACCAGTTTGTGCGGCTTGGGACAGTCAGCGCCAAATCCGGTATTTAGTACGCTGAGGTATTTTCGGGATGAGTATTTAGCGTTAATTGCTCCAGCAAATCTAATCAAAGACAAAAAATTATGATTGCTTTGCTGATTGGGTTGCAGATTGTTTTACCACTTGTTCTGATTGCGTGGCTAGCGATCGCACCGTCCCACAATTTACTCGGTGTTTCGCTACAAGCCCTCGTCACAGCATTGACTTTATTTGCGATCGCCCGCATGGGAGTCTGGGTCTTTCCGCCTTGGTGGACACCCTATATCTATGCGCTGCTCTTTACCATTACCTTGGTGACTGTGTTTCGCCAACACAAGCCCCGGCGAAAGCTGCCGTCTAGCTGGTTAGGTTGGATTGCCATTATTGGTTTTGTTGCCTTTGGGGTTTTTGTAGGAAACGAGGCCGTGCAAAGTTGGGCGGGTCAGTTTCCACCCCCGATTCCCGCTGTAAATCTCGCCTTTCCACTGCGGGGTGGTGATTATCTCATCCTCAATGGCGGTAGCGACATTCGGATTAATGCACATCTGAAGACGATGGACGAATCAGTTGCGCGTTTTCGTGCCTATCGAGGACAGAGTTACGGCATCGATATTATCCAGATCGATCGGTTCGGCTTGCGGACACAAGGGGTAGTTCCTAGCGATCCGGTTGCCTACCAAATTTATGGTGAGCCTGTGTTAGCCCCCTGTGCAGGTAAGATTGTTCAAGCGATCGATGATTTGCCAGACATGACGATCCCGCAAATCGATCGTGTCAATCGCGCAGGTAATCACGTTATCCTACGCTGCGGCGATATCGATGTCTTACTTGCCCATTTTCGTCCTCAGAGTCTCTCGGTTCAAACTGGGACAGACGTTAAGGTTGGCGATCGCATTGCCGAGGTGGGAAACTCCGGTGCCAGCGACGAACCTCACCTGCACATTCATGCCCAGCGCCCCGGATCGTCTGTGGCTCCGTTTTCTGGCGATCCGTTGCCGATGCGTTTTAATGGCCGCTTTCTCATTCGCAGCGATCGCCCGATCATGCCTAAGAAAATACAACAAGTTTATCAATCACTTCATTACAAGAAGAGGTGAAGAAAATGATTACAAAAATTTTCTTGAACATTGGTGCATTGCTAGCGATCGCTTTCCTAATTCTAGTCATTTTACAAATTAAAAATGAACAAGAAGTTAGTAAAATTTGGCGATCGCTTGAAGGAGTCCCAACAGAAAATCGTTTTACTAAAGACATGGTTGAGGCATTACCTGCGCCTGTACAACGCTACTTTTTGCATAGCATTGCACTCTTGACTCCTCTTGCTTCCTCTGTCAGCTTGAAAATGAGTGGTAGTTTTAGGATGGCGCAGGATAAACCGTGGATACCGATGCAAGCTACAGAAATTCTCTCAACAAAAGGATTTGTTTGGAAAGCAAGGATTGGTAGTGGTTTGTTCCAAACGATCGGCAGCGATCGCTATACCAACAAATCTGGTCGAATGCGGTTCTTTCTTTGGGGACTAGTTCCCCTCGTCAATGCCCACAGTCCTGATATTACTCGCTCTACTATTGGACGATTCGCAGGAGAATTTTTCTGGCTACCTGCTGCTTTACTACCTCAGCGCGGCGTAAGTTGGAAAGTAATAGATGAAAAAACTATCCAAGCTAGTCTAAAAGTTGACGATGAACCTGTAACGCTGACACTGTTTATAGATGATAACGGCAAACTGCTAAAGCTTTCTCTGCCACGTTGGGGAGATCAAACAGAAGATGGTAGCTATACTTACATTCCATTTGGCGGAGAGTACCAGGAAGAAAAAACATTTGCAGGATTTACAATTCCCTCCCAGGTGAGTGCAGGCTGGTGGTTTGGCACAGATCGTTACTTAGAGTTCTTCCGCGCCACAGTTGAGCAGGCTGAGTTACGTTGAAATTTTCTATATATTTTCTTTTGAAAAATCAACATGAAAATTACAAGGTAAGACAACAGCAATGACTGTCAAAACACTCACAATTAATGACCAATTAATCAGCGCCCGCGAAGAAGAAACCGTTCTTCAAGCTGCCCAGGATGCAGGGATTCATATTCCGACTTTGTGCCACATAGAAGGGGTTGGGGATGTCGGTGCTTGTCGGTTGTGTTTAGTAGAAATTGCTGGCAGTAATAAACTTCAGCCTGCTTGTGTGACGAAAGTTACTGAAGGTATGGAAGTGCAAACAAATAGCGATCGCCTACAAAAATATCGTCGCACAATTATCGAAATGCTGTTTGCTGAAGGCAATCACATTTGCTCGGTTTGTGTAGCCAATGGTAATTGCGAATTGCAAGACTTAGCCGTTGAAATGGGTATGGATCATGTGCGTTTAGAATATCAGTTTCCCAACCGTAAAGTAGATATTTCTCACGATCGCTTTGGCGTTGACCACAACCGTTGTGTTCTTTGTACTCGTTGCGTGCGTGTTTGCGATGAAATTGAAGGAGCGCATACTTGGGATATGGCAGGGCGCGGTAGCCATTCTCATGTAATTACTGATTTAAATCAGCCTTGGGGAACCTCAGATACTTGTACTTCTTGCGGCAAATGCGTTAATGCTTGTCCTACAGGTGCGCTTTTTTACCAAGGTTCAAGCGTAGGTGAAATGAAACGTGTAGACGCGAAGCGGCTTGTCCCAGGACATCGCGCCAAACTTGATTTCCTAGTCACAGCACGAGAGAAAAAGCAGTGGCTCTTTAAAACTGGTTCAGAATAGTGATAAAAAATATCTGTATTAACACTATAGAGCAGTCAATATGTATAAAAAGCTAGTCTTTGTAACCCTGGGATTGATACTCACACTGTTATCTTCTATGCGTCCAATACTAGCCCATACTGTTTTGGAAAAAGTTGCCAAAACAGGGGTGCTTACAGCAGGAACAAGCAAAGATGCTTTTCCCTTTGCCTATAAGAATGAGAAAGGGCAACTCACAGGATACTCCGTGGATATGCTGAAGCTGATCGAAAAGCAGTTAGAGCAGGAATTAAAACGCCCGATCGCTCTCAAACTGGTTGCCGTAGATCCAGAAGATCGTATTCCCAATCTACTTACGAACAAGGTTGATATCGTTTGCGATGCTAGCAGTTTTACTTGGGAACGCGAACAAGATGTTGATTTTTCTGTTAGTTACGGTCTCACCGGTACTCGCTTATTAGTCAAGCATGGCTTATCTTTATGGGGGCCGGAGACATTAGTTGGAAAACGCATCGGCGCACTTCCCAAAACAACCAACGAACAGTCAATTCGGCAAGCACAACCAAAAGCTCAGATTGTACTGGTAAACGATCGAGCCGCAGGCTACAAAGCTTTACAAGAGGGTAAAATCGATGCGTTTGCTTCTGACGGCGTTTTATTAGAAGGGTGGTTACAAACTACTTCTAATGCTGATAAGTTTGACATCGTGGGATATCCTTATTCTGATGAAGGCATAGCGTGTATGCTACCAGAAAATAATTCCACCTTCCGAGATACGGTTAACTATGCCTTAATCCGCTTCATGCAAGGATTCCTTACAGGCAAACAACCTGACGTTGCCATCTTTGATCGTTGGTTTGGTAGTCATGGCGCTGCGCCTCTCAACAAAGATCTACGAGATTCATTCACCGAAAACATGCGACTAACAGTCGATTCACTCGAACAGTTACCCGAAAGAGTCTTTTAGCTATTGTGCCTTAACAGTCACTGCGAACAAAGGAGAAGCAAAAAATGAATCGTTTAAAATTAGCAACAGTTTGGCTAGGTGGCTGTTCTGGCTGTCATATGTCTTTTTTAGATTTAGACGAATGGCTGATTGATTTAGCAGCACAAGTGGATTTAGTTTATAGTCCCTTTGCTGATATTAAAGAATATCCCCAAGGTGTGGATGTAGTGTTAGTCGAGGGTGCAGTTGCCAATGAAGAACACCTGCAAATGATTCAGATAGTGAGAGAGCGATCGCAAATTCTTGTTTCTTTTGGTGATTGCGCTGTTACTGGCAATGTCACTGCCTTACGCAATCCTTTAGGTAGTGCTGAAAGAGTTCTTCAACGTTGTTACATCGAAGCCGCAGATATTCACGCCACAATTCCCGATGAGCCTGGTATTGTACCAACCTTACTAGATCGGGTGATACCAGTGCATACAGTAGTTCCAGTTGATATTTATTTACCAGGATGTCCACCTTCAGCAACTCGGATTAAAGCAGTGTTAGAGCCACTTTTAAGAGGAGAAAAACCGCAGCTAGAAGGACGTGAATTTATCAAGTTTGGTTAACTTCACAAGTTACTCATATTTTTTATCTAAATTGAAGATCAGACAATTACCAAATAATTTGATCAGCAATTATGGCAATTAATTATCGGCAAAGAATTATTGCTCTTTGGACAGTGTTTCTTTTAGGAACACTGTTTCATACACAACTAGGTCTAATACCACTTTTTCACGGTTTATCTGTTGTCGAATCTCAAAAAGCTACAAATATCAATGATATTTCTGTAGTTATGTGGTTGATGTTGGGCTTTTTTGTCCTACCTATGCTCGGAATTATCGTTACTGCTTTTACCGATTCAAAAAGTTACCGAACCATTCATTTTGGTTTAACTGTCTTTTACAGCATTATGAACTTACTACATCTGGTTTTAGATTTATTTGTCCAGCCAGTTCTCTGGTATCAGATAGCCTTAATGGCCTTGTTATTTTTTGTAGGTTTATTATTAAACATTACTGCTTTTAAATGGATGCGGCTGTACACCAAGGCTAATCAATCACAACACCATCTAGAAAGCTCACATTTTTAGCTGTTAATTCAAAGTGAAAGCAAGATTTTTTTGGTAGCTTAGAAACTAGTAAAACTTAAAACAAATTAAATAAATTTATATTTAAAATATCAATTTTTCCTATATATCTTAAATATTGGAAACGAATTTATTCTCAATATTAAATTGATGAAATCTGTATTGCGTCAGCTTCATTATACATTTGGAGAGCATTATGTTGAAAGCATCTGACATTATGACTAAAGATGTTGCTACAATTCGCAGTTCTGCAACAGTAGCTGAAGCAGTCAAACTTTTAAGGGCAAGGGACTGGAAAGCACTGGTTGTAGATCGTCGCCATGAACAGGATGCCTACGGTATGATTACGGAAAGCGATATTGTCTATAAAGTAATTGCTTATGGTAAAGATCCTTGTAAAGTTCGTGTTTACGAGGTGATGTCCAAACCTTGTATTGTCGTCAATCCTGACCTTGGTTTAGAATACGTAGCACGATTATTTGCTGACCATAATTTGCACAGAGCGCCTGTTATTCAGGGAAAACTATTAGGTATCATTTCCCTGGCTGACATTCTCGCTAATAGTAATTTTCTTGAACAACCTCATACCATTCTGCTAGAACAACAGCTTCAGGACGAAATTAAACAAGCTCGTGCCGTTTGCGCTGACAAAGGTATCCGTTCAGAAGAATGTGCTGCTGCTTGGGATGTAATTGAGGAATTACAAGCCGAGATAGCACATCAACGAGCAGAAAAAGTTGTGAAAACAGCCTTTGAAGAATACTGCGATGAATATCCAGAAGCAAAAGAAATTTATGATACTTGGTGTAGTGGTTGATACTCCTGATTCGCGCAAACATCTCTTGGATTTACATCTTTCCACTTAGGCAGCAGAGATAGTTATGAAAAAAGTAATCATCGATCCAATTACTCGAATTGAAGGACACGCCAAAATCAGTATTTATCTGGATGATACAGGACAAGTCAGCGATGCTCGGTTTCATGTTACAGAATTTCGGGGATTTGAAAAGTTTTGTGAAGGTCGTCCGCTTTGGGAAATGCCAGGAATTACGGCGCGAATTTGTGGAATTTGTCCAGTGAGTCACTTGTTAGCGTCAGCGAAGGCTGGCGATCGCATCTTGGCTGTAACAATTCCTAAAGCAGCTGAAAAACTGCGCCGTCTAATGAATTTGGGACAAATTATTCAATCCCATGCTCTGAGTTTCTTCCACCTCAGCGCCCCAGATTTATTATTAGGAATGGATAGCGATCCCCAAAAACGCAATGTATTTGGCTTAATTGCAGCTGAACCAGAACTAGCGCGTGGAGGAATCCGCTTGCGTCAATTTGGACAAGATATTATTGAACAATTAGGAGGGCGTAAAATACACCCATCATGGGCAGTTCCTGGTGGTGTCCGCGAACCTTTATCCCAAGAAGGACGCACCCATATTCAAAGCCGCATCTCAGAAGCACGCACCATAATCTTAGATGCACTCGGTAGATTTAAACGCTTACTCCACGATTATCAAAAAGAGGTGCAAACCTTCGGGAATTTTCCTAGCTTATTTATGGGGTTAGTCACTCCTGAAGGTTTGTGGGAGAACTACGACGGACATATTCGTTTTGTAGATAGCGCCGGGAATATTATTGCCGATAAACTCGATCCAACTCATTATCAAGAATTTATCGGTGAAGCAGTTCAACCAGATTCCTATTTAAAATCTCCCTACTATCGTCCTTTAGGTTATCCTGAAGCGAACGACCATTGTCGTTTAGATAGTGGTATTTACCGGGTGGGGCCTTTAGCGCGTTTGAATATTTGCAGTCATATTGGTACACCGTTAGCTGATGCAGAGTTGAAAGAATTTAGAGACAGAGGTAAAGGCACAGTTACTTCATCATTTTTCTATCACTACGCTCGATTAATTGAAATTCTGGCTTGTATTGAACGCATAGAAATTATCATAGACGATCCAGATTTAATGTCTACAAAATTGCGTGCTGATGCTGGTATTAATCAATTAGAAGGAGTGGGTGTAAGTGAAGCACCACGCGGTACATTATTTCATCACTACCAAGTTGATGAAAATGGGTTACTTCAGAAAGTAAATTTAATAATTGCCACAGGTCAAAATAATTTGGCAATGAATCGGACAGTAGCTCAAATTGCCCGACATTTTATTCACGGTTCAGAAATTTCTGAAGGAATGTTAAACCGCGTTGAGGCAGGAGTTCGAGCTTTTGACCCTTGTTTAAGTTGTTCAACTCATGCAGCCGGACAAATGCCTTTGCATATTCAAGTAGTTGGGAAAGATGGGAGTGTTGTTAATGAAGTTTGGCGGGGTTAACAGCAGAGAATCTCGTAGTTGAATAATCTATATGCAGAGCGATCGCCTTCAATTTTGCATTACTACCGAGATTTCGCTTCCGTCTGTTACAGCACGAAGTTGAGCATCTGCCATTTACTAATACTATTTCTCATTAAATAGAAAAGGTTTGACAGATAAAATCATACGCTCTAACTCAGTTTTATTGTGTTTGAGAAGATTATGCTCCCATAATTTATTGGTGTTGTTGGAGCAATCTGTTGCAAGAGCTTCTCCAATACTTTCAAAATTCTTTCTAATGTCTGTCTTTAATTTTTCTGGTTCAGATAGCACTCCAATAATGAATACTCTATGATTTAAATCCTCTGGAATCTGATTTTGTACATAACTCAATCTACCTTCATCCTCATCAAAATCAATGAGCAAGACAATCATTCTGTGTGGATATTGTCGCATTGTAACGGCATAATCATTCGTGAATATCTCCACAGCATTTTCCCAGCCACGAGCCTCTGGTAGGACTTGAATAGCACGGCTATTGAGGTTTGGATTCAGAATAAATCTGTTTGCAATCTGGCGATTAGCATCGTCTTCGGGCAATACAAAAACGTGCGGTTGATACTTATTTATGCCCATAGTTATATATCGCCACGAATCAGGGCATCTACAAGATCACCTTGAACAGACATATCACTGAGCAGTCTGACTAAAGTAGGTTCTAAGTGGGTTTTTCGATGGAGAACTAAGGTATTTTCATCTGAAAATTTTCGGATTGCTTCAGGATTATGAGATGTCACTAAAATTTGACCACTATTTTTTTTAAATGAGCGTCGTAGTGATATGACAAAATGACCAACTTCTGATAAGGAAAGATAGTTATCAGGCTCATCCCAGAAGCAAAAAAGTGGGCCATAGAATTTGTTAGCAGCTAAGACAACTGCACACAGAAAGAAGCATTTCTCCCCATCAGATAAGTCCTTAAAGTCAACACTCAGATTTGCATTATTTGCTTCAAACCGAACAATCATGTTTTTAGAATCTTTGCCAATCTGTTCATTCAGAAAATCCTGAATGTCAGGCATAACTTCTCGCAGATATTCGTAAACTTGTGTGTAAGCGGCTGGATAACGACTAAGTAACCCAGAAATCCACTCTCCGAAGTTTGAACCCTCTCGCTTTGGCTTCAAAGTATCACCATTAGATTCTCCAGTCATCAAGCTTGGGATCGGCGATAAAATAATCGTACGACCAAGCCAAGTCTTGAAAATACGAAGCGGATCGGTTTCTGATTGCTCCTGAATTACTGGAAGGGCAACAAGATGCCAATCCACAAGAAACTCAGCCTCACGATTTTGTAAATTGTTGTGAAGAGTAACTTGAGCTTCTCTTCGAGAGTAGATTGGATCTCCTGCAATTAGCAATTGCTCTTCAAAAACTCGAAGTTCTTTAAATTTTTCTGGCAACTCCAAGGCAAGGACATATTTGTATAATTTCTCATCAAGTAATACTTCTATTTCAAACCTGATCGGCACATCGGATCTTCCACTAACAAAATCTTTTGAGCTAATAAGGTTGAGCTTTTCAAGTTCGCGCATTCTATTGATGCCTCGACTAATCTTTTGAAGCACCTCTAATGCAATAGCAATAGTTGATTTACCTGCACCGTTTTTTCCAATTAAGAGAGCAGATGACATCCCCTTTATGGCAAGTTCAAAGTTTTCTAGGCATCTGAAGTTGTGTATATACAGTCTTTGGAGCATAGGAAAACGATTACGAGGAGTGGGAAGTCAAAAAACTTTTTGATCTGCCTAAGTAGTTAAGAAGCATTGCCACGAATGGGAAGATGGAAGTGTTGTAAACGAAATTTGGCGTGATTAAAAAACAGAGGGATTGATATAATTCGTGCTTTTACCCCTCTTTAATCTGCAAACCTACTTGCGCTGGATCAAAATCCTGGGGAAAATGAGTGTTGCGATCGCAATCTGCTTTTTCCAGTTTCGCTCCCTTGAGATTGGCTTGACGGAGATCAGCGGAAAACAACATGGCTCCACGAAGATCGGCATCTTGCAAATTAGCTTGACTAAGATTTGCAAAGCTAAGGTCACAGCCTCTAAGATTAGCACCATTTAGATTAGCTTCACTCAAGTCAGCGTAACTGAAGTCAGATCCTTTGAGATCAACACTTTGCAAGTCGGCGTTAACCAAGTTCGCTCTACTAAAATTGCGTTTCCCCTCTATATATCTCTCTACAAGAGTCACGGCAGTATTAACGATCTGTTGAGAATTTATTTCAGACATAGAACCGCCTTACAGCTTGTCTTATGATTACCGTAGCCGAAACTCATTTAACGATGGTCTCCACTATACCCATTAATCATAAGATCGCTGATGCACAAATTGCCAAACATTGATAATTTTGAGAATTTTTTTACTTCCTTACAAGTTCCTCAAATTTTTCTTCTAGCTTAAACATCAACATTTATCTGTTCTATCTGTCTAGCAGCTTTATCCCAAAGCTTTGCTGAAGTCTCGTCTTGCCAATGAGTTCTCAGATTTTCCGCTTTTTTGTGACATATTCGCTCTAACATTTCTAAGATTGCAGATAATGTCAATTTCTCAATTAATGCTTCTAAAATCTCCATATATTCTTTTTGCATGACAGTTATCTCCTTAACGTCATCTGATATTTTCTGACAAAACACATATATATGAGTTTTGTATTTTCAAATAATAGATTAAGATTTATTGCGGAGTTATCTTAATATCCTGGCAGCTTCTACACGCAGTTTAGCCTATTTTGAATACTCAATTTCAAAAATTTATTTTAAACAGAGGGAACAACTGTTTATTTCAAATATTTCCTCACAAGTTCCTCAAGTTTTTTACCTAACTTCAAAATAGGTTGGACAACTAAACAGTATGAATTGTAATACGATGTGCTACGCGCCGCTGGAGGCGATGTTTACGACGGGCTACGCCTACGCAATTGGTTACGGTAATGAGTTGCGTAGTGATGATGGCATTGGTCAACGAGTAGCTAGGGCGTTGCAGCTATCAAATGTGAAATCTATTGCTGTTCAACAACTTACCCCCGAACTTGCCCAAGCGTTGGCTAATAGTGATTTGGCAATTTTTATCGATGCTTGTTTAGCGTCCGAACATTCCCAGGTGCAAGTACAATCGCTCTTACCTAACTCTTCCAATGTTATCGCTGGACACACAGCAGATCCGCGATCGCTTCTAGCTCTAACTCAAGCTATATACGGTTATTGTCCGCCAGCTTGGTGGGTGACAATACCAGGAGAAAACTTTGAATTGGGTGAGAATCTATCACCTCTTGCTGAACAAGGAATAGAGATAGCAATTGATAAAATAAACCACTTAATCAAAACTGCGAGGAAAGAATTATGCATGAAGTTGGCATGATGCAAAATATTCTTGATGCTGCTATCAAACGAGCTAAGGATGAAGGCGCTCAACACATTATTTGAGGCTTTTTAAAGCACAATTACCACTTTACAACAGCTTTAATTGCAGAGTTAAATCTCTTGGATTAGTAAACATGTGGATGGACAAACTATGCCAAACATATTCAGCAAGCGGGAGCAGACGCACTGGAATTGAATAATTAAATGAAATTGCTGAAGTAGCAAAAGTTGAGATTCGCATGGTTGAACTGCCCAAAGAGAAAGACATCTCCAAAGCAAAAATGAGTATTTTCTTTAGTGAGCGGTGGCAAGCGACCTCGAAGTTAGCACCAATATCTCCCTACCATCTGCTTCACCACGATTGTTAGATTGCTTGTCTTAACTCTCAACGTTTAGCATATCGATGTTTTCAGCTTACACCATATTTAACCTGATTCTCCTACTACTATTCACTATCACCCTTATTGCCTTGTCCTTCCTGGGAAGTCTGAGTTATGTGATTTTTTGGTGACTGTTGAGGACTCTGTGCAATTCCCAAAACAAATCCAACAATAGCGCCGAAAAAAGCAAGAACTCCGTCACTTAGTCGATCTGTAAGTGCCAAAAAAAGTGTAGAGAAAACCAATGTACCAACAGTAAAAATTTGAAGCGTATTACTATCTCTTGAAAAAAATACTTGAAATAGTTCCTCTAAGGTTTTGTCACGATCATCTTTGCCAAGCCATACAATTACTCCTCCAAAGACAATAATTAAAACAGCAAGTGTGATAGCAAGAGCAATAATTATTACTTTCACAAGAGAAAAATTATCATTACAAGTAAGTTGATTAACTGTGGGCGCATTTTGAGCTTGTACAGAATCTTTAAATAACGAAACAAAGACAACAAAAACTGTAGTAAATAACGATAACGTAACCCAGAAAGCTCTTCGAGAAAGGCTTATAAAACTTTTATTAATTTGCTGTTGCTTCTTCATCTCTTTCTCCTGATATCAAGTCTATTGGTGTTTTGGAGGGAAATACTTGAAGTAAATAATCAAACATTTTTAATTTTCTGAATTTTATAAAAGTCTTGCTCTATTAGCATTCCAAAAGGTGAGGATTTTGTGAGAAATAGTACTATTTACCTAGAAAAAACTAAGAGAAATATTTTTTTGTGTGCTTGTAATAATGCTGTACAATTTTTGCAGGAATGTGTCGTGATACCTGTGCTGACTGCGGATGATGACGATTCTGCACCAACACCCAAGCCGCAACCGCAAGCAAAAAATAACCAAAACTTTTCTGAAGTCTATTAGCCGGAACAAACTGAGCCAAGTATGCACCAGGAATTGTGCCTACACTGGCTGCGACAATAAAGGACAACATCAGGCTCCAGTTTAAAGAAATATGTCCCAGGTAGCCTAAAAAGCCTGCAACTGAATTAAATGCAATAATTAGTAGCGATGTTCCAATCGCTTGTTTCATGGGTACATTTCCTAACAGTACCAAAGCGGGAACGATCGCAAACCCACCACCAACACCAATCAACCCAGTCAATATCCCTACCCCCAAGCCTTCACTCATTAACCACAACCAACAATACTTGCAGACGGGTTGGGGATAAAATGCCAGCTTGTCATCTGCTGCCACAGGTTTAGAACTACGGCGAATCATCAACACTGCAGCCAGCAACATCATGATTGCAAACAGCAACATTTGGAAACTTGCTGTAACTACAGGCAGTGTAGCAATTTTTGCTCCCACAAATGCCCCTAGCATTGTTGCAGAACCGAAGATAAATGCAGTTTTCAAGTTGACATTCTTGGCTCGCCAGTGGGGAATCACTCCCAACAAACTAACAGTACCGACAATCACAAGAGTCATGGCGATCGCAGATTTTGGGGGTACACCCATGACGTAAACTAAAATCGGCAACGCTAACACCGAACCACCGCCGCCAATCAAGCCTAAGCTCACCCCAATGCAGGTAGCCAGTAGATGCCCAACAATCCACAGGGTCATACACCGCTCCGTTAATTTAGAATTGTTAAACGCAGAAATACGCAGAGTTTGTATGTGATTTAGTTACGCAGCAACTTGTGTAGACGTGAAGCGGCTTGTCGTCGGACATCGCGTTCCACCTGCTCTAACACTGGGTCAACCAAGATAGCAACTTTGATCGCTGGATCGGCAATAAAATAAGTATATGTACTTGTTTCTGGGTCAAAAAGTTGTCGAAATAACATGATAGCTAACTCAAGATACAAACTGTTCTATTAACTCAAAATATAACTATATAGTAGTATAATACATAAAACATATTTGAGAAAGTCTATTTCTCTGTTGAACTGTTCCACGTTTAAATCAAAACTAGGAGGTGTAAATTCATGTCAGAGAGTATTTCTTTAGAAAGTCCTTCAATATCGAGGCGACAATTACTAAACTTTCTCACAGGTGCAGTTGTTGCCACTACAACTGGTACTCTACTGTATCCTGCGGCTAAATTCTTTGTTACCCCCACAGAAATGGGCAAAGATGGTTCTATCCTTGCTAAAGATATTAACGGAAATCTGATTCCTGCTAGCCAGATTTTAGTTGAGCCTCCTGGAACTCGTGCTTTAGTCGCGGGTTTAGCAGCAGAACCAACTTACCTGACAGTACAGTCAGATGGCACTTTGCATACTTGGGGAATTGTCGATAACTGCACCCATTTGGGTTGTACTTTTCCCTGGAATCCCAATGACAATCAATTTCAATGTCCCTGTCACGGTTCTCGTTATGATGCTGATGGCAGAGTAATACGCGGCCCTGCGCCTCTTCCTCTCAAGATCGTTAGCGTTAACTTAGAAGAGGAGTATATCCGAATTTCTCCTTGGACAGAAATTGACCCCCGCACTGGGCAAAAACCTTGGTGGGTTTAGTAATATCTGTGATTGAGTTAGAAACAGGTCTAATTTCAATGGGTTTGTGCTATCACAACACCTATTTGCAAGGGATAAATCTGGAGAGTTTTTCTCTCCATAAATTTTATTTTCAAAGCTAATAGTAAAGATTTTTCTCAATTTGATTTGCAATTAAACTATATTACTATATAGTAAAATAACTAAATGAATTTTTGACATCTAAATTCGGATGCCAGTAAGAATCGTAGCTAATGTAGTGTGGGAGTGCTGTTTGATTCTGGGTGTATTCATATAGCGATCAGGGGGAATTATGGCTCGGATTGTAGTGATTGGTGCTGGACTAGGGGGATTACCTACAACCTACGAACTGCGACGACTGCTGCCTAAAGAGCATCAAATTACTCTGATTTCCAATACTCCAAAGTTTACTTTTATTCCTTCCTTACCTTGGGTGGGGTTGAATCTTAAATCACTGAAAAATATTCAGTTGGATGTAGAGAAGCTTTTAGCAAACCGAGGAGTTAAGTGGATATTGGGAGGAGTTAGCCAAATTCAGCCAGAATTACAGCAAATCGTTGTTGAGGACACTGTTATTCCCTACGATTACGCCGTCATTGCTACGGGTGCAGAATTAGCATTAGACGCACTACCAGGACTAGAGGAAACAGCCGGATATGTGCAGTCAGTGTGTAATCCTCCCCATGCACTTAAAGCTGCCGAAGCCTGGAGAAAGTTTCTTGCTAATCCAGGACATCTAGTGGTAGGAGCAGTACCAAGAGCTAGTTGTTTTGGCCCGGCTTACGAGTTTGTATTATTAGCCGACTGGGTATTACGGCGACATGGATTGCGAAATCAAGTGCCAATTACTTTTGTCACCCCAGAACCCTATGTCGGACATTTGGGAATTGGCGGGATGGCTAATTCTGCGGAGTTGGTAAAAAAATTACTCCGCCAAAGAGAAATTACAGTGATTGAAAATGCAGCCATTACCCGCATTGCACCCGAAACAATTTTTCTTGCAGACGATCGCACTCTACCGTTTCAATACTCCATGCTGCTACCCCCATTTCGAGGGCCGTGTTTTTTGCGAGAAGCACCTTATTTAACTGACCAAAATGGGTGTCTGCCCGTACTTGCAACTTACCAACATCCTCAGTTTTCTTCAATCTATGGAGTGGGAGTGATTACTCAACTCAAACCACCCGAACAAACTCCAATTCCCATTGGCGTACCCAAAACAGGACAGATGACTGAAGCTATGGCGATCGCAGTTGCTCACAATATAGCAGTACAACTAGGAGTGATTTCTGCCCCGCTTGTAACTCCAACCTTAGAGGCGATTTGTTTGGCAGATTTTGGAGATACTGGCATTGCATTTCTCGCAGATCAAGTGTTACCCAATCCTAGAACTGGAGAACGAAGAAGGGCAGTAGCGAAAGAAGGACGTTGGGTGAGTTGGAGTAAGACTGCTTTTGAATGGTTTTTTCTTACCAAGATGCGTTGGGGTGTAGCGTTTCCTTGGTTTGAGGAATGGGGATTAAAAGCAATGGGATTATCGCTGGTACAACCAATCAACGATTTTGAATTTTCACACACTCCTCAAATTAAAAAACTCGTTTAACAACTTGGAGGGCAAGATGAAGAAAATAGTCCCGATAATTGCAACTATTTCAATTGTGAGTTTGCTCTCTGTGCCAGTTGTATTGGCTCAACCAAGTATAGGTAGAGGTAACTCCAGAGGAAGCCCGTACCATCGAATGTACGATCCAAAAACTGTGGAAACTATCACTGGACAAGTGATTGGTATAGAAAACAGCCCTTCTCCTAGAGGCATGTCTGGGGGCATACATTTAAAGGTTAAAAGTCAAAACGAAGTGGTTTCCGTACATTTGGGGCCAGCATGGTACATCAACAACCAGACTATCCCAATCAAGCTACAAGACCAGATTGAGGTGAAGGGTTCTAGAATAAATTTCGCCGGACAGCCTGCCATCATTGCAGCTGAAGTCAAAAAAGACAATCAAATCCTCAAGTTGCGCGATGAGAATGGTGTACCAGTTTGGGCTGGTTGGAGAAGACAGCAGAGGTAAGCAGATAATATCGTGTTCGGCTAAAAACTTATCATTTAAAGCGCAGGGGGGTAGGGGGAGAAATTTGATCGAGTTGTTTTTCTCGATTCAGCAACGCCTTATTTAATGTTTGTAGTCACCAAACCTATGGAGTAATACCATGACAGAATTATTTTCACCAGAATGGATGCAAGCTTACGCACAACAATGGAACACTGAACCTGAGTTAACAGAAGCACTTGGTAAGATCCATTTCAGTTCTGTGATTGGTTATGGTTTTGAAGATGAGTCAGAACCAAGAGGTGTCATCTCAATTGTGAATGGACAAGTCACCTATGCAGGTACTTACAATAGTCAAAAACTCAATTGGGACTTACGCGCTGACAGCCATCATTGGCAGCAATGGCTGACTAATGGCTTAAATATGATGGGAGTCAGTATGGCTTACATGACACGCAAGCTGCAATTCCGGGTTGGAGACTATCTTGCCATGATTAAAGACCCGCGTATGGCAGGGCCATTTATTAAATCTTTTACTGTCATGAGTCGGGTATGAAAAAGCAGAAGATAAATCCGATTCCACTCACACCAACTCAACTGCAACAACGCCAGAATCAACTGGTAGTTCTAGATGCTAGAAGTTGGTTAGAGTATCTGTTTGGACATATTCCCAACGCCCAACGATTTCATCCCAGACGTATCCTCAACGAAGTTTCTAAAGAACAAGCGATCGCAGTTGTTTGTCTATCCGGTCATCGTAGTACTCCTGTTGCCCAATGGCTGCTCAAACAAGGATACCAAAAGGTTTATAACCTCCAAGGTGGTCTAATTGCTTGGAAACAAACAGGCTATAAGACTAAATTCGGTCTTCAACCTTAAACAATCGCTTGCTGAGAACACTCCCAACTTGCTTTTCCAACAGCTATGCCTAATCAAGAACCTTTACTTCCAACGGAATCTTCGGAGTTAGTTCCATCTCTGCAAGCAGAAGCTTCCGAACAAAAACCTGTAGTTGCGAAAAAAAAGCTACCCAAGCATATTTTTATAGTTGCTTTGGGAGCCACCTTAGCGATCATCGGCTTGCGAGTTGGTTGGTTAGTTTTATTTTCTAATTCTGTGGAATCTAGTGAGACTATCGCTAGTAC
Organism: Halotia branconii CENA392; assembly: GCF_029953635.1. Taxonomy (NCBI): domain Bacteria; kingdom Bacillati; phylum Cyanobacteriota; class Cyanophyceae; order Nostocales; family Nodulariaceae; genus Halotia; species Halotia branconii. The sequence continues at coordinate 6,535,080 of NZ_CP124543.1, read as the reverse complement.
TGTCAAACCTCTAGAGGTAGAAACTACTCTGACCGAGAAAGCGTTAACTCTGGGTGTAACCTCCTTGAGTGGTACTGTGGAAGCGGTAGAAACTGTTACTACCACTAGTCGCGTCATGGGACAGATTAAAAGTTTGCCAGTCCAAGAAGGCGACAGAGTTAAAGCAGGTCAAATCATTGCCATTATTGATGTTAAAGATATCCAAGCACAACGCAATCAAGCAGCAGCCGTTATTTCTCAAGCCCAGGCAGGTGTAACAGTTGCTACTGCTGCTCAAACTCAAGCCTTGGCAAGCAAGAGTCAGACGGAAGCACAACTCAATCAAGCAGAGGCACGTCAGCAGGAAGCCGCAGCCAAATTACAGGAAGCACAAGCACAACTAGCTGATGCCCAGCTAAATCAACGACGTATGACAATGCTGCGAAAGGATGGTGCTGTGAGTCAGTCACAACTAGATGCAGCCAATACACAGGTAGCATTAATTCAAGCTCGGATTCAACAGGTAAAAGCCGGAATTGAACAAACCAAGCGGGGAATTGAGCAAGCCAAAGCCGGGGTAAAACAAGCTGTTTCCCAAGTCCAGCAAGCCAAAGCCGGAGTAGAGCAAGCTGTTTCTCAAGTCCAGCAAGCCAAAGCCGGAGTAGAACAAGCGACTGCTAACTTAGACTACGGTATCGTTAAAGCTCCCTTTGCTGGGGTCGTTACCAAGAAACATACAGAAGTAGGTGCAATAGCGGGTTCGGGACAACCTTTGGTGACATTAGAAAGTAGCGATCGCCTGCGATTTAGCGTTGCAATACCAGAGTCAATGATGTCTTTGGTGAAACAAGGAGATGAAGTAGAAATACAACTAGATGCTCTCAATCGTTCTGTACGCGGACACGTAAATCAAATTATTCCTTCCGCCAACCCTAACAGTCGTAGTTTTACTGTCAAAATTGCCCTAAAAAATGCCAGAAATTTAATGCCAGGAATGTTTGGACGGATGCAACTACCTGATGAAAGTCACTCAGTAATGATGATTCCCCAAAGTGCTTTATTGAAACGAGGTCAGTTAGAAAGGGTTTATGTAGTTGGTGCAAATAACATTGCTCAATTGCGTTGGGTGAAAACAGGGAAAGTACGAGATAGCAAAGTGGAGATTGTTTCTGGATTAGAGCAAAAAGAGAGAATTATTACCAGAAATATAAAGCAACTAACTGATGGACAACACGTTGTATTATCCAATTAAAAAATTATGGAAAACATCAAATACATCAACAAAGACCTTGCCATTTTTATTGGACAGCCCTCTGCTGAAGAGTTAGAAAAATTACCTCAAGCTGGATTTAAATCTGTATTGAATTTACGTTCATCTAAAGAAGAAGGCTTTTTGAAGAATGAACAACGATCTGCTGAGGCAGTAGGGCTAAACTATGTCAATATACCGCTTCGACCCGATCGGTTAAATGATGAAATCATCGATCGGATATTAGTTGAAATTGACCAACTACCAAAACCGATGTTTAGTCACTGTAAATCTGGGTTACGTGCTGCTACTGCTACGTTGATTTACATTGCTATTCATGAAGGTTTGAGTCCTGAAGAAGCTTTTGCCAAAGGTAAAGAATTGGGTTTTGACTATGATGAAAAACCTGGAATTAAACAGTTTGTGTCCAAGTACGTTTCTAATTGTTTAAAATCGCCTATTTAGCCGAATGTAGAGACGTGAACTATCGCGTCTCTATAAAGGTTTGCACCATATATAAAATTAGCAACACCGTCAATTTAAAATATAAAATTATATGAATTGTAAAGGTTCCGAACATAATCTACGAAAACCATCTAAATTGGGTTTTGTTGGCTCCTTAGCTAAAAAATTTATTAACTCTAAACTAACTCCACTGATTATTTTAGTTTCATTATTGTTAGGCATTGGTGCAACCATAATTTTACCTCGTGAAGAAGAACCACAAATCACAGTGCCAATGGCAGATGTCTTTGTACAAATGCCTGGGGCTTCTGCAAAGGAAGTGGAACAGCGCGTTACGTTCCCAATGGAGAAACTGATCCAAGAATTGCCGGGGGTAGAATATGTCTACTCTACCTCCCGCCCTGGTTCATCTTTGGCAATCGTGCGATTTTATGTAGGGCAAAAAACAGAAGATGCGATCGTGCAGCTTTACAACAAGCTCTACGCCAACTTTGATAAAATTCCCTCTGGTGTTTCCCAGCCGTTGATTAAGTCTCGCTCGATTGATGACGTGCCGATTGTTACTTTAACTCTGTGGAGTAACCAAGTTAACGCTTCTGAATTACGTCAGATTGCCGCTCAATTAGACGAGCAAATTAAGCAAGTCCCAGATGTATCAGAAACAACCATCATTGGTGGTCAAAAACGACAATTGCGGATAGAACTCGATCCAATACGTTTAAATGCCTTTGGCTTGACTCCGTTGGAAATTTCCCAAGCTTTACAGTCACAAAATACTGAATTAGCAAGCGGTGCTTTAAGTCAAAATAATCAATCTTTCCTTGTGAGGACTCAGAGTTTTATTCGTTCGGCAGAAGATGCTGAGAATTTGGTTGTTACAGTTGCTAACAATCAACCTGTCTATCTGCGTGATGTGGCAAGTATTACTGATGGTGCAGAAGAACCAGCTAATTATGTATTTTTTGGACAAGGTAAAACTGGTGATAAACATTTTGTGAAGAACGCACCAACAGGTGAAGCTGATGCAGTCACCATCGCTATTGCCAAACGTCCGGGAGCAAACGCAATTCAAGTTTCTCATCGAGTATTGCACAAGTTAGAGCAAATCAAACGCAATTACATTCCCAGTTATGTGCAACTCACTGTCACACGAGACTATGGCGAAACGGCGGCAGAACGTTCTAATGAATTATTAGTACACATGGCGATCGCAGTTGTTTCTGTCACCATATTGATGTGGTTTGCATTGGGTAAAAAAGAGGCAATAGTGGTGGCAATTTCGATTCCTGTTACCTTAGCTCTCACCCTTGCTAGTTTTGTTTTCTATGGATTTACCCTGAATCGTGTAACTTTTTTTGCTCTAATTTTTTCGATTGGGATTTTAGTAGATGATGCGATCGTTGTTATAGAAAACGTTGGTCGTCATCTGCAAATGCCAGAGAATAAGATGCGTCTGCAATTATCGCCAAAGCGACAACAAACTCTACAAGCAATTGTCTTAGAAGCTGTAGATGAGGTAGGAAATCCCACAATTCTAGCGACTTTGACAGTAATTGCAGCGATTTTACCAATGGCATTTGTCGGCGGTTTAATGGGTCCTTACATGCCCCCTATTCCCCTTGGTGCTTCAGCAGCAATGATTTTCTCGGCTTTGGTAGCATTCATTGTTGTACCTTGGGCAACAGTGAAGATTTTTACTAATATTAAAACCCACCACCAAGAACACCAACAGGAAGATTTTCTCAGTCGCCTTTACCGTCGCTTCATGCGTCCTCTAATTGAGAATCAGAAGTGGGGAAATATTTTTATTGCCGGAACGCTGGCACTATTAATTGCAGCAATGGGACTGGCAGGATTTCGTCTTGTAATTTTTAAAATGTTGCCCTACGACAACAAAAGCGAGTTACAAATAGTCCTCAATATGCCAGAAGGAACGACTTTAGAACAGACTGCCAGAGTAACGCGAGAAATGGGAGAATACCTAACAACTGTTCCAGAAGTTATTAACTATCAAAGTTATATTGGTACTGCTTCACCTTACAACTTTAATGGGTTAGTGCGGCATTATTTTCTGCGTTCTGGTGGGAATGTAGCAGATATTCAGGTGAATTTCTTACCCAAAGGAGAACGTCAACGCCAAAGTCATGAAATTAGTAAAGCTATCCGTCCCAACTTAAAGAAAATAGCAGATAAATACGAGGCTCGCATCCAAATTGCGGAAATTCCACCAGGGCCGCCAGTACTGCAAACTCTGGTGACAGAAGTCTATGGCAGCGACTACAACCAACAGATTGACCTAGCCCGCCAAATTCGTCAACTGTACAAAGAAACTGCCGATATTGTCGATGTGGACTGGTACATGGAGTCACCACAGACAGAATACCATTTGGTTATTGACCGCGAAAAAGCAGCCCTCAATGGTATTAATCCGGGAGAAATTTCTGAAGTTTTACAAATGGCTCTTGCTGGTAAAAATGTAGGTTTGTTGCACGATGACAATGCACGCGAAGATGTGGGAGTAAATCTCCGATTTAACCAAGCAAATCGTACTAGCTTAGAAGACCTAAAATCGCTCAAAATTAAGGGCGAAAATAATAATTTAGTACCATTAAGTGACTTAATCAAAACTGAAACCACTACCGCCGACTACAGCATTTATCATAAGAACTTGAAGCCTGTATTGTATGTGATTGGCGATGTCTCCGGTAGAGTCGAGAGTGCGGTATATGCCATGCTCAACGTGCAATCGAAAATTGACAAACTCTCCCATGCGCTCGGTTATTCTATCGCTACCTATTTAACAGAGCAGCCTCCCACTACAGAAACCTACGCTATCAAATGGGATGGAGAGTGGCACGTCACTTATGAAGTATTCCGTGATTTAGGAATTGCTTTTGCTGTAGTCCTGATACTAATTTATGCTTTAGTAGTGGGTTGGTTTCAATCTTTTATTACCCCCCTAGTGATTATGGCAGCAATTCCGTTTTCACTAGTAGGAATTATGCCTGGCCATTGGCTGATGGGGGCTTTTTTCAGTGCTACTTCAATGATTGGCTTCATCGCCGGAGCCGGAATTGTGGTGAGAAATTCCATCATTTTGGTAGATTTTATTGAATTGCGATTACAAGAAGGGATGCCATTAGAAAAGGCAGTAATTGATGCTGGAGCAGTCCGGTTTCGTCCGATGTTACTAACCGCAGCAGCAGTAATAGTAGGCTCTGCAATTATTTTGACTGACCCCATTTTTCAGGGATTAGCTATTTCCTTGATGGCAGGAGAATTAGCATCTTTACTATTATCCCGCTCTGCTGTGCCGATTTTATACTACAAAGTTTGGCAACACAGAAAGTCAAAATCAATTGAAATCCCTATTACCTCTGTCAGCATCAAATAAAATCTGCTACTTTAATAGCGCGATCGCTCTACAGATAACGGCTAAAATGAGCGGCAGTAATTCATCTCGAATGATAGACGAGAAAATCTCAACTGTCCGCTCCATCATTTGTTTACAGCGATTTTCAGGTAAATGAACCACACTATTTTTATCTCACGCAAAGACGCAAAGACGCAAAGGAAGAAAAGAACAAACAAGACTGTGGTGTAAATACATGAAAACTGCTGTAAAGTGAGATACTGTAACAGCCTAGCTCAGAGTTAAGAGCTTTAGATCATCCTCTAAGCTGCCTGCCGTGGTCAGCGCGATCGCTAAACAATGATTCTTCGTTGACAGCAACGCCGTTTTGATAAAAAAGCAACCCGAAGCATTTTTAACTTGGGTTGCTTACATTGTTGTTGAGGAAATTAGAACGAACAGAATTTAGAATTAATTAACCGTGAATAGCAGGAGCAACCAAAGCTACAGGTTGAATCTCCCCAGCAGCTAAATCTAAGGGGAAGTTGTGAACGTTGCGTTCATGCATTGTTTCCATTCCCAAGTTAGCGCGGTTTAAAACATCAGCCCAAGTATTAATTACACGGCCTTGAGAATCAAGAAGGGACTGATTAAAGTTCAAACCATTGAGGTTAAAAGCAAAAGAGGATACAGCTAAGGCAGCACACCAGATACCAATTACTGGCCAAGCACCTAAGAAGAAGTGTAAAGCACGACTATTGTTAAAAGATGCGTATTGAAAGATCAATCTACCGAAGTAACCGTGAGCCGCAACAATATTGTAAGTTTCTTCTTCTTGACCAAATTTATAACCGTAGTTTTGGGATTCAATTTCAGAGGTTTCCCGAACTAAAGACGAAGTTACTAAAGAACCGTGCATGGCAGCGAATAAAGCACCACCAAAGACACCAACTACTCCTAACATGTGTAATGGGTGCATGAGAACGTTGTGTTCTGCTTGCAGTACAAACATGAAGTTAAAAGTACCACTAATCCCTAAAGGTAGCCCGTCAGAGAAAGAACCTTGACCCACAGAGTAAATTAATAGTACCGCAGTGGCAGCAGCAACAGGTGCGCTGTAGGCGATAGAAATCCAAGGACGCATCCCTAAGCGGTAAGATAATTCCCACTGGCGACCCATGTAGCAGAAAATACCAATTAGAAAGTGGAAAATAATCAACTGGTAAGGCCCGCCATTATATAACCACTCATCTAAGCTAGCCGCTTCCCAAATGGGATAAAAGTGCAGACCAATGGCATTGGAACTAGGCACAACCGCAGCAGTAATGATGTTATTGCCATAGAGTAAAGCACCACTAACAGGTTCACGAATACCATCTATGTCTACAGGTGGTGCAGCAATGAAAGCGATGATGAAACAAATGGTTGCTGTTAAGAGTGTGGGAATCATCAGTACGCCAAACCAACCAATATACATACGGTTGTCAGTACTGGTAATCCAATTGCAGAAGTTATCCCAAAGATTGTTACTTTGGCGTTGTTGCAGAGAAATAGTCATAATGTTTAATTTTGAGGTTAATCGTTGTTCAAGGCAAGTTAACCTTTTTATATTATTTAACTATATAGTTATATACAAGTCAAGCAAATCTCATATTGTTTGAGATATATTTTTACTCGGCAGTGAACTTAAGGGATAACAAGCAAAGCGTAACTTAGGCTGAGCAGGGTTTTCACTTTAATGACTGCTGAAGTTACCAATCGGATGTGTCGGACTTCTTAGCCGCGAGTATTTGCCATTGGCGATTTGAGCGATCGCTGCGGGGGATGGTGCTTTAGCTGCTACGCAAATTTGGCGAGACATTCGTAGGAATGTTGCGCGTCATTAGGAAGTCAATGGTTTGTAGGGAGTAGGGAAACTATTAAAAAACTTTTCTTTTGCTTGAGTGAGGAGACAGTTATTTATTGAGGGTGCTTAAGCCTTTGATCTGTTCAAATTCTTTAGCTCGTTTTTGTATTTGCTCACCAATGCGATCGCAAACTAATTCGCATAAATCAAAAATTACAGGGTCACTGATAGCATAGTAGACGCTAACTCCCTTTGGCTGACGAGATATCAAACCCGCTTGAGTCAACACTTTTAAATGTTTTGAGAGATTCGCTTGTCCTAAACCCGTAGCTTCACCCATTTCGGTGACGTTCATAGGCCCGGTTCTGAGACAACTCAAAATTTGTAAGCGACTGGTTTCAGAGAGTACCTTGAAATACTCAGCAACAGGAGCAAGTACTTCTGAAGTGTTCTTGGGAGAAAAGGTCTTTGACATAAAAATTCAATTTATTATTTATCTTATATTACTATATAGTTATAGTTTATCTAAATCTATTGCAGTTTTTGCTGCCTGGGGTGATGCTTTGGGTTCGCTTGTTCAGTTGCAATAGTTAATGGTTGAGGAAAGGGGTAAATCTGGCAAAACAACTTTCACTCTTATACCCCCTAGTTACCACAAAATCTACAAATTTCTAGCTTTCATTGCCTGAGTAGGTGGCAGATTCACATCTTTTGCCAAACCGAGTATTTTCAAAAATCTAATTACCCACCAAGTAATATCAATTTCCCACCAACGCCAACCACATTTGGCTACGTGAGGATAAGCATGGTGATTATTGTGCCACCCCTCGCCGTAAGTGAGAATAGCTGCCCACCAGAGATTACGAGAATTATCATTGCTAACAAAGCTGCGGTATCCCCACATATGAGTGACTGAGTTGATAAACCAAGTCGTATGCCAGAGAATCACAGATCTTAAAAACACACCATAGATAACGAATGACCAACCCCCCAGTGCGTAAAGTAATAATGTAAGTGGAAATTGCAGCATTATAAAGTAACGATTGAGCCAACGGTAAAAAGGATCTCGTACCAAATCGGGAGCAAATCGCTGATAATATTCATAATCAAAGAATTCTGGACGGGGATAAAAAATCCACAGCATATGACTCCACCAAAAACCTTTGCGGGCAGAGTAGGGATCTTTCTCTTCGTCTTCGGTGTAAGCATGATGCAAACGATGTCCAGCAACCCAGAAAATAGGCCCCCCTTGTATCGATAAAGCACCTAAAATAGCGATCGCATACTCTAACCATCGGGGTACTCGAAAGCTGCGATGACTCAGCAACCGATGATAGCCTAAACAAACTCCAATGCTGCCAAACAGCCAATGAAGAAATAGAGTCACACCCAATGCAGCCCAAGAGAAAAACCAAGGAGATAGTAATGCCAGTGCATGAATAGTACCGAAAAATGCTACAGCTGACCAATTAAGACGCAGAGGACGGGGATTCTCCGGTAAAGTGTAGGATAAATTGAATGTCACAAATACTTCCTCAACCACAAAAAATTCTAAAGAAATTGCTCAAATAGCTTGAGAAAACTCATACCATTTCACGAAAAATCTGATACAGATGTAAACCCTGAAAGGGTTACTGTATCTAAGTTTTTTAATTGCGAATTGCGACTTGCGAATTGTGAATTGGTATCAGCCATTGCGCGATCGCTAAGGTAGGTATCAAATACAGCAGTGATGTTACGGATGAGTAATCGTCCAGCGGGCGTGACTTCGATTAGATCGGGAGAAATTCTAATCAAGCCATCTGCTTCTAGCCATCGCAGTTGAGATTGTTCTTGGGCAAAATACTCTGTAAAATCACAATCAAAGCTCAAATGATATTTTTCTTCAATGTCATTTTGTGAAAGTTGAAATTGACACATCAACTCCATAATGACTGCACGGCGAATAATGTCATCGCGATTGAGTTTGACTCCTCTTTCAATTGGCAGTTCATCATTATCAATCGCCTGATAATAACTTTTCAAACTTTTATGATTCTGCACATAAACATCATGCAGCATACTAATTGAAGTCATGCCAAACCCAAATAAATCGGACTCCGGTTTAGTAGTGTATCCTTGAAAGTTGCGATGCAGTTGCCCGTTTTGTTGAGCGATCGCTAATTCATCGTTTGGTTTAGCGAAATGATCCTACGGCGGCAAGCTACGCAATCGATTAAAGTTCCTACTTGCTGAATATTGCGAGTGAGATATTCCAGGTAAACCTCTGCAATTAATCTTTGAACCGTTCGCTCTTAACGTTACCGCCGGGTAGGAACAAGAATTTGGTTTAAATACCCACTAAATGCTGTAATCCACTACCATTGTCTCTACCGCAGAATTACTAGAAGTATATTCTGTACTACCAGCTTGCTCTTGACGAGTAATCAAATCGAAGACATGCTCGCCAATTACTGCTTTTACATCTGCTTCTAACTCATGAACAACATCTCGATTCAGTTTAAAGGCGTAGTTTGCCTCATCCACAATCTTCTGAATCATTGCCTCATCTAGAGGAAGAAAATTCAATGCTTGACGATACTGCTGTTTAAATTCCCGCCTAGCTTCAGGGGTAGTAATCTGTTCAAATTCAAGCATCGCAGTACCACGATCTGGTGGTAAATCCATTGCTGATCGCGCAATCTTTCTCAATGCTTGCCCACCTTATAAATCTCCCATATAGCGAGTATAGGCATGAGCAATTAACAACTCTGGTTGTGTGTTGCCAACCTCATAAATGCGAGCAACATATACTTTACCTACTGGAGAAGGAACAATCTGCGATCGCCAGTTTTCGCCGTAATAATAGGCTAAATCTTTCTCTAAATTTGCCTTGCGATGCAGTTCGGGAAAGTACATCATTCCCATGATAGGATGATGTTGATACCACTCTAGTTGTTCTTCTAAAGCGCTGTAGACAAAGTAAAGATCCGCCAACAGCTTACGAAAAAAGCTCTTTTCCACGACACCTTTAAGAAAACATTTCATAAAAGCGGTATTTTCCGCCATTGTGTGCGAATGCTTAGTGCCTTCTCGTAAGCGAACATCTAAATGACTGCTCATTGTGAAACCCTTATGGTAAAGAATGTTGTTAAGTAGACGGACATAATTCTAAGAAACTGGCTTTTCCCTTCTGCCTTCTGCCCTTCGGGTTCGCAGTCGCTCATGGGGGAAACCACGCCAGTTCCTTCAAGTCGGGAAACCGCAAGGGCGGACTGGCTCCCCAAGACCGCGCTGACTCACCTTCTGCCTTCTACTTATTTTTGGACAAAAGTCTTATTCGTCCAATCGTGAGGCTGGAGAAATATTTCAGTAAGTTGTGCTTCGGGTGTTCCTGGTTCTGGCTCGTAGCAATATTCCCAGCGTACTAGAGGTGGTAAAGACATCAGAATAGATTCCGCCCTTCCCTGAGTTTGCAGACCGAAAACTGTTCCTCTGTCGTACACCAGATTAAACTCTGCGTAACGACCCCGACGGTATAGTTGAAAATGGCGCTGGCGACCGCCATACTCCATTTCCTGCCGTCGTTCCACAATTGGTACATAAGCAGGTAAAAATGCTAGACCGCACTGATGCACAAAGCTAAAAATATCTTTCCAGTCACGAGATACTGTTCCTACTTGTTGACTGTAGAGTGCTGCCGGACTATCTGTGTGGGAACCGACATACAGTTTTCCACTGGCATCCTGATAGTCAAAAAATATGCCGCCAATGCCTCGTTGCTCCTGGCGATGCCGCAGGTAAAAATATTCATCACACCAGCGTTTAAAGACTGGATAATACTCTGGATGATAAGTATCACAAGCACGTTTTAGAGTTTCGTGAAAGTGAACGGCATCTTCTGCAAAGGGATAGTAAGGCGTTAAATCAGCCCCGCCACCAAACCACCAAATCGGGCCAGCCTCAAAGTAGCGGTAGTTAAGGTGTACCGTTGGCACATAAGGATTGCGCGGATGCAGCACCAATGAAGTGCCAGTCGCAAAAAAATCATGTCCGGCTGCTTCTGGGCGTTGACTCAAAATCGCAGCAGGCAAAGTATCACCCCAAACTGCGGAAAAGTTCACGCCACCCTGTTCAAACACCCGCCCGTCTCGAATTACACGGGTGCGTCCTTCACCACCTTGCGATCGCTGCCAATTATCTTGCCGAAACCTTGCTTCTCCATCAAGTTCTTCCAGCGCGCTGCAAATTTCATCCTGTAACTTCTGCATGAATTGCTGCACTCGTTGCCGTGAATCCTTGGGTATTGTGTTGGTAGGTGATGCTAGCAATGAATTATCCAAATGACGACCCATTTTAAAACCTCTAAAACTTTGAGTAAGGGTAATTGCTACTGTTTAATCACTCTATAGTTATATGGTTTTTTAACTTTAAAATAGTTTCAAAACTTAACAAACTAAACTATCTAAGCTCTGGCTATCAAAGGCTTTCCGACTTTACTGAAGGATTGTAAACAGGTATAGCCAAAGAATCCTAAATAGTATAACTTTATAGTTATATAGATTTTAGTGGATTATTGCATTACTCATGGTCAATACCCTATCCAAGCCAGGAATTAAAACCCCCAGTCAAGAAACTGTACTCACCCCCCGGTTTTACACCACAGATTTTGAAACCGCAGCCAATCTTGATTTATCTGCCCAGGACACAGAATTGCAGGCGATGTTGGCAGAAATGCGGACAGATTACAACCGCCACCATTTTGTTCGCGATGAAGCGTTTGCCCAATCTTGGGAACACATTGATGGTGAAGCCAGGCAGGCGTTTATTGAGTATTTGGAACGCTCTTGCATTTCTGAGTTTTCCGGTTTCTTGCTATTCAAGGAATTATCTCGCAAATTAAAAAATCGCAGTCCACTGTTAGCGGAAATATTTCAGTTGATGGCGCGTGATGAAGCCCGCCACGCCGGATTTCTTAATAAAGCAATGGGCGACTTTAAAGTTTCTCTCGACTTAGGAGATATTACTAAAACCCGCACTTATACGTTTTTCCCTATAGAGTGGGTGATTTATACAGTCTACCTATCGGAAAAAATCGGCTACTGGCGCTACATCATTATCTATCGCCATTTACAGCAGCACCCAGAAAACGAGTTTTATCCCATCTTCCGTAAATTTGAAAGTTGGTGTCAGGATGAAAACCGTCACGGAGATATATTCAAGGCACTTTTACGTTCTCAACCGCAACTATGGAACAACTGGAAAGCTAGGCTGTGGAGTCGCTTTTTCTTACTATCGGTATTTGCTACCCACACCCTGACAGTTCACGAACGGACTGGTTTTTACAAATCGCTAGGACTTGATGCCACAGAATTTGATCGTCAAGTTGTCCGCAACACTAATGAAACTGCGGGACGGGCTTTTCCTGTGATGCTGAATACCGAACATCCTCAATTTTTCCCCCGTCTGCAACGTTGTGCGGATTACAACTTGAAAATTGCAGAGATTGAGCGCAGTTCTGGGTCAAAACTAGTGAAACTGATTCGTAAACTACCTTTGATTGCAGCAATTGTTGGGAATCTGCTGTTACTTTACCTCATCAAACCCATTGATGCTGAAGCTTTGCGCTTAACCGTGCGTTAGCTATTAAGCAAGTAGTGATACAAATATGAATGCAATACAATCTCTGCCTAACTCACAGTTTTCTTCTGTTTATGGCCCTGTGAAATCTTGGCGATTTGGGCGATCGCTTGGTATTGACCCTATTGGTATGGTATCTACTTGCTCGTTTAACTGTGTTTACTGCCAATTAGGGAACATTCAAAAGCAGATAAGTCAAAGGCAGATTTTTGTACCTACAGCCCAAATCATTCACGAACTGCAAGCGATCGCCTGGGAAAATATAGATGTAGTTACTCTCAGTGGCAGTGGCGAACCGACCTTAGCGCTGAATTTAGCAGAAATCCTCGCTGCTGTTAAAAAAGTCACAAAACTACCAACTATAGTTTTGACCAATAGTACCTTGCTAGGCGATCGCACAGTTCGTAGTGCTTTGAAATTGGCAGACATTGTTGTTGTGAAACTAGATGCTATCTCAGCAAATCAACTCCAGCGAATTAACCAACCTGTAGCGGAAATCGATTTAGCAGATATACTCGCGGGAATCGAGCAATTTCGGCAAGAATATCAAGGGTTTCTAGCCATTCAAACCATGATTTTATCTCCTTGGAAATCAGACATGGTAAGAGATTACATCCAAATGCTAGAACGTCTCAAGCTTGACGAAATTCAACTCAACACTCCTTCTCGTCCCCGCGTCTTGGTTCGTCAGTTGGATGCTAGGGGTAATAACATCACAGAATCAAGCAGTTATGTTTGTCAGAATCTCAGGTGTGTCAGTGCTGATGTCCTATCCGCGCTAGCTAGACAAATTCACACTGCCACTAAAATTCCAGTACGTTGCCCTCCAAAGACTTCGCTATAGTTAACAAGGAGCTAAACAGATGAAAACTAAACCGATTGACCCATCAATAGCACTTAGAGAAATTCCCTCTGGCTATCTCAACATTATGGGTTATGTTGATTGCTCGGAAGTTAACGGCCCTGGCTGTCGTGCTGTTATTTGGGTACAAGGTTGTGCGCGTGAATGTCCTGGCTGCTTTAATCCTGACTCTTGGTCATTTGAGATTAAACAATTAATTGCTGTTGATACCCTTGTTGAAAACATTCTCAGCAACCCTCGTAACACAGGTGTAACTTTCTCTGGAGGCGAACCTTTTTGGCAAGCACCAGCACTGGCGGATTTAGCGAGTAAGCTAAGATCTGCCGGATTAAACGTAATATCTTTTAGTGGCTTCACTCTCGAACAACTACAGTCTAAATCTGCACCGCCAGGTTCGCAAGCATTGTTAGAACAACTAGATATTTTGATTGACGGGCCTTTTGTGCAATCTCTGGCAATTAATTCTCCTGATTCTCCAGTTGCTTCCAGCAATCAAAAAGTTCGTGTATTTAACCCAGCTTTTCAAAACCAGATTACTTGGGCTAGCGACCAAATAGAAGTTCATATTCTTAAAGATGGTAGCCGCATTATTACTGGCTATCAAGGTGGACTGGAATTAGTATAAATCACCTGAGAGAGTTGAGGATCAGGAAACTCCCAGAAATAAATTTGAAATTTCAGATTTTTGGATCTAACCGAAAATTTATAGGCTGATGATTCAATTTCTACTAACTCTTTTAAATTCCTGGAAAAAGCCAATTTTAGTAGTGCCTTGCTCGATAGAGTTAACTTTAATCAGGCTAACCCAGGTAAGTAGATAGTTGTGATTAAGACAGCGATCGCACTTGCATGTTATTGTTTAGAGCGATCGCTCAACTTCAATCATGAACCGTACCATCAGGCATAATCGCTCCCTGGAAATCAACGTCAGTGACAATTGCTCCGGTTAAATCTGCTCCTTGCAGATTAGCCTTTCGCAAAATAGCACCATTAAGATCTGCATAGCTCAAGTCTGCTCCTTGCAAACTGGCTTCACTAAGATCCGTCGCCAAATCTCCCCACTGGATTCTTCGACTCAGGTCTGCCCGACATAACTTCGCTTCATCTAAGTTGGCGTGATGCATACAAGCAGCTCTTAGGTCAGCGTAGCTCAAGTCTGCCCTAGTTAAAACTGCATATCCTAGGTCTGTGCGCTGGTCGGAACTAGGACGCAAGTCTGCTTGAAATAGCAGGCAACCAGAGAGATTTGCACCATTAAAATTAGCACCACATAAACTAGCTTTGATTAAGTTGGCTTTGTCTAGGCGGGTCTGAACCAGCTTTGCACCTGTCAAATCAGCTTCACGAAGAATAGCGCAATACAAGTCTGCTTCACTTAAGTCTATTCCCCAGAGGATCGCTTCACTCAAGTTAGTTTCCCGCAGACATGCTTGGTTGAAGTTGGTTTTACCCAGTCGTGTCTGACGTAAATCGGCATTACTAAAATCTATACCTCTGAGGTTTGCATTCGTCAACTCTGCTTCTTGCAGATTTACTCGCTGAAAGCTTCGTTCTCCAGCAGCATAGCGTTTGAGAATTTCATCCACATCCATCATACTCACCGTTTGCGTAATAGGAGTTGACTTTTAGCCATCAAGTACCTTTTCTAGAGCGTTATCTTCGACTAGACTACCTTCTTGTAAAGAAGTATCAACTTTTTTCTCTTCTTCTAGAAGTGCTTCGATTTGGGCAAAAAGCTTATTAATTTTTTAAGCTTTTTATCATCATTCCAGATTTTACTTTTTTTCAGTACTTTGTATATTTTGTCAGCTTTTTCTTTTTGTTCATGATTGTGGGATGGTAGCTTATTTTCTGACTGCTAATGAAGAATATTTCCTACTAAAATCCTAATTTTAGATAGTGATAGACTTTCTGCGATCGCCTTATCTAAAACTTTCTGTCTTTGATCATCATTTTTTATCCGGTTAACTTCCTTGGCTTTTGTATATTCAATGAACTTTGTTGCAATGCCGTTTGGATATCTAAATGGAGTTTGAGTCAGGGAAGGCGATTAGCTACAAACGACTGCCAAGTAATTTTTCCTAACTTTGATTTAGGAATGGGAGCAGTAACGTGTATGCACCCTTCAACCTTTTGTTTAATCTCTTCCAATATTCCTGTGTCTTGAAGATTACGATTATTAGTTTAGTGTTACATCTATCTTTTGGCGATAGTTCCGCCGGTGCTTTTAATGCCAGCTTTGATGCTAATATCTAGAGTTGCTTGCCGGACAGAACACACACCCTAAGGAGAAATCACCATGACCCTGACAATGACACCCACCATTACCGCCTTTGAACGGTCGCCTGATGGGGGCAAGGGACTGGCGCGTGACATGCGCGTTCGCTGGGCGCTCGAAGAAGTGGGCCAACCTTACAACGTTCGTCTTGTTTCGTTCAAACAGATGAAGCAACCCGCGCACCGTGCGCTTCATCCTTTCGGGCAAATTCCAACCTATGAGTCAGGTGATCTCGCCCTGTTCGAGTCGGGGGCAATCGTGTTCCAGATCGCGGAGCGCCATACAGGGCTGTTGCCAGACGATGCGAATAGTCGAGCGCGAGCGATCGCATGGATGTTTGCCGCACTCAACACGATGGAACCGCCAATTGTTGATCGGGAAATCGTCACGTACTTAGAGCGTGATCAGGTCTGGTACGAGCAGCGCCTGCGTGTCGTCGAAGGTCGCATCCGTAATCGGCTCTTAGAACTTTCCAGTCACCTTGGAGATGCCGACTGGCTCGATGGCGCATTTAGCGTAGGCGACCTGATGATGGTGTCAGTGCTGCTCAGGTTGAAAGAATCGGGTATGCTGGACGACTATCCGAATCTCTCTACCTATGTCGCCCGTGGCGAAGCGCGACCCGCCTTCAAGCGTGCTTTCGCCGCTCAACTAGCGGTTTTCACTGATCGCCTAAAATAAAGCAATACCCAAGCTTTTTGTAAGTTTGAGTATTGCTAAAGATGAAATGAAATTGTAAGTTACCAACAAATTACAAATAATAGTAATTGGCTAATAAGCACCGCTATTTCTATTAAACAGAACGGCTATAGTTTTGAAAATTAACTTCAAATCATACAGTAAACTCCAATTCTTTTGATATAGCAAATCCAGACGAATTACATCTTCAAAACTACGTACTGTAGATCGCCCATTAACTTGCCATTCTCCAGTCATACCGGGTTTAACATCCAAACGTTGCCATTCTGGTACTTCGTAACGTTCTACTTCATCAGGTGTGGGTGGCCTAGTACCAACTAAACTCATATCTCCTTTTAAAACGTTCCAAAATTGAGGTAATTCATCCAGGCTGGTACGCCGCAGAAAGCGTCCTACTCGCGTAATTCTGGGATCGTTTTCATTCTTGAAAAATGCACCTTGTACTTGGTTTTTGACTTGGGCTTTCTTCGCTTCCGCATCTACACACATAGAACGGAATTTCCAAATCTTAAACCGCTTACCCATCCATCCACAACGGATTTGTTTAAAGAAAATAGGGCCGGGATCATCAATTTGAATGGCAATTACTATAGGAATAGACAAAACTCCTATAATTATCAAACCCACTAATGCACCCACAATATCTATGAAGCGTTTCATCCAAGACGTTACAGAGGGATGAGTAGCTGGTAGCTGCTCTATCTTACGGGAAACATTCTTAGGGGTGTCTGCTTCTATTGTTGGTGTTTCACTATGAGATTCTATAGGAAAAACTTGATCTAATCCTGTGAGATTAAGTACTGCTGTTACCTGAGGTGTAACATTCCCCAGAATCAAAACAATCCCTTTTTCTTGAGCAGTTTTGAAATTACTCACAAGCGCACCTAAACCACTACTATCCATAAAAGTAGTTTGCTGAAAATCAATGATGATTCGTTTGGGATACGAGTCTGCTTGAGTTAACTCTTGAAAAGTTTGTTTGAAACCTACTGCCTCAAGCACGCTTAATCGCGTTGGCATCTGTAATATTGCCGTTTCATTGAGGGAAGTAATAGGAAATTCTGCTTCTGTAGGTTGGCTAGTCATGAAGCTTTGCACTTTCGTTGCCATGTAAATTTAATTTGCGAAAGTTTAGTTTGTCTTAGAAAATTACGTAACCTCATGTTAACTGGATATTTAGATATGTAGGAATTAAGAGTTAATAGTTTAACTGTCAAGGGTGAAAGCAAAGATTGTCAGCGACGATTCACAATAGAACAAGAAGTAAAAAAAACATACCTGCTTTTGTGCTGGTGTCGCGCGATCGCCTTGCTAATATCCCATGACTGCTAAAACTACAGTTCAACCTACTGCACGCCTGATTGAGGTCTTTTCTGCTATTCAAGGGGAAGGACTGAATGTCGGGACACGTCAGATTTTTATTCGTTTCGCTTATTGTGACTTGCGCTGTCACTTTTGCGATAGTGCCCACACCTGGATTGCGCCCCCTACCTGTCGGATAGAGCGATCGCCTGGATTACGTAATTTTGAAATCCACTCGAATCCTGTCCCACTGCCCATTTTAGTAGAATGGGTTGAAAGCCAAAATCTACCTTGTCTACACGATAGCATTAGCTTAACCGGAGGCGAACCCCTTCTTCATGCAGCTTTCTTAAAGGAATTTTTGCCCCAAGTGCGATCGCTTACAAATCTGCCTGTATATCTAGAGACTGGTGGACATCGCCCAGAGCAATTAGCTATGATTTCGCCTTATCTAGACTCTGTAGGTATGGATTTAAAACTGCCTAGCGTCAGTGGTGAGAGCCATTGGCAAGAACATATAAAGTTTCTGCAATTATGCCAATCTTCATCTTTAGAGACTTTTGTGAAGATTATTATTTCTCATCATACAGATCCAACCGAGTTGGAATATGCGGCTTCTTTAGTGGCTGATGTCAGTTCTGATATTCCAGTCTTTTTACAACCTGTCACACCTCTAGCAGCGTCTGAAAAACTAACTTTAGAGCCTATACTTGCCCCGACTCCACAACAAGTTTTGATGTGGCAAGCTTTAATGAAAAAGTTTGTTCCCCATGTCCGTGTTATACCCCAAACTCATAAAATGTTAAATCAGCTGTAAATTATCTCCAGCCTGGTGTCGAGAAATAATTCACGAATAGATTGACGGCGATTGATCGTGTCTCCCTCTATGTGGAAGTCAAATTTTAAATAATAGTTAAAGATTTTGTAGGGTGGGTATTACCCACCCAATTTACTTTCTGATGTTTATAGTCCACCATCATCAATGGTTTTAGATTTAGCTTTTGCCTTGTTGGCGCTGCGTTTAAGGGCAGAAAGTCTTGCCTCATATTTAGACCGTTGGCGCTTGCTAGGAGTATTATCAATCAAGGTTTTTAAAGCACTACCTAGACTCTTGTAAGCATTAGGTAGGCTGTAACCAAAGCGAGTTGCCAAAGCGATCGCTTTCTCGTCAGCATCAACTAATTCTACAAGTTGTTTGCCTCCATTATTCCTTTGGTACAGTCGCCAGCCAGAAACGCCACACAGCGCTAAAGCTAACACCAGTAACAATCCATCCTGTACCCACAATTCACCTACAGCACCGCCTAAACCGATGGCTAGTGCTGCCATTTCCCAACCATCTTTAGGAATTGTGTCATTTTGAACGCGGGCAACTTCATGCCAGAAAAGCAAATTACGCTGATCCATTGCCAGGGCATCCCATTTCACCAAGTCAATTTGAATTTCTACTTGGTCTTTACCAATTTCTTCGCAACGAACCAGGGGTGGATTGACCTCAGTTGTGCCTTCAACCGTGACCCAGCTCTGTAATTCTGGCGGTAATAAGCCTTTCAACCGCCGTAGTTCACTCATTTCCGCTTTGGCAGAGGAGGTTGCATAGGATGTCATAAAATCCAGCCCTAGAAAACTTCAGTATATAGTGAGGGTATCACTTTGGAGTATAGCTATTTCAGTGACCATTTGCCTCACTCGCTAGGAAAACTTCCACGCTTTTTCCTAGCTTCCATTGCTTTTTCTAGAATTTCTAACAATCCAGGAGCTTCTTCTTGAATACTTAGTAACATTCTTTCCCCAAGTTCTAAATTCCCTGGATCTTGACCTGTCACCATTACTTCCTTGAGACGAGGTAAGGCTATGTTATCGACAATTTGAATTAATCCACTCAAACAACGGTGAAATTGCTTTTCTGTAAGAATCGAGTCTTCTAGGGGAAACTCAATAATGGCACGGATTTCGCCATCAGATGGGTCATATTCCCATTGCAGCATTTTAGTTTCCCAAGAAATTGCCAGCATTGTCTGTAAGATCACTTCTTTGTAAGGATGATCTTGAACTCCCGCCAGAACTTGAGGTGCAAATACCCGGAAAAATTTTCCTTGCTCATCTAATTGGACAACTATTAAGAAATCTTCTAGGTTATCAGCTTCTACACCTGTGATAATCCGGTCTTCTACATCATCTAATCGGTAGTCCCAACCTAGTTTGTCTAAGTAATTAGCAATCTGTTTAAGATTAGCTCCCATAAAAGCCTCATAAGAAACGGTGGAGCGGCTGTTACCAGAACTAGTTTAACCTGCTAGCGGCAGATGCTTAGGTTGGTGTGGCTACTGCTCCTCTTTTAGAAGTATGCAATGAATTTTTGCACAATAGCTTAGCTTTTTTGCTCATTTATCTAGATTCCATGAACTGAGCAAGCTTTGATTTTAAAAGTGAGCATGAGGACCAGAAATCTGACACTTTCCCATAAGATCCCCGACTTTTTAAGAAAGTCGGGGATCTTAGCATTCCAAGCATTATAAAGATTTAAAAAATCAATAAAATCCTCAAATACCGCTTGGTGAAAGGAAAATGCCATATAAGTGCTGAAAAAGTTTTATATTACAAGCATCTACCTGTTAGACACAATTATTTTCCTGACTCATACATTTATTATTTTCTAGTTTCCTGAAAGTTTATGCAAAAATCAGCTTTAATTCTAGCGATCGCGCCTTTAATCTTGACTATGACTGCTTGTAGCGGTAATTCAGGGCAAACAGCAAACACAAGCGATCGCTGGGATACAGTTAAAAACCGTGGTAAATTAATTTGCGGCGTTAGTGGCGAAGTACCAGGGTTTAGCTTTGTGGGAACTGGTGGGAAATACAGCGGCATTGATGTGGATGTTTGCCGCGCTGTAGCAGCAGCTGTGTTTGACAATCCAGATGCAGTAGAATTTCGCAATCTCAATGCCAAAGAACGATTTACAGCTTTACAAACTGGTGAAGTTGATGTACTCAGTCGTAACACTTCTTGGACATTGAGTCGTGATACCTCAGTTGGTTTAGAATTTGCGCCTGTCGTCTTCTATGACGGTCAAGCCATCATGGTTAATAAAAATAGCGGTATTAAGTCCATAGCAAACTTGAAAAATAAAGCAATATGCGTTCAAACTGGTACTACTACTGAACAAAATTTAGCAGACCAAATGCGAAAACGGGGTATCACTTATAAACCTGTTGTTTTTGAAGACGTAAATATTACCTTTGCGACTTATGCTGAAGGTCGTTGTCAAGGCATTACAGCTGATCGTTCGGCATTAGTAGCTCGGCGTACCACTCTACCCAAACCAGAAGATAATGTAATTCTTGATGAAGTCATTTCTTCCGAGCCACTTGCACCAGCAGTTGCTCAAGGAAATCCTAAGTTAGCAAATACTGTCAAGTGGGCGGTTTTTTCCTTAATTAAAGCCGAAGAGTTAAATATTAATTCCCAGAATGTAGGACAGTTTGCCAATAATAACGACCCAGATATTAAGCGCTTTTTAGGTACAGAAGGTAATCTTGGTCAGGGACTTGGTTTAACAAATGACTTTGCTGCCAGAATTGTTAAACATGTTGGTAACTACGGCGAAATTTACAATCGCAACCTTGGACCAAAGACTAAACTCAATTTAGAACGTGGGGAAAATAAACTATGGAAGCAAGGAGGACTATTGTATTCTCCGCCGTTCCGATAAGAAGCAGAAGAGGCAGGGGAGCAGCACTTCGACTACGCTCAGTGACCGGAGCAGGGGAGGCAGGGGAGACAAGGGGACAAGGGGACAGTTCTTTCCCCAATTCTCTAATTCTCCTTGTCCCCAATTCCTCTTCTTCCCCATGCCCCATGCCCCATGCCCATTAACCAATGATAAATTCCAAACCACCTATATGGCGCGATCGCCGATTTTGGTTGATTGCAACGCAATTAATCGCCGTATTTTTAGCCGTAATTGTAGTCACAATAATTTGGGGTAATCTCATCCGTAATTTGCAGCAATTAGGCATTCAATTTGGATTTGATTTTCTCAAGCAGCAAGCTTCATTTGATATTGGTGAAACGATAATTAACTACAATCCAACTGATACCTATAGTCGCGCTTTGTGGGTGGGGTTAATTAACTCATTGCGGATAGCAGTGATGGGAATTTTTTTGACTACAATTGTGGGGATAACTGCTGGCATTGCTCGGTTATCTGATAACTGGTTAGTACGGAAAATTGCTCTAGTGTATGTAGAAATTTTCCGCAATACGCCTTTATTATTGCAATTATTGTTTTGGTACTTTGCCGTTTTCTTAAGTTTTCCCCAGCGAGAAAATCAGATTTCTGTTTTGGGGTTTGCTGGTCTGAGTCAAAATGGTTTAGAACTACCTTGGTTTAATTTGTCTCCAGAGTTTTCGGCTTTGCTGCTGGGGTTGGTTTTCTACACGGGTGCTTTTATTGCCGAAATTGTCCGAGGTGGGATTCAATCAGTACCCAAAGGACAATGGGAAGCAGCGCGATCACTGGGGCTAAAACCAAGGTTAGTAATGCGATTAGTAGTTTTCCCTCAAGCTTTGCGGGTAATCATTCCCCCATTGACAAGTCAATATTTAAATTTGACGAAAAATTCTAGTTTAGCGATCGCCATCGGCTACCCTGATATTTATTTTGTCGCCTCTACCACTTTTAACCAAACAGGAAAAGCTGTAGAAGTCATGTTGCTAATTATGCTTACTTATCTTACTCTTAGCTTGACTATTTCTATAGTAATGAATTTGTTTAATCGCACTGTGCAAATTTCAGAAAGGTAAGTAAGCAAGTCAAACCAATTCGCAATGACGCTTGCAGACTCGCTAACGCTACGTTCTAAGCGCAGCTAAGCTGCTGACACTAGAAATTGCGGTTTACATGAATTGGCCAACAAGTCATACACACTTACCTAACCAACTTCTAAGCAAGTCACAGCAAATACACGATTTATAGGCAAGTTAGGAATTTCTTTATTGTACATCCGAGCAACTTCAGAGACTGGCTTCATCCCGTAACGTTGAGCCAGCTTAATCGCTTCAAAATTGGAAGAAGGCACATCAAGAAACACCGGAGCATCAGAACCAAAAGCAAGCAAGGCGAGTAAGAGTTGCTCGGCAATCAGTTCATCGTCAGCATTCAATGGCCCAATCCGGAAACCCGTATGGCTTTGGCGGATGACTCCATAACCAACGATATGCTCATCTCTAACAACCCCATACGCAGCACTGTTTGGTTGCTTTATCCAAAGTTGTAGGAACTGCTTGCGTTCAGCCAAAAAAAGCTCTTGACTATAAGCAACTAACTGATCAATTGGTACAGTTTTGAGTTCTACAATGCCTTTCGGCGCAACGCCGCCGCCGAAAGCCTGATAACGAATATGACTATAGGCGATTTGAAAACCTGATTTGTGGTAATTCTCCTGTTGAGCAATCTCTCCATCTAAGCTAATGTTACGCTCAGTACCAAGGTATGCCATTGCTGCTTTCCACATCTTCATGCCAAAACCTCGCCCACGAAACTGCGGTTTGACAATATAAAAGCCAATAACGGCAAAGTGCTTAGAGTAAGCTACAGCCGAAATACTTGCCACAATTTCATTGTTCAATTCCCCCACAAAAAAACCGCATTGATCGGCTTGGTAAAAACATTCAGCATCATAAGTTCCTGGATTCCAGCCTTCAGCTGCTGCCCAATCAATTACTAGATCTAATTCTGACCTCCTCATTGGTCGAACGGTAAAATTGTCCATATACTCATTTCACCCCTACATACGGAAGCCCTAACCCAAAAGCAAATATTGACCCTGCCACCAAGTATATGCTTTACTCTCTACCATCTAAACGGTAATTACACGATTGTGGACCAAACAAATCGATATTATGAGCTAATCGGCATTTAAATTGCAACATAGCTACTATTGCCCTTGTTTTTTATCTTTGGAGCAAAATAATTAAAATTCTTTCCGTGACGTGCGGTAGCTCGCTCTCCTTAAGAGCTTGCTGCAACTGAGTAACTTGTTCCGAAGTTAAAAAGTTTTTGGCTGGTGGTGGCATAGTTATTTTCAATCGACTCTGCATTTATATTATGCAGCTTAAATGCCGATTAGCTTAAGCGAAAATTTTATTTTTTGCCTCATTAATCCAGTCGCTAAAAAAGTACCCTTAAGGGTAGTACCAAGAAACTATCAGTATCCCTAAAATAAGTAGGTCGATGTCAATAATTATCGCTGTAATAAAGTAGGAGGCAGCACTTCGGCTTACTTCGACTACGCCCTTCGGCTTGCTTCGACTGCGCGGCAGTTGAGCGAAGTCGAAACTCAGCAACCAACGCTCAGGCTAAACTCAGTACAAGTCGCTCAGTGACCAAGAGCATGGGAGAAAGAGTTTGAGCCTTATTTATTTTTATTTACATAGTTTGATTTTATTTCACCGACTTACTTAGTTTATTAATGAATTGTCAAGTAACTAAGAAAATATATCAAAAAGAAAAGCTACAGCAATCCGGTTTGATTTCTGAACTCACTTGTGTAAAAAGGGAAACCCGGACATAAAACCTTTCACGTTTTAAATGTTGATTTGATT
This sequence comes from Halotia branconii CENA392, assembly GCF_029953635.1. Lineage (NCBI taxonomy): Bacteria > Bacillati > Cyanobacteriota > Cyanophyceae > Nostocales > Nodulariaceae > Halotia > Halotia branconii. The sequence goes on along the minus strand of NZ_CP124543.1, from coordinate 6,510,820 downwards.
TATTAACTTTTACATTTTCTGATCTCATCACTTTAGAGAATGTTGGAAGTGATATTTTTCTGCAACTAATTTTATCTATTATTTTTCTCTCATCAAATTTTAAAATATCCAAATAAATTTATTTTTGAAATTGCATAAACTACCAAATAATCTCTGATATCTTATCTAGACTTTCTTAATTATTTGTAGTTACCATCATAGCCAAAAACTCTACTTTATTTGGGAGATTAATCATGTTCGTAATGGATGACTCACCTATAGCTAATATCCTTGGGTTTACGGCATTAGCTAGTTATCTTATCACCTTACTTCCCACTATTCTGAAAGTTGTTTTTCCGCAAACTAAAGAAACTGGCATTCCCCAATTTCTTCTTAAACGCCGTCGCCTTATAGGTATTATTGCCTTTCTTTTGGCTTTAGGTCATGGATTCATGATGGTTCAAAAAAGAAACTTTGATTTTTTTGATCTGAAGACACTTTGGATCTACATCCAGGGAATAAGTACTTTGCTAATTTTTACGGTTTTAGCAATAACTTCTAATGATTGGAGTGTAAAAAAACTAAGAAAAAACTGGAAAAAATTACATAAATTGACTTACTTATCCATATTTATTTTGACTTGGCATATCTGGGACAAAATGTTAGGACATTGGACGTATTTAACACCAGTTAGCATTATTTCCACTATGACAATCGCAACTTTATTGATTATCCGTATGTGGATTGAGAACCTCAATAAACAACAAAAAATTGAGAGCAAAGTAATTCCTGAAAAAATTAACAAATAACCTCAATTTTGTTGCAAAATCTGTAAATGTAAGTTTTTTATATGGCAAGACTAATTGTTAAGAAAGTTACAGCAGTCTTAGTAATTACTTCTATATCAACTATATTTGGAATTGGCTGTGATAGATTGCCGTTGTCAAAGCAGGTTACGTCCAATGTTATTTCTTTACCCATCATTAAACCTACTCAAACTCTTAAAGGGCATTCAGCGTGGGTTTATGCGATCGCTATTAATTCAGACGGTAAAACTTTAGCCAGTGGTAGTTATGATGGCACAATTAAGATTTGGAATCTGCATACTGGCGAATTGCTCCACACTTTCAAAGGACATACTGATGCCATCTCATCTCTCTCCATTAACAATGATGACCATGTACTTGCTAGTGGTAGTTGGGATAACCGAATTAAATTGTGGAATTTAAAAACAGGTACTTTAATACGTACCCTTGATAGGCATAGAGATAATGTAGAGGCTGTTGCCATAAGTCCTAACGGCAAGTTGCTTGCCAGTAGCAGTGCTGATAATACCATTAAACTTTGGAATCAAGACACAGGACAAGAACTCTTGACACTCCAGGATGCAAAATGGGTGAAATCAGTTGCTTTTAGCCCTGATAGCCAGAAGTTAGCCTGTGGTACTACAAATGGCTTGATTCAAATTTGGCAGCTAAAAACTCGTAGTCCGACACTTATACGAACCCTGGCAAGGCATTCTCAAGCAGTACGCTCTGTTGCCTTTAGTACCGATGGGCAAACCCTAGTCAGCGGTAGTGAAGATAAAACCATCAAGCTCTGGCGGCTCAACGATGGCAAAATATTACGCACTCTCACAGGACATTCTGGAGCCGTGTGGTCAGTTGCCTTCAGCCCCAATGGACAAACTCTAGCCAGTGGTAGCTATGACAAAACACTCAAGCTTTGGCGGTTCAGCGATGGCAAACTTCTTGCCAACTTTGCAGGGCATACCAAATCTGTATGGTCTATCGTTTTCAGCCCAGATGGGCAGACCCTAGCAAGTAGTAGTAGTGACGAAACCATCAAACTGTGGTCTGTACCCCACGACACCACCTCTCATACTCAAGCATTTGAAAAGATCAAACATAATTAAACTTCTTGCAAAAGTCCTTATTCTTAGCTTCTTCTTTGCGTCTTTGCGTCTTTGCGTGAGACAAAAAGATATTTATGCAAGAGGTCTATTGATCAATGAGCAAGTTTAAATCAAATAATTTACCCAAGCTTTTAATATTTCTGGGGAACCATACCAAATTCCCGGACTTCGGGGAGAATGGTTAACTCCTGGAATCACAAGATTTTCCGCACCTTCTAGATGAGCAGCTGTAATGGGTGTGATCCCATCTCCCCAAGTATTACCGATGCCACAAGTTAGTTGATAACTGCTGTAAGCTAGCCAACTCCCTCTTCGCCTAGCCCCAAAAATTGTTTTTCCGGCTACGCAAACGTAACGTACATGTTTATAAAACGCTCCAGGGTAATTATTGCTGACAAAATCTAAATTTTGGCGTGTCCAGCGTTCTTGACTAATATGGGGTGTGCCTAGAGTAGTTAGAGTAGCAACCAAAGGATGAGCTTTCCAAACACAAGATTTGACTTCACCTCTGGCTGCGTAAGGCTGATCTCCTAAGTAAATACGAGAGATCCAACCCCCGGCGGAATGGCCAATCAAATTGACTTGAGTAGCCTGATATTTTTGCAACATTTGTTTTACTGTGCAATCAAGTTGTTGCAAAATTGGTGTTACAGGCCTGCCACCAATCGTAGGTATCCAGTCGCGTCGGCGCAGGGGTACTGTAACTGTGGGAAAACCCAACTGTTCTAGAGATTGTTCTAATTGACGATAGGCGATCGCGCTTTCTAAATATCCAGGCACAATAACAGTGGGTAATGGCATTTTGGCTTTTTAAAAAAAAGTAAAGTGAACCACAGTTTGAGACTAAACTGATGTGGTATGATTCAGCCTACAGTCCATCCCATTGACGAGCAAGCTCGTCATCTGTGACTGAAGCGTGACTCAGCGACTCAAATAAACATGGATATACATTTAGACTGATGTCACTATCCAACAGTGACAACTATCCTAAGTTTCAGTTTTTGCTGTGCATCTTTTTATAAAAATCGCCTTTTAAAAGCGATCGTTGTCTAGAGCTTTATCAGTAAGTGCAACTTTCCAAGTGCAATACTGCGTCATTAAAATAAAAACTTGAAAAAAAACTGATTTTGCTGTTTTGAGTACCAGCGCAAAAAGTTATTATTTTTAGAAGAACGCATCTATTGCAATCAAGATTAAATACTTTGCTAGTCAACTGCAACCGAGCTGAGTGAACGATAACAAATATGTCTTACGTCTCCTTGATAAAAAATATACCAGAAATCTTAGGTCAGCCAACTGGAATAGCGGCAATAGCTTCTCTTGGTATCCACGGTGCTATTGCATTGATTGTGCCATTGATGCCTGTAAATTCCAGTCAACCTAAAGAATCAACAGCACCAAAAACAGTCGGAATTTTGGAATTAAGCCAAGCTGACCAAAACCGTCTGCCACAAACTCCAGGTACTGCACCTCAAGTTGCTTTGCAACCGCAATTACCTCTGCAACCACAGTTACCTGCACAACAGCAATTTTCTCAGCAACTTCCTCCCAACCTGGACGCACAGACAACTGTGTTACCTCCATTACCATTACCTGCATATACCCAGCCAGTACTACCACCAATCGTCACCAGACCTGATAACTATCGGATTGCATCTTCACCCAAAGAACAGTCTTTACCTCAAGAACAATCTATGCAGGTAGTTCCGAAGGAAGACTTACGGTTTGATACTTCTGGTTTTAATGCTGCTGATCAAAAATTCACTAAAATTCCATCAGTTCCTCGTTTTAACGAGAAAGAAGTAGAGATAGCAACAGCATCTAAACCACTGCCTGTAGATAAATTACCAGCATTAAACTCAGCTAAACTACCGCGTGATTTGCTGAATGCTCCTACTCCCAGTCCTGTTAAGACCCCAATCACTAGCAATACAGTTCCACAAACTACTTTGCCTAGTAACGATGCATCTAAACTTGCTCAAAATCGACCGCTAGTAGCACCTGTAGGAAAAACTCCCAAACTTGGAGATGACTTAATCATTGCAAGGGAAAATATTCCTCAGTTGCGTCAAGGGTCTACACCTAAGATGCCTGATTTACCTACAAAAACAAGTCAACAGGCGCTGATCGCACAGGTCAACTCATACGAAGATTTAAGAAAAGCCCTTCAAAAGCAATACCCCAACTCGGAAGAAAAAGCGGTCATTCGTGACAGCGTTTCTACAAATAAACCGGGGCTTGAAGGTACGGTCTTAGGTTTTTTGGTAGTAGATCCTGAAGGTAAAGTTTTAGACATTAAGTTTCAAGACAAATCTCTTTCTCCTGACCTAAAATCAAAAGCCAGAGAATACTTTAATACAAAGGCTCCTAAAGGGGATAAGCAAACTAACCGTTATCCGTTTAGCTTGCGTTTTCAAAACAACACTGAAAATACTGCTGAAGCAACTCAAAAGCCAATACCAAACTTAGTTCTTCCCAAGCCATCATCTACCCCAGAAGTCACTAATCAACCAACACCAGCAGCTACTGTTAAACCATTACCCGGCCTGCGACTGAGAAATGATCAGCCAGCACCTAAACCAGCAGCCACCACTAAACCATTATCTACGCCAGAAGCTAATAGCACCCAGTCTTCGTCTGAAGAAGCTGATCAAAAGCTAATACAAAAGTTACGTGGTGTCAGGGAACAAAGAAAAAGTTCTGATACAGACAAATAAAAGAAGGAGCATGGGGCAATTAAGAGGAATTGGGGCAGGGTGCGGGGTGCAAGGGGGAGTTTGAAACTACTTACTTCGCACTATTCACTTGTGCTTAACACTCTTTCCTCTTCTCCCCTGCCCCCTGCTCCCCTGCTATCATTTACCAGCCTTGTTCAGCTTTTTGAAACACGTAACTGGCTACCTCCAAGATTTCTTGAGTGCTTAATTTGCTCTTGAAGGCGGGCATAGCATTTTTGCCATTTTGTACTTGATAGATAATCGCCTGAATAGAGTCGCTGTTATAGTTTTCTAGGTACTGAGACAGTGCTTCTTTTTTCAAAGTTTTTTGAGAAATGAGGATGTTGCCGCCACCTATATGACAAGCAGCACAGTTATTATTGAAGATCTGAGCAGCATTTGATGTTTGGGCGGCTAAGGCTGGCTGAATAAATGTCAATTTTAATAAAACGATCGCTGATAGCAATATTAATAAAAATACTCTCAAGATAGTCTCCTCGTAAGCAGCATCTAAAAACCTCAAGCCACTATTCTGGAGAGTATAAACCTTATTCGTTCTTGATACAGATAACTTTGAACAAAATTAGCGGTGACGAGTTTATTACCTCCATCGCCGCAGGGCGTTGAGCATTCTGGGCGGAAATAGGACTCGTCACTGCTATTTATCTATCGTTATGTGCCACTAGAAAAATGTGGCATATTTTGCTAATTTTGCTGAGTCAACCCAGAAAAATTATCTTGTGTCGATAGTGCTGTTTTTAGCCTTCAACAGTGATTTTACCAACCATGCCAGCTCCACGGTGTGGTTCGCAATAGAAGGTGTATTCACCAGCAGGTGCGTCTGCGGGGAAGGTTGTAGTTTGGGTTTGACCAGGACTCATCAACAACTGCTTATGAGATAGAGATTTTGCTAGGTCAGCACTCTTAGATGGGTTTTTGGCAGCATCAAACACAACATTATGGGGAGGCACTTTGTTATTCACCCATTCAATTGTGTCGCCTGGTTTAATTGTTAACTTTGCTGGTTCAAATGCCAGCATTCCTTTATCGCTACCCAGTTTCACCTGATGCGTTTCAGCCGCAGCACTAGGAGTAAAAACAGCAAAACTGCTAACAACTAAAAGAATCGTCAATACAGCTAAACTAAAGCGTCGCCAGCTTGCCGCAATCAATTTCATGTGTCTCTCCTAACAAATAGTTTTTATTTTCCTTATTCCATTTTAAATTCAATTAACGCTAAATATGACAATCTGTCGTAGATGCAATTTTTTTTTTAACAATGACGAAAAATCGATAGCAATAACTATTTAGGGAACAGGGAACAGGGAACAGGGAGAAAGGTAAGAGACAAAGAGACAGTTCTTCTTTCTCTGCACCCCTCACCATGCCCCATGCCCTATGCCCTATGCCCTATGCCCAATCATGAGGTTTTTAGTAATAAATCTTACCGCCTCCCCATTTGTCACCAACAACTTTTGGTTGTAGGAGAATATGACCCGCGATCGCTTCTAAGTCATCATCCGTCAGATTTCTCATTTCTGTGAAAATATCTGCGCTCTTGATGCTGGGATGTAATTCGGAAATTTCCTCTTCACCATCATAGGTAGTAGGATTTTTCATATAATCCACCAAACCTTCAATGTTGTTACGGTTTGGTGATGCCAGTGCTAGCGCTTCTGGTTCCAGTCCTACGTTTTGGTTGGTCTTGGTAACGCCTCCAACATGACATTGGGCACAAGCATACTGAAATAAGCGTTTGCCTTCTTTGACTTGTTTTAGGCTGAGTACGACGGTATCGCCCTGATCATTCAATGGCACTGTTCGGATAGCTTTGTCCATTTCCACTGCTGTCGCGCTACTAACACTCAGCTGGAATGTTAGCAAAATGGTAGCTACAACAACGCCAATTAGTCTTCTAAACATGTTTCCCCTTAAAGATTTTGACGCTCAACACAGCTAAGAAAGCGATGCCCAATCTCCACGTTGCTAATTGCTAATGGCTGATGATTTTCGCCGTTAGTAATTAGCGAAAGTCCGAATATAGCCCTTTAAGTGACTTTGGTATCACCCATTGAGTTGCTAGTACCTCTTGGGTATATTTCAGACAATATTTGCGAAATAATTGCCTTTGCATCCTCTAACGCCAAACGGGTCTTTTGGTGTTTATAGGCAATTCCCAGTTGGTCGCACAGAGAAAACACTTCTTCTACAGGAATACTGTAGTCTGCTGCTATCTCTGCGATCGATAGGTCGGCAAAACCCATAATGTTTTTTTAACTGACAGATAGAGATTGAGTCGCTGTAATACCAATATCACGTTAAGAGTGCAATTTGTTGGCCAAAATATGGTTTGGGGATCATTAAGAAGCCAGAGAGGCTTTTGAAAAGAGCGATCGCTTCTTACTTACATCACACCTAAAAATCATCTCACTAACGATAGATAACTATATATACAATCAGATGGACAGAATACTTTAATAAACAAGGTAATATTTTTTTAATCCTGATAATTGCTGTGTTTTTAGGATCTCATGCAGTGGAATACTCACAATATTGTCGTCAATACTACCCCGACTATCAAGCGGGGTTTTCTTTTGATTAGACATACTCTGCGATCGCTTCTTTTTTATTTTCTCTAAATTACTGGACTTTTTATTCTCTGTGACTGTGCCTATTTTTACACAAAACATGTTTGCTTGAGACTTTAAAGTATGCTAAATCTTTATATATTACGTGTTTTTACAGTAAAAAAAAATTTATAGCTTTATTAAAGCTACCAACTACACAATATTTCACGGGGAATATAGATGAATATTTTACCAAAGTAAATATTTAAAGTCAGTAATGACAAATATATCTTGAAGTAGTTAGACTATTCTCCAAGAGATTACCGAGATTACAGCAAGGTAAATAGCTAAAGTTGTAAGACGCAAATATTTATAGAGAGTTAGAGTTCAGTAATCCACTCAAATTAACCGTAGTAGTCCAGCTACGGTTTTTTTGTGGCGATAAAATCATCTAGAGAAAAAATATTATTTAATCACGTCTGAGAATTTAATATATTTTTGGTGATTGTTCAGTATCAATATGGGGAAGAATATATTTTAAATCATGATTGATATCCTGTACTCCAGCTTTGTTTAACAAGGACTGGAGTTTTTTTATTTACATTTTTCTTGTATTAATACTAACTCTGTATTAAGATGCGCTTTAAAAACATAGACACGACAGCAGCTATCTTCTGAGGATGCCAAATGTGAGTCTACAGGGTGCTGCAAAGAGTGTAGGTAGCACAAAAAAAATGAAGCGCCTTCACAAAGAAACGGTATAAGTATAAAGCCGCAAAATCTGTAATTTTTATTGTAGCACAATACTGAAATTTTTCACTATAACTACTAGTATTTTTTTTGTCAATTGTTTATTTAATAAGAAATATTTAGTAATTTCACCGCGCCATAAATTACCTTTACATGAATACAAAAGAATATACAGTTTTTCACTTTTAAACTTTATGTTTTTAAAGAGCTTTGGTAGTTTAGTAGCGGTATTTGCACTTTCATTAGGTAGCACAGCGATCGCGCAGACAAGTCACAATAATCTGTATATTCAAGTAGGCTCTGATGGTAATGGACATCCAATGGCGCTTGACTTGGCATCAATTAAAGGAAACGAGTATACCCTTGTACAAAAGCACAGCGATGGTACAGCAAAAAGAACTCTTCGTGCTGCTTGTGGTCAGAGGAGGTTATTTTCCGAAAGACTGTCTATTTATACCTCGGTTGGAAAATTAACCCGTGATGATCAGACCAAGCGAGAGATTTTCCCTAAACCTGGGACTCCAGAAGCTAATTCAATGGAGATAGTTTGTCGAGGAAGGAATGCTCAAAAATAGAGGATGAGGGAATATAAGGGACATCTAGTCCCTAGTAGTTTACCAACCAAAAATTGCCATGTAGGTCGAGCAGGGGGAGCAGGGGGAGCAAGAATTGTTATTCAATCAGGCTTTTACCCCCCCTGCCACCCCTGCCGTTCATTATGCAAAGATGACTTGGTGTACTACTAGTCCCTAACCCCTAGAGACTGTTTTCAAACCCAACATTTACGTTGCTTTGTTGGGTTTCCTTACGTCAAACGCCACTTACTACCCTGCGGGTACTCCTTCGGAGAACTCGCAGAGTAGCCGCAGAAGCGTCTACAAGTCGGCAGAGCCGACGACAGTCGCCTCAAGTCGGGAAACCCCGAAGTTGCTCCACTTGGTGAGGCAGCCCGGTCTTGTTGTCCCAACAAAGAGGGACTGCTGAACCCGGAGGGGCAAAGCCCAAGACCACACTTCTCTTCGCCCACGGCGCTGTCTCCCCAACGCAGTGGCTCCCCAACCTACAGTTCGAGTTTAAAAACACGCCCTAGCTCCTAGCCCCTAACCCCTACTAGAAACTTTTACGAGGTTATATTGGTCTGATTCTCCAAATTCTGTAAGCAATCCCAATGTCTTTTTCTACTCAGGGCGTTCCAGGATTACCTGATTTAACACATCCCACAGAGCTAATCCAATTTGGAACTGATGTACTCAAAGCTTCACTATTATTGATATTTTTGATCGTAGCTTTGGGAGTGGCGATCGCTCTACTAAGTTTTACCTTGCGTCGCCATCAGCCAGAACAACTAATTTTTATTGGCGAGTGGGCTGTTCGTTACTCGCAACTATTGCGGGGATTGCAGCATTTAACTTTGGTATTAGTTCTGTTGGTGGTGGGATTTTTTCTTTGTTCCACTTTGGGTAATCGCTATCATTATTGGGAACAAGCAAAAGTCACTCAAGTAAACCAAAGTGTGGCCGGGGATAAACTAGAACAAGTTGCGCCCCAAATACGTTACGTTATTCAAGAGCCAATTACCTATACCAATCAAGTTAACGGCAAGATAGTTAAAGTCAATGATACGCAACAGGTCAACCGCTTTTTGACATTAGCTGGATCACAAATTCAAGTCAAGCTTGACCAAAATACCGATGTTCAAGGTCGCAGCGCCGTTTATCGCATAGATTACAGTGCTGACTACAAAGTTGTAAATCGACTCAAAGATATTAATAATTTTTTCTTTGAAGTACCACCACCCAACGGTTATTCGCTACTTTCTAACTATAAAGTAGAGCGCGATCGCATTCGATTAGAACCAACAAATCCCGGTAACTATAATTTTCCCTTTAGCCTACAACCAGGACAAGAAACTACATTTCGCGTCACCTACAAGGCTCAAGGAGGGTCACGTTGGGTTTATAGCGCCACTGGACAGTTGCTTTCTAACTTCCGCCTCACAGCGATTGCTAACTTTGCTGCTGCTGATTTTGCCAGCGGTATTGTACCTAATGAGATTAAAACTGATGCACGGGGTACTCAATTTACCTGGATATTTGATGACAATGTTTCGGTGAAAAACCCATTTGGAGTATTTACCAACACCAATCCTATTCGGAATACTGGGATTATTCCTCGTCTTTTATTGTTAGCACCAGCAATCTTTCTATGGTGGATATTATTATTATATTTATCGCTACCAATGAGTTTAAAAAATGTTGCGATCGCTGGTAGTATTTTCTTCGCTTGTTTATTGACTTTAACTTATCTGGCTCGCTTCATGAATGCTGAGTTAGCTTGGACGATGATCTCCTTAATTTTACTAATTTTGACATGGGGATTGGGGTTAACTCGGAGTGCTTCTTTAGCTGCGATCGTTTGTACTATTGCTGGTGCAGTATTGCCAGTTTTTGGATTATTAGTATCTTTTAGTGGTTTGACTCTCAGCGGTGCAGGTTTGCTTTCTGCTGTTTGGCTAGCGGTGCGTCACTGGTATGGCTGGTATGGTTTACAGCTAGATGACTTTAAAAAGTGAAACTTTATTTTGTATGCAAAAGCAAACAATTAAGTCATTCGTACATATTTACATTAGGAAAATTAGACCAGAGGCGCAAGCTGAACTTGATTGGTTTCGACAACAACCAACTTTAGCTTCAACAATCGAATATGCTGCACTTGCAGTTGACAGCAGGGGTAAAAGATGTTCACATCAACGGAGACTGAAAAAATCAACCCTTGAGCAAGCTAAACAAGATTTACTAGCTAATTTGAAATCAATTCAAATGTGCAAAAATTTCAATGATCTCTTTCTCTTAATCGATACGTTGCTGCAACCAATCAGTGGCGCAGGTGAGTTATACATTTACGATACTTCTCTAAGAATTGGTGTTAAGCTTAACTTGCTACCGATGGTGGTCTATTTGCACCGAGGAACACGAGTTGGAGCAGAAGCTTTAGGAGTGTGCAGTAAATTCAAAACCGTTGAGGTATCTAAACTGTCCTAAGATTTGCAACAACTTGAACCGCATGAAATAGAAGATTTTCTATGTATCTTTAAGTACAAATTTAAAGGTTTAAATGCAGAGAACGCTCAAGATGTGGTCGAGAAGATAAATGTAGTTAACTGGTGCAATCATTAAGTTGTTAAGTGAGTATAGACATTGACTTCTGGTAAGCTACAGTTGGTGTATCTTCAAAAGTAGCAACTTGCCAACACAAAAACAAGCAGACACTGCAATATTCCTTTGTCAGTTGCTTTCCAATTTGTACCAATCAATCCAAATTTTTCGTTACGACCAAAAGTTGAAAACAATTTACATTCAAGCTGGGATAGATGATGAAATAGCGCTCATAATTAATGAAAATGGTAGTTGGGAGTTTGTTATATGACACCGAATCTATCTCAGATGACAAATGCTGAATTAAAACAGTATCTTTCTAAACATAGGAATGACGAGGAAGCCTTTCGGTCTGCGTTAAAAGTTTTGATGCAGCGTCGTGACCCAGCTAATCGACAACCCTATCCTTTTGACCTTGCAAATCCTGAAAGTGAAGTCGAAGCTATTTTGAGAGAGAAGTTTAATCAAGCTGAGTAGCGGTGACCAAAACTTTTCTGCTCTTTTTACTTTTACCTGATCATAAATGAAAAATTTTAAAGAGCAGATAGCATAGATCAATCTGAGGCTAAGGATTGTGAGGAATAATGAAAGCTTTTCGCGCCTTGTTAGCTTTTACTCTAAGCAATGAGGTAATAGTAATGAAATTATTAGATGTTGTTGCTCTCACCGAAAACTTACCGAAGTTAGGATTGCATCGCGGTCAAGTAGGAACAATTGTAGAAGAATATGAACCTGGAGTTTTTGAAGTGGAATTTAGTGATTTAACAGGAAAAGCTTATGCATTAGAAACATTAAATGCTAATCAGCTAATGATTTTATATCATCAGCCAATTGATGAAAAGACATTAGTGTAAATGGGCATAATATAGTGTTGATTCTATTCAATGACAAAGATTATGACTGATTTAGTCCAAGAACTTTTGAAAAATTTTGATCATTTAACAGATTCAGAAAGATTAGAATTTACATCAGAGATTTTGAAGCGGATAATTCATTTAGACTTGCCGCTTTTATCTGATGAAGATTTAGTTCTGAATGCTGAAAGACTTTTTTTAGAGTTAGATAAACGAGAATCTGCTCATGAATAGTCCTCTTCGTGGGGAAGTTTGGCTTGTCGATCTAGGTTATGTAGCGAAAGTCAGACCATGCTTGATAATTAGTGTTCCTATTTTAGATCAAGACCGTGCATTATTTACTTTAATTCTACATACTACAAGCCCACGCGGTTCCAGATTTGAGGTGCAAGTCAAAGTTAATTTCCTTCAATAAGGAGTATTTGACGTACAAAATATTATCACAATTCCTCATGCTAAACTTCTACGCAAATTGGGAACTTTGACACCAGAGCAAATAACAGAAGTAGAGGAAGTACTACTTTTGTAGTTGGGATTTAAAGAGTAAGGCCAGAAGTAGTTTTTACATTGGTAACTTGCTTTGGTTTCGGTTTTTAGGTTTTGTTCTGACGTTCTTGGAGTTTCAGCATAATTTCTGCGTGCATCTCGCGGGTAATTGGGTAAAAATACGTTAATATTAAGCCACAAATTAAACAAATAGTTGGCAGTGGCCCAACTGCAATACGAATAGCCAATAGGGCTGAATCTGGTTGTGTTGGTAGTATACTTTGTCCTGCTACAGCTGATTGAAAACCGGATGCTTGCAAGGCATTACCTACTAGAAATAACCCGAAAGCTAAACCAAACTTTTGCAGTAAAACCATGAAGCCGTAAAAAATTCCTTCTCGGCGTTGTCCGGTTTGGAGTTCATCTAATTCAATCACATCTGGAATCATTGACCAGGGAACTAGATAAGCTGTAGATACGCCAACACCCGCCATGATAGCCATAATATACATTAAACCTATTTGACCAGGCTGTAAGAAAAATAGTCCAGCGGCGGCTATTATCCACAAACTCATTCCTAAAAAATAAACCAGTTTTTTGCCAATTTTTTTACTTAACGCAGTCCAAACGAATAACATCAGTAAGGCAGTTCCTTGGACTGCAATCATGACTGTGGGTACATCTGATTCTTGCAGACGCATACAGTTAATCACAAAGTAAGGAATAATACTGGCTGTAATCTGTACACCTAACCACGAAAAAAGATATATACCGATTACAAATAAAAAAGGGCGATTAGTAAAGACGATTTTTAATTGTTCAAAGAAAGGGATAGCTGGTGGTTCCTCAAGTTGGGTACGTTTTGCTTCAAAAGCTAAAATGTGATCGCGGACTCCAAAAACGCACCAATATAAAGATAAAATCGAAATTATAGTACAAACTGCTGCTAAAACTAGATATTGTTGTTGGCGATCGCTGATCAAAGAAAACACAACTTTTGATAAAATCAACGAAAGTATGCTGCCACCAATAGAAAATGTGAAGCGAAAACTATTGAGGCTAGTACGTTCGTCATAATCTTGAGTTAATTCTGGAGTCATTGCCGTGTAAGGCAAATTCACGACAGTATAAAACACCTGAGAAATTAATCCAATTGCTACGTAATACCAGAACAAAGGCCAAATATTAGCACTTTGGTCGGCACTAAATCGCGGTACAATCCACTGCAAGAAGAAGAAAATCCCAAAGGGAATTGCTCCATAAAGCATCCAAGGAAGACGACGACCCCAACGACGAGATTTAGTTTTATCCGTTAGTACTCCCACCATTGGATCATTTACTGCATCCCAAATTTTGCCAATCATTAAAACGCTGCCAGCTAAACCCGCCGGAATCCCAGCGACATTAGTAAAGAAAACTAATAAAAAAAATATCGAAATATTAGCAGTAATGGCTGGGCCTAAATCTCCTGCACCATAAGCTAGTTTTGTTTTAAAATCCAGTTTTTGACTTTCAGGAGTTTTTTGGGCATCATCAGCAAAATCGTTCATAAATACCTTGTGTTCATACTAAAATAAAGACTTTGTGTTGCCTTTAGTTTTAACTAAAAATTACTTCCCTTAAGTTTATGCCAGACCTTTATGTTTCTTGGTCAGATTATCACCAAAAAATTGAACAACTGGCTGCTCAAATTTATCAATCCGGTTGGCAATTCAATCAAATTGTCTGCCTTGCCAGAGGAGGACTGCGAGTAGGAGACATTCTTTCCCGTATATACCAACAGCCGTTGGCTATTCTAGCAACATCGTCTTACAGTGGCTCTGGTAAGCAAGCAAGAGGTAATTTAATATTCTCTCATCACTTAACGATGACTACCGAAAGCTTAGGTGAGCGTCTTCTTTTAGTGGATGACTTAGTAGATTCTGGAGTCACTCTCCAGCAGACTATCCCTTGGCTAGAGCAAAATAGTAATATTCCAATTGTAGAAATACGCACTGCCGTACTTTGGTATAAAGCCTGTTCAGTAATCAAACCCGATTATTATGTTGATTACTTACCAGACAACCCTTGGATTCATCAACCTTTTGAACATTACGAGCAGATGAACCCCGCAGAACTGGCAGCAAACATGAGTCAACTGTGTTGGTAAATACTTAGAAAAAGAAAGTATTTTGGGAATTAATCCTACTGACTATATCTGTGCGAGTAAAGTTTACTAAATTCCTTAATGTGCAATACTTTGGGCTGAGTACAAGATTTCCTAAACTCGTACGAATTAATACAAACTGTATTTGTTGCAAAATATCGTAGCAATTTAAACGCCATACCAATTTGATTCACCTCTACTCTGGGAAGCTTTATTTATGTTTTTTAAGCCAAAATTAAGCAAAAAAATTTTTTGAATTTACTCAAAAGCTTTATATATCAATACTTTTAGTTGCCAATGCTGTATTCTATTCTTGCTCGGTCGAGGCTGGGGGGGCTGGGGGAGCAGGGGGCGACCACCACTTTCCAAAAGTAAGAAATTCGCGGCGGGATTTTCTTACTTTTATTTGTCACAGCCAAGACTTATCAATGATTTTGAGAGCCATTGTTGCGTATCTCTATTGCCCAGTCGAAGCTGGGGAGGCTGGGGGGGAAAAACTGCGATCGCTGCTAATGTCGCGCAATCAAGGTATGCAGCATTGGCGGCTTAAAGCCTTACAAATTATTCACTTGAACAAGTAACCAATTCTCTTTCTTAACCCTCTTGTGTCACTTTAGTAGAAGCCAATCGCTCTCCAGCCTTCTGGAGCTTTAATTTCTGGGTTTTGGCTAGAAATTCTAGTTTCTGTTAGTAAATAAAGGCTCAAAGCTTGATTCAATCAAAGGTTGATAATTTCGCTTCGATTATTGTTTTCCAAAAGTGACATAACAGGGTTAATTGCCTTTCTTACTTATGCCCAATCCATCAATAAATCATCGTTGGCGACACTTAACAAGATTGAAGAATAAATAAACAGGAAGCAGCTGGATTTCTAGACGCATCCGTGCCTTAGAATGTTGGTTGCTCAAGTGTTATGGGAAGACTATATGTAAAGTTATTATTTTCGTTTCGGACACAACGTACTGTAAAGTTTTATGGATGTGCAAATTCGTTTATCAAAAGCTGAAGATTTAGAGAATATTTTGAAACTACAAGCTGAGTCACTTAGAGCATTATCACCAAATTATAATTTCAATCAGATTGAGTCTTTAATAAGAAATCAAAGATTAGCAAGATTACAGATTAATGAGAGCATAATTGTAGCAAAATATAATAATCAAATAGTTGGATTTGCATCTCTTCTAAATCAACAGCCTAGGATAGGTGGTATATATGTTCATCCAAATTTTGTGCGTCAAGGTATAGGTACACAGATGCTTGGTGCTATAGAAGAAATAGCTAGACAAAATAAATATAAAGTCATCGAGGTAATATCATCTTTATCATCAGTAAATTTTTATCAAAAAAGTGGTTATCAGATAATTCGTGAATCAGATTTTTACTGTGAAAATAATGTTTGGATAACTTGCGTCAACTTAGAAAAGCAGTTAATGAATTTAACAGAAATTGAGCAGATGTGCCTTTGGTTTAAAAAATTATTCTTCTAAATTTTCCTTAAGGTAGTGACTGTGGTGATTATGTAGCGAACTTCTTTTTGCCTATGCGAACGCACTTCCGTTAGTAACAGTGAAGCGTAAAATATTTCAACTTCTTCCTTATGTTCAGCCTTCATAGAGATGTTGTCTTTCCCATATATCACGACATTGAAGGAGAAGCGATCGCTCATGTAGGTTAGTCTAGGACTGAATACTTTACTTCAGGTGCTTTTAACTTCCATGTTGTCCTAAGTAAACACCTGATTCACATCATTAAATAATTATGGTTTGGAGAATCATTACTGATGAATTGTTGGAGCGTTGTAAATCTGGGGAGCGTAACTTTAATGGAATTGAGTTGATTCGCATTGTTGGCGAGATGGGCGAAAGAGACGGAGTTAGTGGTTTGATTACTGGACTCGAAGGTGCTGACTTGCAGGGTATTAGCTTGCGAGGAGCTAATCTTGAAGATGTCGATTTGAGCGGGGCTAATTTGACTGGATCTGATTTGTTCGGGGCTTATTTGGGTGGAGCTGGTTTGGTAAAAACTATTCTCAGAGACGCTAATTTATTCTCCGCTAACCTAAGTAATGCTAATTTAACTGGTGCTGATTTGACTAAGGCTAACTTGAGTCATGTAAAAGCAGTTGGTACTGTTTTCATTGGTGCCAAAATTGGTTACTTTCAACGTGCTGATTTGACTCATGCTGACTTCCGAGACTCCGATGTCAACGGAGAAGGTCTTTGCAGAAAGTTCAATGTAATCTGGCATACTACCATGCCCGATGGCACAATTCAAGAAGGCCCTTACTGTGTATGGTAGTAGTTCTTCTTTAGTTACAACTATTAAGTGAGCAGGTTCAATAATATTATTCTTGTCCTAATATTTGTAATGCTACCTGCGATTTTCAATAGTTTGTTGAATATTTGTAGGAATTTTGCATAAAAAATTATAATTCTCTCCCAGCCACCCCAGCTTGCAAGGCGCGACTGAGCAAGGAAGTTGCACAGCACTGGCGGCTGAAAACCTTATAAATTAGATAATTGACCTCCTTATAAAATTTCACAAATTACTTTATTCTTACTTGCTGATATCCATCACTGCTCGGTCTACAAGCAGTGATTATCACTTTTTAATGTTTTATCCATAGCCTGATAACTTTGACCGTGTTATTAGTAGTATTTTCGCCAATTGCAACTAATGCTGTTAAGTTAGTGGGTGCTACATATTTTTTGCCAACAGTGACCTAGTATTTACGGTTGCCAACTTGCCAATTCGATAAGTTTATTTTCCTGATCTGCTTGATATCAGGTGGAAACAACAAGTAACTAAAGAATGTCTGAATTATTATCTTAAATTAAGCTAAGTAATTATGAAAAAACTTACTATTGGTCGATTTTGTAGTTATGGCTCTATTGGATTAATATCCTTAATCGCTCTACTCACTACAACTACCTCTGCCTTTACTCAGGTAGTAGACGATTCTCCAATTCAACAAACTCCTATTCCTGCTTCCAAGTTAATTTGGCCAACTCAAGGGTTTATTTCTCAAGGCTTTCGGAAATATCAACACGAAGGAATTGATATTGCCGGGGCAGCTGGTACTCCAATTGTGGCTGCGGCATCTGGTACGGTAGTCAAAGCCGGTTGGGATGATTGGGGATTAGGAAATTATTTAGAAATTAAGCATCCTGATGGTAGCCTCACAGTTTACGGACACAATCGTCGTCTTTTGGTGAGCAAAAATCAACAGGTCAGCCAAGGTCAAGTAATTGCAGAAATGGGATCTACAGGTAATAGTACAGCGCCTCACTTACACTTTGAACTTCATCCTGATGGTCGCCTAGCAGTTGATCCCATGCGACAATTATCTACCTCCACGGCTAGCAAAATACCACCACAGCCTACAATCTCTGCTTCTAGAAATCGCCCAGTCGCAAAACCTCCAATAGCTCAGCAAGTTTCACCTTCACAACCGATCCCTGTAAATTTTGTACCTATAACTAATAATGCATGTAATGGTATCACCATCATTGAAGGTGAAACTACCAACGTTCGAGTCAAAGTTTGTGATGATCAGGGCAGTTTATTTTATGTTGGGCAGTTAAAACAAGACCCAAGTCAACCAGTCAAGATTCCAGCTTGGAATATAGGTAAAGATACATATCAAGCAAATAATGGCAGCTTTTCCTACTTAGTTAACCGAGAGAAAGTGGAAGTATGGCGAAATGGTAGTCAGATTAGATCTGATAATTTTCATACTTTAAACTCGATCAAAAATTAGTTAAAAAACTAAATCTTAATTGAATTTTATTTATATCTTAGATAAGCGATCGCACTGTAATATTGTCAGGCGATCGCTTTTGATGAAAAAATTTACCAATTCTTAGTATTTTTTTATTCTGTTATCAGTAAAAACGCTTTATGATTGTTTGTAATCTAAAATACTAAAAATATAAATTCTGAAAAAACCAAATTATTCTCTAAGATCACTTACAGGTACTGAATCATGGAATATATTGCTTATTCCCTCATGGTTGTTGCTAACCAAGAGGCAACTGGACAAGCCGAATATACAGAATATAATTTTCCCAAGCTGCAATTCAATTTAGGAAAACTACTTAAATCTTCTGCTTGGTTAACTTTAGCTGGTATTAGTGTACTTTTTGCTGCTGTCACCCAAGCTCAAATCGCTTCAGCAGCATACGTCAGAACTAATGGTAGTTGTCTACGTGTTCGTACAGGTCCAAGCACAGCCTACCAAGTTGTAGGATGTATTCCCAATGGTGCGCCAGTTGCCACGATTGCAGGATACAATAACGGTTTTGCTAGGCTTGCTACAGGTAGATACGTTGCTGCTAACTGGCTGAGCGGTACATCTAATCCTCGTCCTACCACTAGACCCGGTGGTGTTGGCGGTCAAGTTATTCTAAATCGTGGAGCGAAAGGTCAACCTGTTAGAGACGTGCAACGAGCTTTAGGTGGCTTGGCAGTTGACGGGATATATGGTCCAGCAACTGCTAGCCGAGTCAGACAATTTCAGGCAAATAATGGTCTACGTGTAGATGGCATAGTTGGCCCTCAAACTCGCAGCTTTCTATTTAGAAGTTAATAATAATTTCACAACCTTTGGTTGAGGGAACAGAGAACGGGCAACAGGGAACAGTGAAGATTTTTGATGAGATACGGAAATTGTTGCCTGTTCGTTTCATCGACTAATCAAGGGGTCGCCCCCTTGGGGCGATTGTATTGGACGGGTAACAGTCCCCTTCCTACACATGCCCTGTTCCCTGTTTTCTTTAAGTTGCTTAAGAAAGCTGTAAATAATTTTTCACAATTTGCAAGATGCGTTCTGCTGCGTGACCATCTCCAAAGGGATTAATCGCATTAGCCATCTCTTGATAAGCCTTTGGGTTACTCAATAGCTCAGTTGCAGCTGTAACAATATTCTCGCTTATAGTTCCTACAAGTTTAGCTGTACCCGCAGTCACGGCTTCCGGTCTTTCTGTGGTGTCTCTAAGAACTAGCACAGGTTTTCCTAAGCTAGGTGCTTCTTCTTGCAAACCACCAGAATCAGTTAGCAAAAAATGCGATCGCCCAATTGCACCGACTAGTTCTGCATAATCTAAAGGTTCAGTTAAAAAAATTCGGGGATGATTTCCTAAAAGTGCTTGTAATGGTTTTCTGACTGTCGGGTTACGATGCAATGGCAAGAGTAAGGCAGTATCAGGAAACTTATCTAATATTTGCAAAAAACCCTGAGCGATCGCTTGTAATGGTTCTCCCCAATTCTCCCGCCGATGAACTGTTGCTAACAAAGTGCGATAAGAATCCCAGTTTAAATCCGTTACATCACAAGCTGGTTGGGTTGCAGCTACATTTAACAACGCATCAATCACTGTGTTACCTGTCAAGTGAACTTCACCCAACACACCAGAACGCTGCAAGTTGTCTACAGCCAAAGTAGTGGGTGCAAAATGCAATTGAGTCAGTTGAGAAATTAATCGGCGATTAGCTTCTTCAGGGTAAGGATTAAATAAATCATCTGTTCTTAAACCTGCTTCTACATGACCTACAGGAATTTTTTGATAAAAAGCTGCTAAAGTTGCTCCAAAAGCCGTGGTGGTATCTCCTTGGACGATAACTAAATCTGGTTTGTTTTCCTGAAATAATGCTTCCAAACCTCGTAAACTGCGGCAAGTAATATCGCTTAAAGATTGCTGTGGTTGCATAATCTCTAAGTCGTGATTTGCTTTTAAGTTGAACAGCTGCATTACTTGCTCAACCATTTCACGATGCTGTCCAGTTAAAATTACTTGCAACTCAAAGTCTGGGGAATCTTGAAAAACCTGAATGACTGGAGCTAATTTAATTGCTTCTGGACGTGTACCCAAAATAATACAAACTCGTTTTTGATTAGTCATTAGTCAATAGTCAATAGTTAATGGTCTATAGTAAGGGACTTCCAACTAAAAAAATATCCCATCGTTATAGAAGCAGGGGGGCAGCGAGCAGGGAAAGTAAGAAAAATAAAATCTGAATAAATTGGATAATTTATTTTTTGGAGTTCCCTAAATCTTTACAACTAACAACTAACAAATTATAAATAAGCATGAAAAAACCCGGCTTAACCGGGCAGATGCACTGTTTGTCGAATTTAGTGGAATCAATTATAGCTCGATGTCACAAGTTAAAGGACAAGCAGCATAGACAGTGGTCTGCGCCTGGTCTGCTTCTCCATGCAGCCAGCTTAACCATTTAACATCACTTGGATGGATGCCTTTGAAAGTCAACACACCCGCTGCGATCGCAACTGCCATGACATTAAACATGATCAAACCACCTGCAACCAGTAAAACTGCACTAACAGGCATTACAGATTGCAACACAATCGACAACAGACAACCGACCGTAGCCATCAAAACCACTAATGGAAAACCGACAACCAACAAGCATACTGCCAGCGTGAAAGTCCAGATTAAAAAGCTTTTAACTACCAACAAGGAGTAGGTTTTTCCTAGATTAGAACTCTGAGCCAAAACCATGACTTTTCCTCCCAAATTACACAGCAATAATTAACTTCAGCTATATCTCGCTTTTAGCAAGCCAACTGATATTGTTTCTAGTGAAATTCAGTATATAAAAATCTATTAGTAAAATGAGCATTTTTTTACTAAACTTTACACTTAATGTTTTGTAATTATGGATGTAAAGTCAAGTTCACAATTAGGTTCAAAATGAGTTTCTAGTATCTATCTTCAGGAATAGAAGCCAAAGTACAGTAGCTTTTAATATGCATTTCCAATTCTTGACTTAGACTAAGCTTAACACTTCTTATAAAAACTGATTAACGTTCTCATAATTCTGAAAAGGCTCTAGATAAATTATCTGCTGCTAATTTTGTTGTTAGTTGCTAGCAACTTGTATTTATGCCTAGCAAAATTTTCTCATTTAACAATACAAAGTATTTACAACAAACATTAAAGTCATAAATACTACTTTAGCTTTTAGAAAAATTGCTGAGGCTTTTATAGGTCTTATAGTGTGATAAACAAGGATATGTGAGCAAAAGATATTCTAATTAACTGATGAAGACTTAGTTAAAAATCAAAAAGTATACAAGTATGAATTGTGAAATGTAACTAACTACTGCTTTGAATATTTGAGCAAACAGACAGTCATAATTCTACCTCCTAGCGCTCTAGAGACTGCTGATAGAGACTTTTAACCGATTCAAGTTTATTAACGCCACATTGTAAAGATATATGACAGAATCACAGCATCCATCAAGTATAAATCCTGTTGCTTCCCGGAATATACCCCCGATGCCGCCGCCGCCACCATCGTTAATGACGACGCAGCGCCAGTCTACACAAACGTTGGATATGTCGTCAGTGAATAGAAGTCCCTCTAGTGCTGCATCTAGTGCGGCTTATCGTCCAGGCCCCCCGCCACCGATGCCAAAAAGTAGTACTTCGGCATTAACATTAGCGCAGATTATCAAGGAAGCTTACGATCAGGGATATTCAGACGTTCATCTAGGTGTAGGGGAAATACCTCGCTTCCGTAACCGAGGAGAAATTCAATCGACGGATTATCCAGAAACCAATAAAGAAGCTTTCATGAGTTGGTTGCAGGAGGTAATGAGTGAAGCGGAAATTCAGCGCTTTGAAGAACACTTAGAATTTGACGGCGCAACTCAGTACGACTTTGCCCGCGTGCGGATTAATGTCTTTGGTTCGCTTAAGGGCTATTCAATGGTGTTGCGGTTAATTCCGCTGAAAATCTTGACGATGGAACAGTTGAGGCTACCCTCGGTTTTTCGGGATATTTGCCATCATCATAAAGGTTTAATTTTGGTGACTGGGCCTACTGGTTCTGGTAAATCGACCACAATGGCAGCGATGATTGACTACATCAATAAAGAGATGGCTAAACATATCATCACCATTGAAGACCCGATTGAATTTGTTCACCAAAGCCGCAAGTCTCTAGTCAAACAACGGGAAGTAGGAATGCACACCCTAAAGTTTGATAATGCTTTGAAAGCAGCTTTGCGGGAAGATCCAGATTTGATTCTAGTGGGAGAAATGCGGGATAAAGAAACTGTTAACACCGCCTTGAAAGCTGCTCAAACTGGTCACTTAGTTATGGGAACCCTGCACACAAATAGCGCGGTGAAAACTATTGAACGGATACTCAATCTGTATTCAGGTGAAGAACAAGACGCGATGCGGGTAGCAATTTCGGAGTCTTTAGTAGCGGTGATTGCTCAAGGTTTGTGCCGCACTACTGATGGGAAGCGGGCTGCATTCCACGATATTTTGATCAATACTGAAGCTATCAAAGAATGGATTAAAGATGGTAAGTATGATGAAATTAGCGAGTTGATGAAGCAAGCAAGCTTTGATGGCATGATCACCATGAATCAGTCACTGCTCGACCTCTACCAAGACGGACGCATCACAGAAGAAACAGCTTTAGAAATGTCACCAACTCCTAACGAAATGGCGCAGTTTCTCAGAGGACGAGTTTAGGTAAAGTAATAAGAAAGCAGGCCACACAGCATAAAAATGGTTATAGGGCATGGGGCATGGGGCATGGATATTATTATTCTCCTCTGCCTCCCCTGCTTCCCCTGCTTCCCCTGTCTCCCCTGCTCCCTGCTCCCCTGCCCCCTACTCCCCTGCCTCCCCTGCTTTTGATTACCTAGCTCCTGTAACTGAATTGACTACAGACAAACTATCTAGACCTCAGCTGTTCAAAGGCATTGCCTTATTCACACCTGGAGGAGATTTAATTTACTGCATCGACCCAAATAAACAAGGTCGATGGCATTTGCATTTATGTACTGCTTTACAAGAAATTTTAGATTTACCAGAACCGCCTCATTTTTTAGTACCTTGCTACACAGCAACGATTGATCACTGGCTAGATCCGCACAGCCACCGAGTGCGAACATTTGCAGAGGCTTATCCAGCAGTAATTCGACATCAGGCTGTACTTAACGCTATTTTTAGTACAGATGATTTAGTTTGGCAAACAGCGCCTTGGCAAGAGGGTTTGTGCGATCGCATGGTACTAACAACTTATCGCTCTTCGTTTCCTCAACTCTGGGAAGATCATGATTTAGTTGTAAACTTAGACCTTTCCCAACCAGTACCAAAATACTCTCAGCCAGTCATAGCAGCTCAAAATGTACAGCAAAAAACACAATGCTATGTTCTGCGTTTGTTTGTCGCTGGGCATAGCGCCAATACTGAACGCATCCTCCAAAATCTACACGAAATGTTAGAGCGATCGCTAGGATATCCGTACACGATGAAAGTTGTGGATGTTTTAACAAATCCAGAACAAGCAGAAATCGATCAAGTTTCTGCCACTCCTACTTTAGTTAAAGTTTGGCCTCATCCAATTCGGCGAATTGTTGGAGATTTAGATAATGATGAAAAACTTTTACAGATGTTAGGCGCTAAAGAAAAAAATTAACTTTAGGATTTTCAACCAGTCATTATTATTAATAAGCGATCGCCTCAGAATACCTTTAAGTACGCTTTTAGTCACCGCTAACAACTATAGAGGTTTTCATCAAGTCGAAATACTTTAGACCCTAGTGCCTAACCCTTTTTCTTACTGAGAATATATTGTACACAAACAAATAATCCCTGTGTTTATGGGTCGCCCGGGATTCGAACCCGGAACTAATCGGTTAAAAGCCGAGTACTCTACCGTTGAGTTAGCGACCCTTCCGTTGCATTTCGCAACTTTGCTATCATAGCACAGACATCTGTAGTTTTGTAAAGAGGTTTAGAAAAAATTAGCTGTTAACCGTACACATGCATTGTAGCTGGCTCCTGGTTTTAATACAGTTAAGTGTTCGCCAGTATTCAAGGAATTACGTGGAGCAGTCCACGGTTCTAGACAATAAAAGTCTTTGCCTTTGAGTGTCCAAAATACCAAAATGGGATATTCCTTGCCGTAATCTAGAGTCAATTCTAACTTGCGGCTGTTGTCTATCACCGTTGCCGATTGACTTGTTAGTTCTTTAAAGGCAACATCAATTTCGTCGAGATTAAAGTCAAAATTACCGTTAAATCGGTGAATTTCCTTACTTCTCTGGTCTTGGTATTCGTGGGAAGGAATTTCAAACTTTAGCTGGGTTTTATCCTTTGCCAAAAAGTAAGGATGGAAACCTGTAGAAAAAGGCAGTTGTATAGATGATAGATTTTTATACTCTTGCTGAATCTCTAGAGTATTGCCTTGTAACTTGTAGGTAAAAACTACTTGAAAGTCAAAGGGATAAACAGCTTTAGTTTGCTCTGTACTATTGAGGACAACAGTAAGACTAGCTTGGTTTTGGGTCGCTTGGTCAGTTACTTCCCAAGATAAATCACGGGCAAAGCCATGTTGTTTGAGATTGTACTGTTTACCGTTGTGGATGTAAGAGTTATCCGGCAAGTTGCCACAGATAGGAAATAGTATTGGATTCCCACCTCTGACGCTCAAATTAGGATTAGTAAAACGCTCAGTATCCAGATAGAAAATTTCTTGCCCTTGGACACGCCAACGGGTGATAATACCGCCACGTTCTGGTACAACTTCCAGTTGAGAACCAGCGGTTTCATCAGAAAGGATGTAGGTTTTGTATTGTTGCTGTTGAATGGCAATGGTAAACACAAATTTAGTCCTTGGTTAGGGGCTAGAGGAGGCAGGGGAAGCAGGGAGAAGAGGCAGGGGAGCAGGGAGCAGGGAGACAAGGAGAAATAGGCAGGGGAGCAGGGAGAAAAGGAGAAAGAGGAAAGAGTGTTAACTACAAATGAATAACAGGGAAGTAGTTTCAAACTCCCCCTTGCACCCCACACCTCCCACACCATGCCCTATGCCCAAAATACCTCATGCCTATTTTAATTACTCGTCTTCTGCAAATATAAAGCGATACAACTCGCTGGGGTCAGGTTCAGGGCTGCTTTCGGCAAATTTAACGGCTTCGTCAATAACATCTTGAATTTTTTGCTCAATAGCTTTCAATTCTTGCTCATCTGCTAAATTTTGCTCTAAAAGATAAGCAGCAAGTTTCTTAATTGGGTCACGGGAAAACCAAAATTCTTTTTCAGTTTTGCTTCGCAGTTCATCTGGGTCTGCTAGGGAATGACCCCGGAAACGGTAGGTTAAAGCTTCTATTAATGTTGGTCCTTCTCCTGCACGGGCGCGGGCGACAGCTTCTTGGGCTACGGCTCGCACGGCCAATACATCCATACCATCTACTTCTACGCCGACCATGTTAAACACGCTGGCTTTTTTGTAAATCTCCGGTTGGGAAGTTGCCCGTTCGTGAGACATGCCAATTGCCCACTTATTATTTTCTACGACGAAAAGAATAGGCAGTTTCCAGAGGGCAGCCATATTCAAAGTCTCGAAAAATTGACCGTTGTTGGCAGCACCATCACCAAAAAAGCAAGCGGTTACTTGGTCAGCGTTGGCATCTTTGAGGACTTCGCGGCGATATTTACTTTGAAAAGCTGCACCTGCTGCAACAGGAATGCCCTCAGCCACAAAAGCATAGCCACCCAGTAAACCATGTTCTTTAGAGAACATGTGCATAGAACCGCCGCGGCCTTTACTACAGCCTGTAGCTTTGCCAAATAGCTCTGCCATGACTTCTTTTGCTGGTACTCCTGCGCTGAGAGCATGAACGTGGTCGCGGTAGGTACTAGAAACAAAATCTTCTCCTGGTCGCATTGCTTGAATTACACCAGTAGAAACAGCTTCTTGACCATTGTATAGGTGGACAAAACCAAACATTTTGCCCCTGTAGTACATTTCAGCGCATTTGTCTTCAAAAAAGCGCCCTAATGTCATGTCCTCGTACAACCGTAACCCTTCTTCTTTGGTGATCTGGGTAGTGGCAGTATTATATGTAGGTAACGTGCGTTCTTGAACCATTATTTTTTAGTATTCCTTTAGTAAAACTAAAATTTACCAACTCAAAAAATAAGTTGCTTTCACACAATATTTGCTTTTCACAAGCTGGGAAGTGCTGGAGTCAACAACTAAAATTTATGCACCACAAAAGGTTACGGAGAATAGACAATAGAGAATGGGCAAACTTTGCGTTTTTTATCCTTGGCTTAACGAGGATTTCACCTTAACGGTAATAGCCGTTCTCTGAGTTTTTCTACTCCCAGATCCCGCTTATAGGTTATCAAACAGAATAGCTTGGTTTCTGCCTATCCATGAACAATTTAGAAAAAACGATCTTAAAAATCTCTATGTGTCTAAATAGAAAGTTGTAATTTAAGTGTAATTATGCTAGTATGCTTTTCCCTATTGTTATAAAAATCAACCCTACGGTGGTGTTTTTCTCACCGTACTACCAGGGCGATCGCAACTACTAAACACAATCATAGATTTCTACCAGTACAACACCCATACCACTAACAAAATTTATTATGGTTTTTCTGATGGTGTCGCAGGTTTGACCAGTTCTGAAACACAAGAATACTAAGAATTAAGACAATATATCAGCGCTTTCTAGGCGGTGGCAAAATATTAGTACTAAAATATGACTCAAATTTCGGGAAGTCATAAAACTAATTGTTGCAACATACACTTATAGTGTAAGTAAGTCGCGGTATTATTTACCGTTATTATGGCACGGTTTTACATGCCTGGAATGCTCTAGGTGAATTATGTTGATCACGGTGCAGAGGAAGTAGGCTGTGCGAATTCCGCTAGATTACTACCGAATTTTAGGACTACCGTTAGCGGCAAGTAATGAACAGTTGCGGCAAGCATACAGCGATCGCATTGTACAATTGCCGCGACGAGAGTATTCTCAATCAGCAATTTCTTCTCGCAAACAACTTATAGAAGAAGCTTACGTGGTTTTATCAAATCCTAAAGAACGTAGCAGTTACGACCAGCTTTATCTGGCTCACGCCTATGACCCTGATGGTAAGGCTAGAGTAGCATTGGGCGATCATGCCCAAAGTAACCACGGTGATCCTGATACTCAAAATCTCAGTATTGAAATTTCTCCACAAGAATTAGTTGGTGCTTTATTAATTCTGCAAGAATTAGGAGAATACGAACTTGTACTGAAACTAGGTCATAACTACCTAGCAAATCAAAATGGCGCAGCAGTTGCCAATATAGGCAATAATCTGGTAAATGAAGAATTTCTGGAAAGTACAGAAAGTCCAGATATTGTCTTGACTGTTGCTCTGGCTTGCTTAGAATTAGGTCGTGAACAATGGCAGCAAGGTAACTACGAAAATGCTGCCGTGTCCTTGGAAACTGGACAAGAAATGCTAGCTCGTGGCGGCGTGTTTGCCAGTGTACAGGCAGAGATGCAAGCTGATCTTTACAAATTGCGGCCGTACCGGATTTTAGAATTACTAGCACTACCTCTCGAAAAAACAGCCGAACGCCGCCAAGGTCTGGAATTATTGCAAAGTATTTTAAGCGATCGCGGTGGAATTGATGGTAATGGTAGTGATGCATCAGGTTTAAACATAGATGATTTTCTGCGATTTATTCAACAATTACGCAATCACCTCACAGTCGCAGAACAGCACAAACTCTTTGAAGCCGAAAGCAAGCGTCCTTCTGCTGTTGCTACGTACTTAGCTGTTTACGCCCTAATAGCGCGAGGATTTACCCAACGTCAACCAGCTTTAATTCGTCAAGCAAAGCAAATGCTGATACATTTGGGTAAACGCCAAGATGTACATTTAGAACAGTCGCTATGTGCGCTACTACTAGGTCAAACCGAAGAAGCAACCCGTGTTTTAGAACTAAGTCAAGAATACGAAGCCTTAGTTTTTATTCGAGAAAAATCCCAAGACTCTCCAGATTTGCTACCGGGACTATGTTTATATACAGAACAGTGGTTACAACATGAAGTGTTTCCCCACTTTCGAGATTTAACTAGACAACAAGCTTCGCTGAAAGATTACTTTGCCAACCAACAAGTACAAGCTTATTTAGAAGGCTTACCTACGGATGCAGAAACTACTCATGAATGGGCTGTAATTAACCGTCAGTCTTTTTCTCAACCACAAACAAATCACTTACGTCAGCGCAGTCATCCTAGTGGTGTTGCTCAACAAGTTCATCATAGTAGAACATCCGACCCAAATTTATCGGAAACAATTAATTACAAAAAACCGGAGTATGCCAATACTTCATTAAATATTCCATCTACTGCAAGTGCAAGACCAGAAATACCGATGACACCGCTTTCTACTGCTGAACGCACAACGAAAGCAACTAACCCTAACTTGAACGGTTCAGCAAGAACCTCTCCACCCCGTCAAGTCAAAAAGCGTAGGAGGCGTAAAGTTAGTCAGCCTACACCATCGGGGCAACGGCGAACCTTTGCCAATACCCTAGAAGGTAAAACACGATTAGTTTGGACAGTATTTGCTTCATTGGTAGGTATATTAGTATTTTGGCTGTTAGTTTCCACAACTTTTGGATGGTTAAAAAATCTGTTTTACCCTGCACCATCTTTACAAGGGAAACAATTATTTGTCCAACTTAATGAACCACCAATTAATATTCCTGACAGCAACAGTAAATTACAATCACCAGAAGGAACTCTAAGCGAGGAGACTGCAAAAGAAGTTATTGAAACTTGGCTATCTACTAAAGCTGCGGCTTTAGGAGTAAATCATGAAGTAGATGGTTTACAAGATATTTTAACTGGTTCAGCTTTATCTCAGTGGCGGTTGATTGCCCAGCAAGAAAGAGCAGCAAATCGCTATCGACAGTATAATCACACTGTTAAGGTGGAATATATTAATAAAGCTGAGATTTACCCAGACCGCGCAGTAGTGGTAGCTACGGTTAAGGAATTAACACAGTTTTATGAAAACAGTCAACTGAAAAAATCTTCTGATGAAACTTTGCGTGTCCGATATGATTTCATTCGACAACAAGGGGTGTGGCGTATTCAGAATATGGCAGTTGTTTATTAAGTTATCATGCAAAATTAATTCACAAAAAAGAAGAAATCGAACCGCCAAGAACGCCAAGAGCGCCAAGAAAGCTAATAATTTATAGAGTGTGCTTAAGTTATAGACATTAATTAATAAATTTTAAACCTAAAAATAGAGCTGTGATAGTTCCTGTTACAGAAATTTCACCTTGAACAATTTTATCTAACACTGATTCTATAGGAATTAATACAATTTCAATTTCTTCTGTAATATCTAGGTTTTGGTTTCCAGATTTGGTCACGTTTTCTGCTAAAAATAAATGTATTTTGTTAGTATCTTTGACAGGATTATCGTATAAAGTAGCTAATTTAGTTACTTTTTGGGCAATATAACCAGTCTCTTCTTGCAATTCTCTTACTGCTGCGATCGCTGCATCTTCTCTATTGGCATCAAAACCTCCCGCTGGTAGTTCTAATAAAATCTCACCAACTCCATGTCTATATTGACGTACAAAAACAATCTCTTGTTGATTGGTAATTGGTAAAATTAAGGCAATTTCTGGTCTAACAATTACAAAAAAGTCATCTATAATTTGACCATTTGGTAATTCTATTTCATCTTGTCTGACTTGACACCAACGGTTATCTAATACCATTTTTGATTGTAATATTTTCCATTTTTTTAAGTTGTTCATAAATAAATTAAGGAATGGAATTATGGTAAAAAAGTATAACAGACACCTCAGATCATCTAAAATTTGAACTTACACTGTTTTTGCTCTAACCAAAGATGGAGCAGACTTATGCAAGTTGAAGTCAAGCTATTTACAGTTAACAAACGATTTCCTTTGACCATTAGTCGCGGTACAACGGCGCAGACAACGAATGTATGGGTGAGAATTTTGCAGGATGGTCTCGAAGGCTGGGGTGAAGCGTCGCCATTTGGGGTTGGCAATCATTCGCAATCCACTGATACAATCAAAAACTGCTTAGAGCAACTCGCGCCAGTCTTGCAAGCATTCAGTCCTTTGCAACGCCAGCAAGTTGAGCAAGTTTTAATCAAACAGCAGGTTCCATCTTCTGTGAGAGCAGCATTGGATATAGCAATGCATGACTGGCTAGGTAAACGTGTAGGCTTACCTCTGTGGCAAATTTTGGGACTTGATCGCCATCTCATAGTACCAACTTCTGTCACAATTGGGATTAATTCACCAGCAGGAGCCAGAGCAAGGGCGCGGGACTGGTTGCAATTTATTGATGTGCGTCTGTTTAAGGTCAAATTAGGCAGTCCAGAAGGCATAGATGCCGACCGCCAAATGCTATTAGCAGTACAAGAGGAAGCCAAAAACCAAGAATGTTTCGTGGATGCAAATGGGGGTTGGAGTTTGGCAGATGCGATTGAGATGTGTAATTGGCTCGTCGATTTAGGGATAAAGTATGTAGAACAGCCATTACCAAGGGGGCAAGAACAGAGTTTAGCAAAACTCAAAGAAGAATCTCCCCTACCGATATTTGTTGATGAAAGTTGCTTTACTAGCGCTGATATTCCCGATCTGGCAAACTATGTAGATGGCATCAATATCAAACTGATGAAATCGGGAGGACTAACCGAGGCCATGCGGATGGTACACACAGCAAGAGCCTACGGTTTACAAGTGATGTTCGGCTGTTATTCTGACAGCACCTTAGCGAATACAGCAGCGGCACAACTAGCGCCACTAGCTGATTATTTAGATTTAGATAGTCACCTTAACTTAATCGATGACCCCTTTACGGGTGCATTGATTCAAGAAGGAAAAGTTTTACCAAACGATTTACCAGGTTTGGGGGTACAACACAGTGCGTCTGCCGCTTAATCAACGAATAGCAATTTTGCTGCATGAAGGAGTTACTGGGCTTCATGGCAAAACAGGGCTGTCAATTTTACGTTATAGTGAAGCGCCAATCGTGGCCGTAATTGATCGCGAATCTGCGGGCAAATCTTTACCGAAATTAACAGGTATCAAGCGTGATGTGCCAATTGTGGCATCTGTAGTAGAGTCCCTAAATTACAAACCAGAAGTCTTAGTAATTGGCATTGCCCCAAGTGGTGGTGCTGTCCCTGATGAGTACTGGCTAGAAATTAAAAATGCTCTAGAAGCTGGTATGTCTTTGGTAAACGGTTTACATATACCAATGGCAAACATACCGGAATTAAATGCACTGTTAAAATCTGGGCAATTAATTTGGGATGTACGCAAAGAACCTTCTAATATAAATGTTGCCAGTGGCATCGCCCGCACCTTGCCTTGTCGCCGAGTATTGACTGTAGGAACCGACATGGCCATTGGTAAAATGTCAACTAGTTTAGAGTTACATTGGGCTGCAAAATTGCGGGGCTGGCGTTCTAAATTTTTGGCGACAGGTCAAACTGGCGTGATGTTAGAAGGTGATGGTGTGGCATTGGATGCCGTGCGCGTTGACTTTGCCGCTGGTGCTGTAGAACAAATAGTGATGCGCTATGGCAAAAACTATGACATCTTGCACATTGAAGGACAAGGTTCACTATTACATCCGGGTTCCACAGCAACTTTACCCCTCATCCGTGGTTCTCAACCAACCCAACTAGTGTTAGCACATCGGGCGGGACAAACTCACAATCGCAATCATCCCCATGTACCAATACCAACTTTACCAAAAGTAATTCAGCTTTATGAGACTGTTGCTAGTGCAGGTGGAGCCTTTGGAATTGTGCCTGTGGTAGGTATAGCTCTAAATACTGCTCATTTAGATGAGTTTACAGCTCAAGAAGCGATCGCCAAAACAACCGCAGAAACCGGACTACCCTGTACTGACCCGGTACGCTTTGATGCTGGTGTGCTGTTAGATGCGGTGATGAAGAATTAGGTTTGACTCTCCCGTTGCTTATAAGGCAAAGGGAGTGTCAATTATTACCTACCACTACCGCGATCATAATGTTTCGACCCTACTTGATTAAAACAGTATTTGCAGATGCGATCGCTTGGGGTTGAAATAGTTATATTTTTGTATAAATAAAAAACTTGGTTATTCATTACTAAATTTAAAAGTCTTAAATTTTAGGTTTACTAGCTGAAATAGTAAAGTTGGAAATGGAACTTACCAAAGCCAGATGTTCTTGAGAACTAAGATAGTGATTTTCGTATGATGTATCCAAAAACCGCGTCAGCGACAAACTTGTAGATTCCAGTTGCGCTCTTGTTTTGGCTGCCCTAATAGCGTCACATATTTGAGGATAAACATGGTAATTACTGATGCCTATTTGCTCATCTAGCATCCAACACTTAAATACGTAACCCTGAGACAAAGGTATTAATTCAATCAGCCAACCATGATATAAATATTTCCATTTCATCCCCAATTACCCTCTTAGTTCCTTGATTTAAATATTTGCCTTTCCTCACACATCTGACCAAGAGGATATAACCTACACATGCAATCACTGTGCAGAAATTGTGTAGAAATTGTGCAGATACAACAACTTGAATAAATTTCTGTATCAGAAATAGCAGACTATTTGAGGCGATAACCTAGTCCATGAACTGTTTCAATAAAATTTTCCGGCGCATCTAAAGCCCTCAGCTTTTGCCGAAGACATCTAATGTGAGACCTCACAGTTTCTTCTACTGGAGAATCGTCTACTGACCAAACTTGCTCAATAATACTAGAACGGCTTAATACCCTTCTGCCATTGGCAACCAGCAGTTCTAAAATGGCATATTCTTTGGGAGTTAATGACAGAGGGAAATCGTTGTAAGTAGCTTCATAAGTACTAGGATTTAAGTGTAACTTTCCCCAAGATAAACTCACTGTAGTTGCCGAACTACCACGCCTGAGTAAAGCACGTATCCGAGCCATTAACTCTTCTAAGTCAAATGGCTTAGACACATAATCATCTGCTCCTGCATCCAACCCAGAAATTTTATCAGCTACAGTATCACGAGCTGTTAACATCAGCACTGGTGCGCCACAGTTGCGATGTGCTGGATTACTAGCTCCAGTAGTACGTAAGCGTTGACAAAACCTGATACCATCTAGTTTTGGTAATGTCACATCTAGCACTACCAAATCATATTTCATTGACTCTGCTGAGTTCCAGGCTGCTTCTCCATCTTTAGCAACATCTACTACATACTGCCTTCTGCTTAAAGCTTCTGTTAATACCTCTGCCAATTGAGTGTCATCTTCAACTACCAAAATTCGCATAATTTATCCATATTTTCAACAGGAAACAAGTACAAAGACATGACTTTAACTTTATCATGTCAACCTTTCTATTATCCTGCCCAGTTTTTTACTTTTTTATAGAATAAGTAAGCATAAAATAAATTATTTTTACACTAAATTTATGATTCAGCAATTGATAAAATGGTCTTTTCCTAGAAAATGGATTGTAATCGGATTTAGTTTAACTCTATTATTTATGGGATTAGTTACCTTTACTTCATTTAAAAATACAAGTGAAATTCAAAAGAGTGCTAATCAAGTCCAGTACACTTATCAAACTCTCAATACTTTAACGAATTTTTATGCGGCAATGACAGTTGCAGAATCAGCACGACGAGGGTATATCTTTTTAGGCAATAAACAAGATCTCAAGCGTTATCAAAATGAAATCATCAATATGCAATCTGAATTAAAGCTGTTAAAAAATCAGATACATCCTAGTTTGACTCAGGAACAGCGATTCACACAATTGGATACATTAGTTAATCAGAGGCTAGCTCTTTTGGAGCAATCAATACAACTTTATCAAAAAGATCAAACACAATTACAACTGCAAAACAATATTACAGATCGCAGTGTTAAAGTTCGGGAAAATATTTTGCCTGTGATGGCAGATATTAAAGTTGAAGAACAAAGTTATTTACAAAGTTCTCTACAGCAATCTAAATATAGTATTTATTTAAGAATTTTAATAGAAATATTGGGAACAATTTTAAGTCTTTTTGTAATTTCTAGTTTATGTGTAATACTTGAGCGTCAGTGGATACAACGTGAAAAAATTGAAATTTTAGAGTTTTCTCTTGCTCAAGAAAAAGAATTAGGTGAACTGAAGTTGCGTCTATTTTCTATGATTTCTCATGAATTTCGTACACCTTTAAGTGTGATTTTGCTTTCATCACAATTATTACGAGAGATTCTGCAAGAATTAGTGGATGAAACACAACTAAAAAATCTTTCTCGGATTCAATCTTCAGCTAAGTTAATGAATCATCTATTAACAGATATATTAACTTTAACTAGAGCAGAAGCAGATCAGTTAGATTATAAACCCCAAACTATAAATGTAGAAAACTTTTGTTTAAATTTGATAGAAGAAGTGCAATTATTTGACACAAATCAACATTTGATCAAATTTATGAGTGATGGGCAATATTTTCGTGCAAATTTAGATGACAAACTTTTATATTGTATACTAAGCAACTTGCTATTAAATGCCATTAAATACTCATTTGATGGCGGAAAAATCTACTTAACTTTGAGCTTTGAACAAAAAGCGATAATTTTCCAGGTGATAGATGAAGGAATAGGTATTCCGCTAGGAGAACAAGAAAAAATATATGAGCCTTTTTATCGGAGTCAAAATGTTGAAAATATCGTTGGGACTGGACTGGGATTGACAGTTGTCAAAAAATGTGTAGAACGTCATCAAGGAGAAATTGCTGTAAATAGTGAAGCAGGAGTTGGAACCACATTTACTGTCAAAATTCCTCAAAAAATATAGCGACTGTTTAAAGTTTTTTGTCTCCCCTTTAAGTTTCGTAAGAAGTTTATCAAACTACCCTAGGCGGATAGGGGCGATCGCTCCTACATTTAAGAAAAGAGCCTTTTGTATAGGTATATTTCAGCATGAAACGAACCAAGAAGTCTCTGCTGCTAGCCTTGAGTTGGTTATTGCTTTCAGTTGGTACAACGATTTTAATTATCTTGACACAACCGATCGCACCCGTTCCAGCACAAGAACCTGCCTCTAGCACTATTGAAACTCCAAGCACACCCAATCTGGAAACCCCAGCAGAAAAGCTACAAGATGCGCTGCAACGTTCATCCACCCCAGAAGCCACAACAGATCCCAACCAACCTACGCCTACCCCAGAAGCAACGGTAACTCCCAGTCCCGAAGCCACAACAGATCCCAACCAACCTACACCTACTCCCGAAGCCACTGATTCTGAAAAATCAGATTCGGCACAAGAACCTACACTTACTCCTGAAGAAATCACCCGTCAGCTAAAACTGATAGAAGCAGATAAGCTTTATTTAGCAGGACAAATTGCAGAAGCAGAAAAACTATATCGAGAAGCCAAAAGACCCTTTACAAAAATAATTCCGCCTCCAGCGCGCAAAGCAGCAATACTTGATCCAGCACAACTATCCCCAGCAGGTAAAGTTTATTGGCGGGAAGCAGAAGCGGGAATTGCGACTAAACTGCAAACTCGAACTTTAGTACCATTACAATTATTAGTTGACCAATATCCAGAATTTATTCCTGGTAATATTCGCTATGCGGAAGTACTCAAACAATATAATCGCCCCAAGGAAGCATTAGAAGTATTAGAACGGGCAACTTCTCTATATCCTAATCAGCCAGAATTGATTAAAGCTAGAGTCACAGCTTTAGCTGAGGCGAAAAAATGGATGGAAGCTTCTTTAGCGGCGCGTCAGTTTGCTATTCTCAATCCTAAAGACCCACAAGCACCTGAGTTTACAAATTTAGCCCAAACAAATCTCAAACGCTACAAATCCCACGTCCGAGAAGAAATTAGAGGTAATGCTCTCGCTAACATTATCACAGGTGCATTAGGTTATGCCGTGACTGGCAGCCTTTTGGGGCCGTTTTCTGCCCTTGACTCTACTATTTTGCTGCTACAAGGTGAAGAATCTGTCGGTGAGTCGGTAGCAAAGCAAGCAAAAAAACAGTTAGAAGTAATTATAGACGACCAAATTGTCGGATACGTCAATGAAATCGGGCAAAAATTGGCGAAAGTAGCAGGACGGGATGAATTTAAATACGAATTTTTCGTGATTCCAGAAGAAGATCTTAACGCCTTTGCTTTGCCTGGAGGTAAAGTCTTTATTAATGCAGGTGCGATCGCTAAAGCTAATTCAGAAGCAGAATTAGCTGGGTTAATTGGTCATGAATTATCTCATGTGGTTTTATCCCACGGTTTTCAATTAGTTACTCAAGGGAACCTCATCTCTAACGTTACCCAGTATCTCCCCCTAGGTGGTACTGTTGGTCAACTTTTCGGATTAAGTTACAGCCGTGATATGGAACGTCAAGCAGATACCCTCGGCACTCGCTTAATTGTTGCTAGTGGCTATGCTGCTGATGGCTTGCGTAACTTAATGGTGACACTAGAAAAACAAAAAAAATATTCTCCTCCTACTTGGTTGTCTTCTCACCCAGGCGGTAATGAACGAGTTAGTTATATAGAAAATCTCATTACTCGTGGTGGCTACAACCGCTACGCTTATGAAGGAGTAGCCCATCATGCAGAGATTAAAGCTAGAGTAAAACAGCTACTCAAAGAAAAGAAAGAACGAGAGGAAAAAAAGCAGGATTCTTGATGAATCAAAACCTAAAATAATTCGTCAATGAAAGTATCAATTCCCTACCGCATTTCCGCTGGAGAAAATTTATGTCATCACAACTGCTGAAGTTTGTGTCCTTAAGCTGTCTTGGTTTATCCCTATCTTTGGGTAACTCTGTAGCTTTTGCCCAATATGACTCTAGTAGCGATGGTGTTGTTGTACCAACTGTACCATCAGGTTCATCAACAGGCACATCAATACCCATAGATACTTCCACAAACCCATCCACTTCACCCAACGTTAACAGCGGTACTCGGTTTTTCTGTCAATCTTACAACGGTCAATATACCGTCATGTATCAGCCCCAAAGTCAACCAGGACAATACTTTCCTTGGGCGACTCCTGCGGCTTTAGGTGGTGGCTGGGACCCACTAAAACGCTGTGAAACAATTGCTAGTCGTTTAGAATCATATCGCCCAGATGGCTTACAAGAACTTCAAACAGGCGTATTGAATAACGAGAATGTTGTCTGCGTCACAACTGAGGCTGATCCTTCCTGTCGGCTTGTCTTGACAGTACCCCGTGGTAAGGACGCTTATGTTGTACGTAATAGCGTTTTCCAAAACTTAGTTTCTGCTGATAACGGACAACAGACCATAGCCGTTAATACTTATAGAAATGGTGGTAAGGGAGGAGTAGACGAATTATACAACTTAGGTCGCACACTTTTGGGTAGTGGCAATAATCGCGCTACATCATCTAGAAGTGGGATTAATCTTAAACCTTACCTCGATCCTCAAGATGGCGGTAGCTTGCGAAAGAAAGTTCCTAATAGAGTTCCTACCCGCCTTAACCCTGGTAACTTCCGCTAAATTCTCAGTTATTTCCACAGATGTAAGCGATTTCGCCAAATTTAGCAGATATAACTCTTTTAAATACAAATTTACTTTAGGGTGGGCAAATGTCCCACCCTATTTAATTGGACGAACTCTACTGACAGAAATTGTAGTATCGAGTGCGATCGCAGACTAAATTGAGTCGTCTTCATCAACAAGCTGTAAAACACTTTTGTACAAAGGTTCAGCAACCCAGAATCCTGCTTTGTTAATCAGATCATCTAACAACTTACAATGATCACAGTCTACCCATTTGGCGCAAGTTATTGATGTCTTGTTCAAAATCCTCTATTCCATAATGCATGGGGATTTGACGACTTGCAAGTAGATGCTGAAATGCTATCCGATTCATATCGGCAAACCGACTTGCTTGACCAAGAGTTAACTTTTCTTTTTCAAAGAGCATCACCGCAATTTCCCGCTTCATTTCATCTTCGGTCATGCGAGTTGTGGTTAATATTTCATGAGGAATGACGACGCTCATAGTTACAATCGTTTCTATCACTATTATTCTAAATGGTTTACGTCTAGCAAAGTTCACCAGGGAGTCGCCTATTTTAGTGTCGAGCGCGATCGCCTCTAATATTTGATATAAGTTTACAGTGTGAGTAATCTCAGCTACTCATAACTACTTTATTGGAAACTCTGAATAAAATTAGGATAAACTCAATAATAATAGAGTTTTTCAGTCAGCTTAGGGCTTTTGTATCTCCCATTGCTATACAACGCTTTTTTTAAGAACTGTTACTACTGACTTTGTCAGGTTAATTGCGACCTTGACTAATTGATAAGGTTAAGAGAGACTAACTAATGACAGATGTGAGTACTTAAAAAAATAATAAGTTTTGTAAAGTTTCTGAGATATATATTTCGAGAGATGGAACATTAATTAACAAATGCCAAGTTAGCATCTAAGTAAAAATGTTCCAAAGGCTATATTTTTAGCTTGCTGCTAAGGCAGTACAATTCAAGCGTACTATCGTGGTTGGCCAACAACATGGAGACATTAGAGTTCATAATTTATCCAGACGGTCGGGTACAAGAGAAAGTCACCGGCATTATAGGTGCTTCTTGCGCTGAGGTTACAGCAGCAATAGAAGCACAGCTAGGGCAAGTACTCACTCATGAGCCAACCTCAGAATTTTTTACCGTTCAGGTACAGCAATCCAGTGTGGCAAATACGCAAGCCACTTACAGTGATTGGTAAGTTTTTCAATAGTTTAGTGTCATTAATTCACAACCACCATGTCACATTTTAGCCAAATTAAGACTCAAATCCGTAACCTTGATTCTTTGAAAGATGCACTGACTGAATTGGGCATCGACTGGAAACCTGGGCCGCGTGAAGTACGTGGCTATCGGGGTCAAACCCATCCTGCCGAAGTGACCATTGAGCAGGAAAACGGCTACGACATCGGCTTTAGATGGAATGGCAAAGAATACGAACTGGTGGCTGATTTGCAATACTGGCAACAAAATCTGTCTGTAGATGGATTTTTACGCCAAGTAACACAGCGCTACGCTTACGAAGCAGTTGTGAAAGAAACCACTCATGTTGGTTTTCAAGTCACTGAACAACAAAAAAATGCAGATGGTTCGATTCGTTTGGTAGTACAACGCTGGAGTGCGTAATGGCTGATTTTATGCCGTCGCCGGAAGAACAAGAAGATAACCGTTCCGGTTTAGAGCCAGAATTAGGTGGTCGTTTGCGGGATGACCCAGAACGTTCTGGTTTAGAACCGGAATTGGGCGGTATGCTACGTCAAAAAGGTGTTTATGTAGATGAAATCACCTGTATTGGTTGTAAGCACTGCGCCCATGTTGCGCGTAACACTTTCTACATTGAAGCAGATTATGGGCGATCGCGCGTGGTTCGCCAAGATGGGGACGCAGAGGAAGTAATCCAAGAAGCAATAGACACTTGTCCCGTTGATTGCATTCATTGGGTTGATTACACGGAACTGAAAAAATTAGAAGAAGAGCGCAAATATCAGGTAATTCCTGTTGTAGGTTATCCGGTAGAACAAGCAGTTTCTACTGCCGAAAAGCGGCGTAAAAAGCAAAAGTTAAAAACCAAAAAATCCCGTTATTAAATAACAAAATTAAATAATTTAGTAAAATCAAGGGCTTGTTTTATCAGTCCTTGATTTTTATTATTGGGCTATTAGCTAATTTACTTTGTTGTAACAGATGGCAGCTTTTGTCACACAAAGAGGTGGCACTAGTTTTCGTCATGCCAATTTAACAGATGCGAATTTTCAAAAAGCCGAACTTAAAAGCACAGATTTGAGACAAGCTAACTTGACGCATACCTGTTGTTTCAAGCTCAAAAACTGAATCTGGCTCTGGTTGAGACAACTTATTTAGAAAAATTAGTAGTTCAAGAGTTGGTAACTACAAGGCTAGTGGTCTGTCAACCCAAAAATGACAGGTGGAGGCAGGCAGGGGAAGCAGGGGGAGCAGGGGGAGTAAAGAAGCAACTAATAATAATCCCGCCCAGCTTATTACTATGCAAAGTTCCCTTGGCGCAATACTAGAACAAGACAGAAACTTTGATGGTTTATCGCTACGAGGTCTAAATTTGTGTAATGCAAACCTAACAGATGCTAGCTTCATCGGCGCAGATTTGAGCGGAGCCAACTTACAAGACGCAGACTTATCCAGAGCCGCCCAACGCGCTGGCTTACCATATAAACCTATCCTGACCTGTTTCTGATTTTGTAGCAACCACACCAACATCTTCAAGGTGATTAACTGTGCTTTATTTAGGTATTTTTCTAAGAAGTTTTGATAGAATGATGCCAGCATTATTTCGACGGTCTTAGTCAAATTACGAGACCGTTATTTTTGACCACAAAACCGCTCTCCACAGAAAATTCTACTACCCTCATCCAGTTAATTCTCAATAAGCACCCAGTTTTTTCCAGGGGTCTGTACATCCAAAACCTTTATCTGGCTGGGTTTAGAGGCTATTGTCGCCCCTTTAAATCTTGTACTATTATTTGTGATGCTGATGGTGTCATGAATAAAAAATACCATCAATCTCTTCATTTACCTGCGGAATGTAAGTTAAAACTAAATGGGCAGAGTAATAATAAACTTTGTTCCCTGACTAGAGGTTGACAAGCAGTTGATTAGTCCATTGTGTTTATCGACAATAATTTGATAGCTAATAGCTAATCCTAAACCAGTTCCTTTACCCACAGGCTTAGTTGTAAAAGATGGCTCAAAGATTTTCGTTTGCACTTCAGGAGGCATACCAAGAGCATTATCTTCAATACAAATTGAAACAGTTTGTTGCTGACGATCGCATGATGTAGTAATAGTGATAGTGTTTTGGCAATCACCTTTTTCTTGATCTAAAGAATTTTGATGCAAGTCATCAAATGCATCGATAGCATTGGCAATAATATTCATAAATACCTGGTTGAGTTGGCCAGGATAGCAAGTAATTGGCGGTAGCTCACTGTATTGTGTGATGACTTCAATTTTTGGGCGATCGCCTTGGTCTTTGAGTCGATGTTTTAATAACATTAAGGTACTATTGATGCCTTCATGAATTTGAAACTCCACCTTAGATGAAATATCAGATCTAGCAAAAGTTCTCAAAGAAAGACTGATATCCTTGAGGCGACCAATTCCCTGCTGCATTGATAAAAGAAGTTTTGGTAAATCCTCAGCCAGATAATCTAAGTCAATTTCTTCAACAAGTTCTGCAATTTCTGGATCTGGATCTGGTAATTTTTGCTGTTGCAAATTTATTAAACGCAAGAGATCGTTTACATATTCCTGAATATGAGAGCAATTGCCACTAATAAAACCGATTGGGTTATTAATCTCATGACCAATACCTGCAACAAGTTGTCCAAGGGTGGACATTTTCTCACTTTGGATTAGTTGTAATTGGGTTTGTTGTAACTTTTGCAGAGATTGGCTTAATTCTGCGGTACGTTCTTGTACTCTTTGTTCTAGGGTACGGGTGAGATGAGAAATTTTTAGGTGTAACTTTAATCGAGCAATAACTTCTTCTTGTTGGAAGGGTTTGGTAATGTAGTCAACTGCACCAATTTCCAGTCCTTTGACTTTTTCTGTGGCATCAGATAAAGCAGTCATAAAAATAATTGGGATATTCTGAGTGATGGCATTGGCTTTTAATCGGCGGCAAGTTTCAAATCCATCCAGACCGGGCATCATCACATCAAGGAGAATCAGATCGGGATGGGCGTATTCTATTTGTTCGATCGCGGATTCTCCATCCGTTGCCATAAGTGCTTTCCAGCCACATCCTTGAATCGCTTCAGATAGCACCTTCAGATTATTTGGATTATCGTCTACCAATAAAATATGCATTGTCTGTAAAACAGATTCGGTCATCATGAATGTGACTCCGTTTTTATAAATGATTTGAGAAATTTACGAATTTTGGCAGTTTGGAAGTTAACAGTGAGTTTGCTTAACTCAGTTGCGAAAAAAGTTAACTGAGTGTCTTGCTTAATTAGCTCTTTGAGCATTCCATCTATCGCCGGAATATCTCCCATCATTGCTAGATGATAGAGTTGTTGTAAAATTTCCGGAGATGGCAAAATTAATTCATTACGAGCTACTCGCTCATTCTTGGCTGATAATTGCTGAGGTTGAGAAGGAGTATATATCCAGTCAACTTTTAGCACTGCTCGCAGTGCATTGAATAGTTCATCAATTTGGAAAGGTTTAGCTAAGAATGCTGTTGCTCCTGCTTGCAAACTCCGTTGCCGATTTTCTTCAAATACGCTGGCACTAGAGACAATAATCGGAATAGCACGAGTTTGGGAATTTTCTTGTAAGTGAACCATTAACTCAAAACCATCCATATTAGGCATAGCTAAATCAACTAAAATCACATTCGGTTGATGTTCAGTTGCCATCTGTAGCCCATGTTTGCCGTCGCTTGCTTCCAAAGTTTGACAGCCAATTTCTTGTAGCAGACTGGTTAACACGGAACGATGATTGCGATCGTCATCGACAATCAGAATTTGAGGCGCATTACCGCGAATGGCAGCAACTTTTTGATGGGTTGAGGCAATGGTTTCTATATGCCAGTCATGGGATACTGGTACTGGTACGG
This sequence comes from Halotia branconii CENA392, assembly GCF_029953635.1. NCBI lineage: Bacteria > Bacillati > Cyanobacteriota > Cyanophyceae > Nostocales > Nodulariaceae > Halotia > Halotia branconii. The sequence continues at coordinate 6,467,777 of NZ_CP124543.1, read as the reverse complement.
TTAAGTCTAGCCAAAATAGACTTCCTTCACCTAAGCAGCTCTGCACCTGAATTTGGCTGCTCATCAATGTGGCAATTCTTTGACTGATTGCTAGTCCCAAGCCAGTACCTTCAGATTTTCGTCCGGCCTCACCTACTTGTTCAAAGGCTAAAAAGATTTTCTCTAATTGGTCTGGTGACATCCCAATACCTGTATCTTCTATCTGAAAGCGAATCTTAGCGATTGAGGACTGTTTATTATCTTCAGTTTCTAGTACATCTACTTTGAAAGTCACGCTACCGTTATCTGTAAATTTGATAGCGTTGCCTAATAAGTTGATCAACACTTGCCGTAAACGCTTTTCATCTACCTGAATCGCAACTGGTAAGCGATCATCTATTAACACGTTAAATCCAACGTTTTTCTGTTCGGCTCGAATACTGCAAATCTCGGTGACACCATGCAAAAAAGCGGACAGATTTACATTAGTAGCTATCAATTCTAATTTACGCGCTTCAATTTTTGAAAGATCGAGAATATCATTAATCAGCATTAACAGATGTGTCCCACATTGGTAGATAATGCGGACTCCTTCACGGTTTTTGTCTGTCAGGTTTGACGATGCTTCCAACACCTGAGCAAAACCAAGGATGCCATTGAGCGGCGTGCGTAATTCGTGGCTCATGTTGGCGAGAAACTCGCTCTTGGCTTCGTTGGCAGCATCAGCAGCTTGCTTGGCCTCCAACAGTTCATGAGTTCGCTCTTCAACTTTGAATTCTAGGGTTTTGGAATAATCTAAGAGTTGACCATTAGCGATTTCTAGTTGCTGATTTGTTTGTTCTAACTTCCTCTGTTTATAGGCATTGGTTGTGGCAATGACGCTGCTGATAAATGCAGCTAAGGAAGGTGTCACCGGAATCAAAACGCCATATAAAAACATCCCGTAGCCACCAACCATAAATGCGCCACTGATGCCGACAGTTGCCCAAAGAATTTTGCCGCCTGGTATCTGCCACTTACTACGCGCACTCGCTAACCACCAACTACCACCAGAACCGATAAAAGACCATAAAATAATCCACAGGGAGACAGCTATTCCAGAAACACCGTGCAGGTTTGCTTTCCCTGTTTTTGCTCCTTGCACTAGTTGATGGGCAATATTGGCATGGATAACAACACCAGGGGTAGGTTTTTGGGCAGAAATCAAGGAGGAACTGAAGGGTGTACTAAAGAAGTCATTGGTACTAGCGGCAGTAGAGCCAATAAACACCATGCGATCGCGCATCATGTCTGCGGGAATTTTGCCTGCTAATACATCTCGCATGGCAACTGTGCGAAACGCCATCTCTGAACCATACCAATTAAGCATGATTTGATAGCCGCCGATATCTGCATCGGTATAACCTGCTTCTCGATTTTGGAGTGGTAGATAAATTTGATTACCCAATTGAAACTTCTGTTGCTTTTCGTCAACTGATTCTAAGGTTATCTTGGTGGTTTCTAGGTACTTAAGCGCTACAAGAGTTGCCAATCCTGCTTTAATCTGGCCTTCGTCTTTGGCATCGACTGCTGTTAGTAAAGCGCGACGTACATGGCGATCGCCATCTAATACTAAATCTGCTAATCCTACGCGATCAAGTTTCTTTAGTTCTGGTGGCGGATTGACACGTTCCCCAGTAATTTTCTCAACGCCAATCAAATTGGCACTGTTGCGGAAGATTTTTATCAGTTGCTCATATCCTTGGCCTTCGGGTAAATCCCGATAAAGATCCAAACCAATAGCGCGGGGTTGTTGCGCTGTGATTTTTTCTAGTAATTGTGCTAGCGACCAGTCGGGAATCGGCCATTTCCCCACTGATTGGATATCATGTTCGTCAATTGTGACAATTACGATTTCGTCAGCGATGGTATTTTGGGAACGCTGTCGCATCCATTCATCACGAAGTTTCCATTCAGGCAAATTAAAAAGTCCCAATGACTGCCCGACAATAAATGTCAAAGCAACACTGGGAGTAATAATCAAAATACTGCGAGAGCGTTGGATGAAAGCTTGGAATTTACGCCACATAATTTCGTCAGAGGCTTAAATAATAGTAATTAGTATTCGTCAGCCATGACTCCACTAACACAGGACTTACGCAAAATTATGAAAAAACGTAGACGCGGAGCGGCTTGCCGCAGGCTACCGCAAAGAACACAAAGGACACAAACTAAAGAGGGTTAGAGAGAGTTTTTGCGTAAGTCCCATAACACTTATTTGAGATTGGGGATTGGGGATTGAAAATTATTTATTGTATTCTGTCCCCAGTCCCTAGTCCCTAATTAGATGCTACTAACGGGACTGTTGCAATATCCTTTAAGCCAACTGAGGAAAGAAGTTCTTCCCATTGCTTGACGATAGTTGCGTTGTTGGGTTGGGCAGTATGTAATGCAGCTAATGTTGCTACACAGTCATACCACACCCCGTTTTCACCAAAAGCTGCTGCTTGCTTGAGACTATCTTTCTGCTGTATGGCTGTTGCCAATTCGGCAGTAGGTTGGATGCGCTGAATCCAACCATCAACGTAGGGCGTACTTGGACTTAGCGTTCCGTCCACTTTCAATGCTAGGAACCACTGGTAGTTTTTACCAATGGCTAAAGCGGGTGCATCGGCTGGTAATTTAACCGCGATCGCTCCGGTTTTTCCCGCAACGGGAATGTTTGTTTGATAATGTGTATTGCCAGCTTCATCCTTGAGGCTGAACACGGCTTCGTCTGCATTAGAAGCAGGAAGGTATACCAAAATTGTCGGGCGCTCGGACACCGTTGTACCGTAGAAGCTTTGGGGTAGGAGTGCAATTAGCGCTGCTGGCCCTGCTGCTATAGTCGAAGGATTCAAGTAGTAAGTACCAACACGGGAAGCACCACCACTGGCTTGTCTCGGCGCACTGTTGCCTTTGGCTGGAGTAAAGAGGTTGCCACGAGAAGCACCACCACTGGCTTGCCTCGGCGCACTATTGCCTTTGGCTGGAGTAAAGAGGTTGCCACGAGAAGCACCACCACTGGCTTGCCTCGGCGCACTATTGCCTTTGGCTGGAGTAAAGAGATTGCCACGAGACGCTCCTCCAGTTGCTTGGCTAGGAGCGCCATTTTTGGCAGGTGGGGTAAATGTTACTGCATAGGCACTAGCCCATGTATTGCTGGCAATTAGAGCGATGACGCTCAATGCAGCAGTTAGATGTTGAAGTTTCATAATGTTTGACCTCATCTTATAAAACAGTGATAAAAAATACATAAATATCACTGTGCTAGAAAATCATGGAATACTTGTAAATGGCGTTCAAAGATGGGAAGGCTGATCTTATTTATATCCGAATCACGGCTGATATTCCATAAAACACTGGTTTTTTTTGTTGCATTTTTTTAAGAAACATTACTTAATTAAATCCAGTTGCCAACTAAAACAAAGGCAGACCAAAAGAACGGGTCGCGGAAATCAGTTTGGCGAATTAGGTTAATTTGTGCTTGTCGTAATGCTTCAGCTTTGGTAATTTTGGGTCGCCGTAATTGGTCATAAAAGCGAGTCATCAGCATTTGAGCTGCTTTATCTTTGACTGGCCAAAGTGTGGCGACGGTGGAACGCGCACCGGATTTGACAGCCAAGCCTGCTAATCCAAGAACAGCGCGATCGTCCCCAGTTGCGGTGTCGCAGGCACTTAGTACCAATAATTCGATCGCTTTTGATGAATTACCACTACGATTTTTCAGGAGTTCGGACAACTCCTTGACATTTACTTGTCCATCCCATGTCAGTAAAAAAGTATCTTCGAGACGAGAGCTAAACTGTCCGTGGGTTGCTAAATGAACAATATTGGCACTACCGGATTTGACCCGATCGGCTAATGCTTGACTGGTGAATTTTTGGTTGAGTAACATCGAAGATGACACTGTTTGGGAAATTTCTTTTACTTCTGATTCCACAGCAGGCAAAGCACTAAAGCCATTACGAGATTGGCTGATACCGCCGACGATCGCATCAATATGGTTTTGCGATCGCGCCGCCATCAATTGCAATCCTGGTGAGAGCGCCACCGCATACTTTTCAATCAGATATTGATTACCGTCGTACAAAGCTGCCATTGGCACGTTCCGTAACCGACCATCTAAAACAAATACCAATGTCTGAGTGTCTTGGAAAGCTTGGTCTGTTTCTGCTGGACGAATCAGCCAGTCATAAATCTGTCGGGACAAACGATCTCGAACTGTTGAGTCTGAGACTGGGTTGAGAGCAACTAAGAAATTATCTAAAGTTTGCTCAATTTCAGCTTGAGATTTTTGAGTGACATAGTAACGCAGGGGTTGTCCGGCTTTGGAGAGAATTACTCCTAAGCGATCGCTTAAGACAATGGGATAAATAACCGTAGCTGTGGGGTCAACTTGGTCAATCTGCTGGGCTTTATCTAAACAAGCTTCGCGGAAAAAGTTATCGAGTTCGGCAATTTGTAGTGATTCAATCAATTCCCGTGCTTGTGTTAATGCAGCTTGGGTTGGCTGCTTGTCCAGAAGTAAACTCACCAGTTCTCGATAGACAGGCTCCACACTTTCGCGGAAAGAAAATTGCACGTCAGGGTTGACACCAACCATATCCCCTCGCAGTGCCTTTAATGACTTAACTGCTTCGGTGTAGGCTGTAATCGCTTGTTGGCGATCGCCCTGTTGCTTATATAACTTTCCTAAGAGCCATGCCGATTGAGCAATGAGATCGTCAGCTTGGAGTTGACGGGCGATATTGAGCGATTTTTGAGCTAGTTCCTGTGCTTCAGACCACTGGTTTGTGCGACGGTAGAGTTGTGACCACTGATATAGTGCATAAGCTTGGGCAGTTCCATCCTGAATTTTTTCGGCAGACTTAACTGTGTCTGCCATCAGTTGTGCCAAATCCTTACTTGGTAAAACTCGATCTGGGTTTTCTAAGCGATTCAAAGTGGCGACAAAATTAATCGCTGCATCAAGGGAACTATGACTGGGTGATAATTCCGATAATTGCTGTTTTAACGGAGATGCCAGGGGAATGGCATATTCTAGTTTGTCGTAATCTACTAATAATTTGAAATGAGCTAAACGCGCTTGTAAAGCTTCATTTGGGTTTGTAGCGACTGTTTCGGCATCTTCAAAGTAATTTAATGCTGCTTCTGGATTGTGAAAGTCAGAGGCAACTTTCCCCAAACTGGAAAGAATCGAACTTAACTGAGTTTTAGCAGCAATTTTGTTAGCTGTGGCTAAACTTTGTTCTAAAACTTGCTGGCTTCGGGTATCGCCGATCGCGTGCAAAGCCAAACCTAGCGATCGCAAACCACTGACTTTGATTTCCGAATCCGGCATCTTTGCCAGCTTTTGTGTCAATGTCTCCAACTGCTGTTTCGAGCGACGGTAGAACCCCAAACTTTGTAAAGCTTGTGCTTGGTTGATTTGACTACCCAGGCTTCCTATTGTGTCGCCCGCTTGCTCATAATATTTTTGAGCTTGTTGCCAACTTTCTAAAGCGGTTTCAGCTTTGCCAGTGTGTAGTTGTAAATTCGCTTGAGTATTCAGTATTTGCGCCCAGAGGATAGCATCAACAGAAGGTTTACCCATCTGCAAAAGTTTTACACTTTGTTCGATAGATTGTCTAGCCGCGCCCCATTGATTGAGTTCTTGTTGTGCCAACGAGAGGTAACTTAAACTGAGGGCTTCGTTTGTGCGATCGCCTTGAGTTTGGTACTTTTGTACTGCCATTTGCCAAGCTATCACCGCTTCTGCGAAGCGTCCGGAATGATAGAGATTCCTTCCTTGTTCTAACCAGTTATTAGGCTGGGAGGATACTAGGGAAATTGATGGTTGTGCATTTGGGGTAGAGGCTGCCAGTAATTGCACAGATGCTTTTGCAGGAGTAATGGTAACTGCTAAACATAAGCTCAAAATACTTAAGCACAGATAAGCCCAACGATTTTGTTTAATTGAGAAAGCCATAAAATTTACTGATACTCTCCACAAGTGCTGAGTAAATCAATATACTTATATTGCCCAGCAATAGTTTTGAAATATCAGTTCGTACTTGCTTTTCGTTTTGTGTTTTTAGTATCTAGTCAATTAGGAACCGCAGCACAAGTTAATTGTGGTTGTATATGTGTGGGAGATTGTGCCGCAACTAATTCTACTTTTCCATGAGCATTACGTCGCCAAGAAGTAGCTTGGACAAGGGTTTGTGGCGATGCAGGTATTTGGGCTGTTACTTGTTGTGTTTTGCGGTATCCAGAGATATCGCGAACATCTGACCAAGTGCGATCGCTCCTCACTTCTTGTGTGGGATTTTGCGGCGCACCGCCCCTTCCTGTAGCGACAAAACTACTACCAGTATTTGCAGAACAGCCTGTAGCAATTTGCTGAGATGAATCTGTGACATTTGCAGGTAGTTCGACTAATCCAGAATTAGGATCGACACCAATAGTATTGACTTGAACAGTGCCACTTACTCCAAATTGAGAACTAGCGGTAATATCATTTTCAGGAGTGAGGCGATCGCGGAATTTCAGCCCAAATAAACCCTGAGTTTGAATATAAATATTACCACCAGCCCCTTGAATGGCATTGGCAGTAATATCGCTGTTTTCTAAACCAATAATAATTGGTGCATTGATGTTGATATTGCCGCCTGTAGCTGTACCTGTAGCATTGGTATTAATTTTACTGCCATAACGCATCAGTAGAACATCAGTATTGAGAGTAATATTACCGCGATCGCCTGCGGAAACTTCCGAAACCAGACTGCCTCCTTGCTCCAGCTTGATCTGGTTGGCATTCACGAACAAGTTTCCGGAATTGCCACCACCTGTATTACTGACGGAAATTTGACCATTATCAAGAACATTGAGCGATTAGCCACTAGATTAACTGAACCAGCATCAGAGGTGGTAGTAGAAGCTGCTGTGATGCTACTGGGTAGAATGCGACCATCAGCTAAGGGTTGAGACATACCCTCTACGGTAATATTGTTAACTTGCAAGTTGACATTACCTGCCGCACCATTGCCATCTGTGGAAGAGGTAATTTGTCCACCATTGAACACGCGCAGGTTGTCGGCTGTTAGATTAATATTGCCCCCCTTGCCTGTGGAATTTTCACCTACTGCTACGGTGATACCGCTAGAAGCTTGGCTAAAAAGATCAATCACGGGATCACTGACTTGCACATCGGTAGCTTGAATGGTGATATTCCCGGCTTGACCTCTACCTGCAAATGCAGCGATCGGATTACCTGCAATCTGACTAGAGATGGTTCCACCACCAGCAAGAGTGAGTTTACCTGTATTAATTGTAACATTACCCCCTTGACCATCAGCCAAGTTTTGAATTGAACTAATAATTGCGCTGTTAAAGTTAGCTGGAGTTGTGCCAAGAATATCCAGGCTCTTAGTCGCTGTCACAGAAATATCTCCAGCCTTGCCCATCGTATATGCAGGCGGCAAAAAGCCCAGCAAATCCGTGCTGAGGTGTCCTCCATTTAGCAGTCGTACCCGTTCAGCGTTTACCGTAATCGCACCACTTTCATTCTGTTGCCCTCCCATCACAACTGTTGTCACTAAACTTGCCACATTCACGCCTGTAAGTGGATTGATATATGGGGTATAACCACTTATTTCTACATCGGTGGCACGAATTAAAATGTCACCTGTTTTAGCATTGTTGATGGCAGCAAAGGTAAAAAAGTTAGTGCCATAGTTGACTGAGTTTACCCATCCTCCATTAGCAAGGCGTAATCGTGGAGTATCCACCGTGATATTTCCAGCCGTCGCACCACTGCCAGTCACACTCGTCATTAATCCCGGAGACATATAATTATCAAGATGAGATACACCCAGTAGATCCACAAATTCTGTAGTCTGAACTGTAATACCCTGCCCTTGTCCATTAGCACCAGTGGAAGATTCTATATTTGAGCCATCTTGCAAGGTTAACCCACGCCCCCGAATGTTGATTGCGCCTCCCGTTATACCACTGGTGTTGATATAGGATGACTGTTGCAGGGTAACGTTACCCCATGTTGGTGATGGAGATGAACTCGCCAATTGCCAGTTACCAGAGGTAAGTATATTCACCGTACCATTTTGCATTGCCCACAACTCTACATGACCATCCGGTACAAAGATATTGGCACTATTGATATCCACTTGTCCGCCAATCAGTGCCAAGGTTTGATTTGGTGCTGTTGACAATGTTGGCATCCGAAACAGGAAATTGTTGGCAGGCGCTCCTTGGACTTTGATCGCTCCTGCATTACTTCCCATCTGCAAACCCACAGGTACGCTCATCGTCAATAAAGGAGTTACATTGGCATTTACAGCACTAAATTCTGTGCCATCAGCAAACTTAATACTGTTGGCTGTTGTCCCGACAAATGAGCCACTAATATTCAAGCTGGCATTTTGTCCAAAGACAATTCCTGCGGGATTCATCAAAAATAAACTCACAGGATTATTACTATTGAGAGTTTGAATTAACCCATCAATACGAGAAATATTTCCACCAGTGACCCGACTAAATATAGTTGTAATATCAGGTGTGTTTTTCAAATCAAAAGTTGCCGAGCCACCTGTCGGTACAGAGAAATTACTGAAGCTGTGAAATAAATTATTACCTTGTTGTCTACCGTTAAGAATCGTAAAATTATTATTAATTGAGTTGACAGTGGTGTTGATAGTCCCATCTGATGTTACTTGGGGATAGGCTGGTAGTACCAAGGCGGAAGTTAAAAACCCAATGGTTAATGCTCCCAAATTGGCGATCGCTTTCATAATATTAATAATCCCTTGACTAGATAGTATTAAAGTTCCCAATCAAGGTATTGTTTTTAACAGAATAAGAGTTTTGATTTCGTACTATAAATTCTTGGGAACAGCAGCACAAGTTAAAGATGTTTGCACCTGGGTAGAAGAATTATCAGCAACTAACTCAACTTTTCCTTGAGCATTACGTCGCCATCCTGTTGCTTGAATGGTAGTTGTTGGTGATTTAGAGATGAAGGCTGTAACTGGTTTATTTTGACGGTATGCATTAAGATTGCGGGTATCAGACCAAGTGCGATCTTTCCTCACATCTTGGCTGGGATTTTGGGGTATTCCTCCTCTTCCTGTAGCGACAAAACTACTACCACTCGTATCTGCACACCCTGCGGCAACTTTTTGGGATGGATCTGCTAAGTTTGCAGGTAATTCGACTAAGCCAGAATTGGGATCAACACCAATATTATTAACTTGTACTGTACCACTAATGCCAAATTGGGAACTAGCTGTGATATCGTTTTCTAGGGTGATTTGAGGACGGTATTCTAAGCCAATAATCCCCTGAGTGGCAATCTTAATATTACCCCCACGTCCTTGCACTGCATTGGCAATAATGTCACTGTTTTCCAATCCAGTAATAACGGGTGCATTGATGTTAACATTACCGCCATTACCCGTACCATTAGCTGTTGCAGTAATATTACTGCGATCGCGCATCAGTAAAAAATTTCCTACTTGTAAGTTGATGTCACCACCATTACCAGATGCTGTCTGTGCTTGAATTAAGCCTTGCTTTTTTAATTGAATATTATCTGCTGTAATATTGATATTGCCACCATCACCTGTACCCTCGTTCGTCACACTGATTGCGCTGCCATTGCTCAACGTCAAAGTTGGGGTGGTTACATTCACAGTTCCGGCATTCGCTGACAAGATATTTGGTAAATTGAATAGCTGTTGGATTAATACTGGAGAGAAAAGGACGGCTGAGTTAATACTGCTATTGTTAGCTTGGCTGTTTCCGTCAATCAAAATCGATTCCGTCGCATTAATGTTTAAATTTCCAGCTTCACCAATCAAGAAAGACGTAGTTGCGATCGCTCCTCCATTGAGCAATTGTAATCGGTTCGTATCCAAAGTCAAAGTTTGGGCATTGCCTGTACCAAAGGTCACTACACTAATGTTGCTATAGAGTCCTACTGAGTTATCTCCCGTGACAGTCGTATTTTTACTACGAATGTTTATCTGCCCTGTGGAACCAGCTGCAAATGTGACTGAAGAGATGGCTGCTCCCCCAGAAACCAGTAGATTGTTACTGTTAATCGAGAGATTGCCTGCTGACTGAGTACTTCGGGAACTCGTGGTCACAGAAGTGACTCCATTAGGAATGAGGGGAGTGAATCCCGATACTTCAACAGTCTCAGCATCAATCTGAATGTTGCCACTGGCAGCTAATCCAAAAGCATTGGTGTTGACTCCTGCACCTTGTGAAAGTGTTAAATGAGGAGTAATGAGATGAATAGATGAACCTATGCCAGTATTCAACCCTTCTGAGCGAATACCACTACGAACTTGAGCATTGGCTGTTGTACCAACAATATCAATCCCTTCCGAAGCCTGTAAAAAAATTTTACCCCCAGCGACATTTCCCAAATTTTTGGAAAATATAATTGAACCATCGCTGAGTTGAATGTGCCTTGCCTGCAACTGTACTGAACCAGCATTCAACGCCCCTAAACTTGCCAATGCTCCTACAGTCAGCAAGGATTGTTGGGTGAGGTTAATATCTGCAAAACTTTGTCCAGTTTCGTAACCTAACTGATAACCTTCAAAGATGGGGTTCAAATTAACAATTCCGACTCCGCTTAAACTTCCCAATTCCACCCGCCCTTGGGGTGCATTCAAGGTTGCTTCGGTGAGATTTAAGTTGCCTCCTACCAATGCGAGAGTTTTTCCTGGTTTTACCCTCAGTTCTGAGGCACTGGGGTTTTGAGTGATGGGGGCAAGGGTACTGACGGTTGTTAAAGCATGACCTGTACCTTGAACTTTAATAGGGGTTGGATTATTACCCATTTGCAAGCCAATGGGGACACTCATTGTCAACAACGGTGTCGCATTAGTATTCGTGGCACTAAATTCTATTCCATCGGCAAATTTAATACTGTTGGCAGTAGTTCCCACAAAGGAACCACCAATATTCAGTTTGGCATTTTGCCCAAATATAATCCCGTTAGGATTCATCAAAAATAAGCTGGCAGGATAATTACCGTTGAGAGTCTGAATCAAGCCATCAATATTAGAAACATTTCCACCAGTTACTCGACTAAATATAGTTGTAATATTTGGCGTATTAGTTAAATCAAAGCTGGCGGAACCACCTGTAGGCACAGAAAAGTTACTAAAACTATGAAATAAATTATTACCTTTTTCAATCCCATTGAGAATATTAAAATTATTCCCACTTGAGTTGACAATGGTGTTAGTTGTGCCATCTGGTGTGACCTGTGCATTTGCAGGGAAAATCATCCCACCTGTCAAGATTCCACTAATCAAACCCAAGTACAAGGAAGTTACCTTCATTTACACCATCTCCATTTAGACTTGTACTTAGGATTCCCTCAAAATTAGCTTTTAGTAACCGCAGCACAAGTCAATGATTGTGGTGTTGGCGCAATAGATTTATCTGCAACTAACTCAATTTTCCGTTGTGCATTACGTCGCCAGGAAGTTGCTTGCACAAAAGATGCTTGCGTTTCTATTATTTTGGCTGTGACTGGGCTATTTTGACGATATGCGTTCAAATTGCGAATATCAGACCAAGTGCGATCGCTCCTCACTTCTTGATTAGGATTTTGCGGCACACCACCGCGTCCCGTGGCGACAAAACTACTACCAGTATTTGCAGAACAGCCTGTAGCAATTTGTTGGGACGAGTCGGTAACAGTTGCTGGCAATTCAACTAAACCTGAATTGGGGTCAACACCAAAATTGTTAATATCAACTGTACCGTTGATACCAAATTGAGAACTGGCCGTGATGTCGTTTTCTGTTGTCAGTTGGGGACGATATTGCAGTCCAAAAATACCTTGAGTGGTAATGTTGATATTACCGCCATTACCTTGGACTGCGTTGGCAACAATATCGCTATTTTCTAAACCGAGGATTACAGCAGAATTAATAGTCATATTGCCACCATTACCAATACCACCTGCATTCGTCACAATTGAACTACCATGACGCATGATCAAGTCATTTGATTGAATAAAAATATTACCGCCTTCACCTTGAAAAGTTTCTGCTGTCAAGCTACCACCATTATCAAGCCGGATTGAACCTGCATTAATTTCTAGTTTTCCGGCATTGCCAACACCTTGATGATCAACGCCGACAATTGCGCCATTTGTAATCTGCAAATTTTGGGTATTAATAGTAAGAGTGCCTGTATTACCTGTAATTACATCGGGTAAGCCAAATAGTTGCCGAATTGGTGGTGCAAGCAATTCTGCCCTAGCACCGATGCGGCTAGAAAGACCGGAAATACTACCTGCGCCACTGACTTCAATGGTATCTGAAACATTGATAGTTAAATCTCCGGCATTACCGCTATTTACAGTTGAGTTAACTATGCCTCCTCCATCTTGTAACTTCAGTTTGGGAGTGTTAACAATTAACTGGCCGGCGTTTGCCTGGTTGAATGTGCCTGTAACTATGACGCTATCAGCCAAATTTTGTGGATTTTCGCCGCTAATTTCAATGAAATCACTAGCATTAATTATGGTATTACCTCCTATCCCAGTTGCCCAAGAAGAATTGCCAATTACAGCACCATTTAAAACCTGCAATGTTTTGGTAATAACTCCAACATCACCACTTTTTCCAGAACCTCTAGTAATTGTGTTCAAAGAACTAGCAAATCCGCTAACTGGTGATACACCCTCAAGCTGAAGCACATCTTTAATGTCTACAAAAATATTACTGCCTGGGCCTGCACTAAAATTGATTCCGTGAAGAGAACCACCATCCTGAAGTAATAGTTTTGCGGCAGAAACGATGATATTACCCCCTCCGCCATCGCCAAAGTTATCAGCACGTAACAGAGATTGGGGAAATTCAGGAGTACCAATTCCCCGCAATGTTAAAGATTCACTAGCATTCACACTAATATTGCCAGCATTACCACTTCCTTGATTAGTTAATAAGGCAGCAGAAGCATCATTCAAAGTAATATTTCGTCCTTGAAAGTGAATTGAACCCGCAGGAGTACCACTAGCATCAGTTAGGGATTGATGCGAAAGTTGAATATCACCAAATTGCTGAATATTACTATAATCAAAACTCCAAATAGGAGTGGAAGTATTGAGACTAACTGTGCCATTATTGGCGCTACCGAGTTCAATATGTCCAGAAGGTGCATTTAACACGCCAGCATCTAAAGTTATATTTCCCCCTACTAATGACAAAGTATTATTAGCGTTAACACTTAATCCTACGGGATTATTACTAGTATTTGGAGAAGAAATTAAAGGGTGAATTAAGAACGTCAAAAGATGTCCTGTATTCTGGACATTAATTGCACCAGAATTGCTACCCATCTGTAAACCAACAGGTACACTCATAGTTAGTAAAGGAGTTGTATTTGGGTTAACAGCGCTAAATTCTGTCCCATCGCTAAATTTAATACTATTTGCCGTCGTTCCGACAAATGAGCCACTAATATTCAAGCTGGCGTTTTGTCCAAAGACAATTCCTGCGGGATTCATCAAAAATAAACTCACAGGATTATTACTATTGAGAGTTTGAATTAACCCATCAATATTAGAAACGCTCCCACCTGTAACTCTGCTAAATACAGTCGTAATGTCAGGTGTGTTTTTTAAATCAAAACTTGCCGAGCCACCTGTCGGTACAGAGAAATTACTGAAGCTGTGAAATAAATTATTACCTTGTTGCGTGCCGTTAAGAATAGTAAAATTATTATTAATTGAGTTGACAGTAGTATTAGTACTTCCATCTGATGTTACCTGAGAATAGGCTGGTAGTACCAAGGCGGAAGTTAAAAACCCAATGGTTAATGCTCCCAGATTGGCGATCGCTTTCATAGTATTAATAATCCCTTGACTAGATAGTATTAAAGTTCCCAATCAAGGTATTGTTTTTAACAGAATAAGAGTTTTGATTTCGTACTATAAATTCTTGGGAACAGCAGCACAAGTTAAAGATGTTTGCACCTGGAATGTTATTTCTATCAAAACGGTGAGTACTGCAACGAAAAGTACAAACCATTTTCTTGGAGACTACGCTTTTCACCATCCACTGAGATCAGAGGAATTCCCCAATCGAGTCTAGCTGAGAAGTTATTGCCCTGTTTCCACAACAGCCCTAAACCAGCGCCTACCAATGTACTTGATGAGGGAGTATTACCCTTAGTATTCCAGCCTTTACCGACATCAATAAAAGGTGTGAGTTGTAAAACTCCTCCGATTTTGGTAGCCCGCACAATCGGAAATCTAAATTCTGATGAAAACAAAATGCCATTATCTGTCAGTAATGTGTCTTGGCGATAGCCCCGTACAGTTAACTGTCCACCAAGCCCAAACTGCTCTAAAGGCAGTAAGCTATCTGCTGCTAGTTGTAAATCGCCTCTGGCTAATAATAGGGTGTCTGGGGCAAATTGCCGCACCCATTGAGTCTGTCCCCGCCAAGCAAAAAAGCGGCTATCTGGGGCATCTTCATTGACATTAGCATCGAACCAATCTACGCCGAAGCTAAATTGCGATCGCGCTGCAAAAACTTGTCTATTGCTGCGTTGGGTATACTCTTGAGTAAAGCGCAAGGCGGAAATCTTCGTTTTGCCATTCTCGTCTGCACCGGGCGATAAAGGAAAGCCGCCTATATTATCAAGACCTAACTTTGTCTGGCTTTCTTGGCGTGAAAACGATAGCCCTACTGCTAATTCCTGGGTTGGTTTTTGCAATAATGGTTGTCGAAATCCAAATTCGTAAGCAGTGCTGTTTGACTGAATATCTAAGACGCTGAATGGTTTTTCAATGACGTTATTCCATCCTTGGTTATAAGCAAAAAATACAGTGCCATTGTGAGCATTAATTGGCAATGCGTAACTGGCAGCAACTGTATTACTACCATCAGTATTGGTATATCCCACACTCAGAGTATCGCCTAGCCCTAGTAAATTGGCTTCTTGCACATCTACACCCCGCCGAAAGCTGCCGACACTAGGAGACCTCCCATTATCCAAAGTGACTGTAGTGGTGAAGGTGTCTGCTTCTTCAACTTCTACGAGTAAGATATTGGTTCCTGGAGTTATACCCGTTTGCAATTCAGCAGAGAGGTTTTTAATACGTGGGTCGAGCCGGAGTAATTGCAGCTTTTCGAGTAAGCGTGGTACATTTAGAGGCTTACTAGCACCAATGCGGATGCGATCGCGAATGTATTGACTACGCAATCGCCGATTACCGACGATTTTGATTTCTGATAAACTGCCTTCGACTACCTGAATCTTGATTACTCCAGCTTCTACAGTCTGCGGTGTGATTAAAGCCCCAGTCGTGACATAGCCGTTATCAGTGTAGAGTTTACTGATGGCATCTTTGACTTGCAACAACTGGGCAAACGATACTTCTCGTTCGACAAAAGGAGCCGTAATCGGGATAAAATCTTTTGGTTGGAAAACTGTACTACCAATAACTTCAATGCGCTCAACCCGGAATTTAGCATTAAGATCATCCTCTGGTGTTGGCTGGTTTGGTAGTTGCACAGGAGGAAGTAATTGCTCTTGGTCTGATGGCTGTGATAGCGCATCTGAGGGGAAGGGAGTGATAGGGACACCTTCTATCGGACTAGGAGGAAATGTTTGAGGATTAGAAGTTTGGGCGTAAGCACAGCCCGTCTTAGACATTACCGGAGGATAGTTGCATAAGACAGCCGCTATAACAAAGCCGAATGTTAAATGTTTCGTTGTTGCTAAACGATGTTTCCAAACCAACTGCTGTCTTTGCGTATGGCAAATTATCAATTCTTTCTTCACCTCTACATACCTACGCATAAATATTGAGTTATTTTTCAACACAATTGAAATTGCTATATTCTTTTAGTATTAAGTTTTTTTACTTAACTAAATATAGGACTCATATTTGATTTCTGAAAAACCAAATTGCCTAAAAGCTTGCTATACAAAGGTTTGTTTCTCAGTATATTTAGCAAGATTCAAGTACGTTCCTATAGTTTATTTTGCGCGGCTAGTTATCTAGTTAAATTTTAATGAGTGATATATCATTCCATATAATATTCGCTGTGTTTTTTTACAACTGCCATCAGTATAAATACTATTTTTATTTTTTACTGCTGATGTAATACTGTCGGTTCGCTTATTTTTGAGGAGTGAGAAGAAACTATGTCTTGTACTGCATTAATACCTTTGCCAATTTACGAAGGTAAGTTGATGTATAAACTCTCATTTATGCGAGGCTGGGCAAAAACAATAAGTCCTAAAAATTCCTTAAAGGTTTCCCGCAAGCACAGGGCGAACGCATCTTGTCAATATAATAAGTCTCAATTATTACTAATTTCTACTTAGATAAGAAAAAAGCGATCGCTTAACCTCTCTAACACCTGCGATTACTCTCTGCTTAGTATATATGTACTATATTTAGATGCGTTCGTCCTGGAGGTAATCTGCTTTATGTTTTTTCCTCAGAACTAATTTGAGTGATACTTCGTTAACAGTTTCTGCCCTTTATCACCCATATCTTCTAGAAGTTTTTCAATCTTCTGCATAGCCATCGTGATAACCAGCCCTTTCAAGGTGTCTATTTTTGGATTATTTTTGGGATAGAATTTTAGCTGTAGAAACATGAGGTCGTTTGGAAGGACGAGTGCGTTTTAGTGCCCTTCTTGTTTTTTTGGTGTGCGAGGATGGGACACAAAAACAAATAAATTAACGTTAGCTGCCAAATGTTGAAGTATCTTGGTCAATTCAAGTAGATTCATTTTTGCGAAAACCTTCCATTCCCTTGGGGGAATTGCAATCATCATGCCACGATAAGTTCCCTTAATTTCATCAGCAAGATAATAGCTTGACACTTCTTGCTCAATTTTTTGAATACCATGTTTCAACCTTAATATACTTGACAAAAATGCCTACTTTGTATATTAAAGGCTACTTTTTTGTACTTCATATCAGTAGCTAAAAATTTATTAATATCCTCGCTTATGCATAAATTCATTGTGCTGATACGTATAGTTAATAAATAAAGGATTGCCAGCTAAATTTCCTTTTTAATAGGAGAGTAAAATGTCTAGGAGTATCTATACGTTTCTACTAATAGCATCTAGAAATATAGTAATCCGGTTTGATTACCGAATTTATTTGTGTAGGTAGGGAACAGGAAACAGGAAACAGGGAACAGTTAAGAAGGGATAGATATGTACTGAATCGTGTTCAAAAATCAAATAGGAGTCCTATATGAAATGGATGTTAGCAATCGTTCTTGTTTTAAGCAGCGTTACTTATTATCCAGCAAAGGCAACAGCTCAAACTAAACCACCAGCAACAACCAAGCAGCCCGTGCAACCAGCCAAAGGTAAAACTTCACCCCAACAACCTACCTCCCGACCAGTTTTTGTTTTGCCAAAAACACCTGAACGCTTAAGTCCAATCTCTGGGCGTAGAGCAGGAATGGGTAGTCGAGATAATTGTCCTGCGGTGACAACTGCACTTACTGCTTTAGTGCCGTTGCAAGAGGAACAAAAGATTAGTAAAAAAACAGACAAACCAATTTCGGAGATTGTAGGAGGACTAACTACTTCACAACGACCAACGTTTTGGTTTTATGTTCCCTACACTCAGGATTCAACAGCTAGTGCTGAATTTATCTTACAAGATAGTGAGGAAAACGATATTTATAGAAATGCGATCGCACTACCTCCAAAGCCAGGTGTCATAGGTGTTTCTCTTCCATCCAATAAATCTTTGCAAGTAGAGAAAACATATCGCTGGTATTTAAAAGTCTTTTGCAATCAACAACAAACGGCAAGTGTTCCTATTTATGTAGAAGGAGACATTCAAAGAGTCAATTTAGATTCTCGGATGATGCAGCAGTTGCAAACAGCAGTCGCTCCGCAACAAAAGGTTGTAATCTATGCACAAGAAGGTATTTGGTTTGATTCTCTGACTATGCTGGCACAACTGCGCCAGAAGAATCCTCATGATGCATCTGTTGTTTCGGATTGGCAAAGTCTATTAAAATCTGTCAATTTAGATAATGTTGCTACGGCTCCTCTGGTGCAATAAGGGACTTCCAACTAAAAAATATACCCTCGCTGTGCAAGCAGGGGAGGCTCTTGAGGCAGGGGAGGAAAGAATCTGAATAATTGTCTTCGAGGTAAAAATTGGATAATTTAATTTCTAGAATTTGCTAAATAATAGTAAATAGTTATCAATTAAACAAGATACCAAGAACTGTTTCTTGACGTTCCTGAATCGAGGTATGATAGCAATTTACAAAATTTCTCCCCCTGTTCCCCCTGCTCCCCCTGCCTGCCCTAACAATAATTTCCTTAACCCAAGCGTATTGCTCTACAACCAATTACCAACTAACACATAAGGTGCCCAATAAAGAGGACGAATGTATTGCGAACTAGACAGCAGCTTTAATTGAGCTTCGCGTAAAGCTTCTGCTGTAGTTTTGCCAGTTATTAACTGATGGTAGAATTGACTAATAAACAAAGCAGTGGAATCATCCCCAATCTGCCATAGGGAGGCTAAAGTACTGCGCGCCCCAGCACGCAGGGCAACTCCCGCTAATCCTAATGCAGCACGGTTATCTCCTTGTGCTGTTTCGCAAGCACTTAAAACAAGTAATTCCACTGGCTGTGTTCGTTTTTGCTCTCTGCTTTTGAGCAAGCTATCTAATTCATTGACGTAGATACGTTTATCGGCTGCTAGGATAAAAGTATCTTTTGCTTTAGAGCTAAATTGTCCGTGAGTTGCCAAGTGAACAACTTTAAAAGGTTGGGCGTTAATCGTTTTTCTTAAAGTTGTACTTTTGAAATTTTCATTCAATAATATTGTCGTTGATACCCCTGATTGCTGAATCAATTTCAGTTCAACTTTGACGTTGGGAAGTGGTGCAAACTCTTCATTTTTAGGTGGTTGCGACAGTCCTCCAGCAAGAGCGTTTAATCTTGACTGTGCTAGAGGTTTGGGGGTAAATAGTTGTAATCCTGGGCTAATGGCGATCGCGTATTTCTGGACTAAATACAATGCGCCATCATACAATGCAGACATCGGAATATTTCGTAGTGACCCGTCTGGGATAAAAACTAGAGTACTAACTCCACTCTTTTTGAGTTCATCTGCAACTGGTTTAATTAACCAATCATAAAGCTGCTGGGAAACCGCTTGAAATTTCTTATTGGCTTCAGGTTGAACTATCGTATCTCGCATTTGGGCGATCGCCTGCTCTACTTGCTGATGGTTCACTACAGAAGTTTTATGTATCAAAGGTTGGTTGGGAAGCTTGAGGATAACTTCTAATTGGTTATCTAAGATAATCGGGTAAAAAATGGCAGTATTAGGATGATCGCGGTCTACCACTTTGTCCAATACCACAAATTGGTTACTCAAGCAAGCTTCTCGGAAAAAATTGTCTAGTTCTGCCAATTGCAAAGCTTCAATTCGCTGGCGGACTTTATTTAAATCTGGTTTTCCTCGTCCTTTCTGTTGTAAAAGTAGTTCTACTGACTGGCGATAAATAGGTTCTACGCTATCACGAAAATTAAATTGTACCTCTCGGTTTACCGTAACTAAATCGGTGCGGAGAGATTGAAGAGTTGCGACTGCGGTATCATAAGCAGCGATCGCTCCTTCAGTATTCCCCTGTGCTTTGAGCAAGCGTCCTAACAGCCACTGCCAACGGTAAGCTATATCTGAAACATCGATTTTTTCAGCGATCAACAATGCTTGCTGCGTCAAATCCTGTGCCTCTTGCCATTGATTGTTTTGTTCGTAGACTTCTGCTAAACTGCCAAGCGAATATGATTGAGAACGCTCATCACCTATAGTCTTGGCTTGTTGAACGCTGTCTGCCAGAATCTGGGCGATGTTTCTTGGCTCACCAATTTTGCTGATGGTACGAGCAAAATTGATCCGTGCATAAATACCAGCTTGAGTGGTAGGCACAGTTGCAAGTTGAGATTGGATTTTAGGTATTATTGTTTTCGCTTGTCCTATTTGTTCATTTTCGATCAGCAAGCTGAGTTGATTGATTTGAGCTTGAACTTTGGCGAGTGGGTTGGATGCAGTTAAAGCCGCATTTTCATAATGAGCGATCGCGTCTTTTGTATTATCTAATACTCTAGCAGTATTACCGAGGGAAAATTCTGTTAAACTAATTTCTGGAGACAGTTGCAGACGTTGAGCTATTTCTAAGCTTTGTTGTAAGATTTGCTGGGATGACTCAAGTTCGCCTAATTGTTGTAAGACATTGCCGAGCGATCGCAAAGCTGTTATTTTGACAACTGAGTCAGGTTGAGAAATTAATTGTTGAGATACTTCATTCAATATATTTAAACTACGGCGATAAAAACCAGCAACTCGTAAAGCTTGTGCTTGGTTAATTTGGCTGCGCGTTACTCCAGCATTGTCACCTAACTTCTTCCAGATTTGCTCTGCTTGTTGTGATGTTTTTATAGATGCATCAGTTTGTCCCTGTCCTAGTTGCAATTCGCCTTGAATATTGAGAGTCTGTGCCAGAATTTCTAACAATTCAGATTTTGGATGACTGACATTCAACTTTTGATTGATCTCATCCCAGCCAAGTAAATTTAAGCTATTGTCAATAGTTGCATCAGCTTCTTTCCACGAGCCGAGTTGCTGGTATACAAGAGAGAGGTTAGTCAGTGCTGCGGCTTGTGCAAGTCTATCGCCTTCTAGTTGATAGATACGAACAGCTTGTTGGAGAACATTTACAGCTTCGGTAAAGCGTCCAGATTGATAAAGCGCTTCTCCTTGAGAGACAAGTTGCTGTGGGGTTGTAGTTGAAGGTTTAGTATTTTGAGTGTGTAATCCATTTAGTAAATTTGTCTGGGGTTTTTTGGCAAATGTACTGGGGATAATAGTTAGGGAAAAAGCAAGGGTAAATAGAACTACATTTGTTACCGCAAATCTCAGGAGTCGTTTTATCAGCATAAATGGATGCATATTTCACACCTTAGCGAGATGCAGGACAAGAAACAGGAGTTTGCCAAGAACTGTGAGGGGTGACACTAGGTACTTGTGCCACGAGTTTTACATTTCCATTACTATCAAGTATCCAACCAGTAGCTTCCACAATGGTCGTCGCTGCTGCGACTTTAGTACTATTTGAGACTGCTATTGGTTGTGACGAAATTGTTGTTTTAGCTCTTGTTACTGGTTTTGGTCTTAATCTCACCCACGCTGAGAGAGTACTTGTATCTTGTAATGGTTCAGTGGGACTTATTGGTAGTCCACCGCGTCCTGTTGAGACAAAGGAACTTTGACTTTGCCGACTGCCAGGTGTGCAGGCGGTGGAAATTTGTTGGGACGCATCAACGAGATTAATTGGGAGTTCGATTAAACCGTTAGTTGGGTCAATATCAGGTGTAGTGATTTCTACATTACCGCTCAACTCGCGAGTTGCTCCGGTGGCGGTGATGTCGCTTGTGTTTGGGGAAGGGATATCTCGAAACTGAATACCAAAGATATTTTTAGTTTTGATCCTGACATTCCCGCCACGAAAATCAGTAGAGTCGGCAGTGATATCGCTATTTTGAAAGCCAGCCAGGACATCGGTATTAATATTAATGTTGCCGCCGATAACATTTGCTCCTCTAGCGTTGGTTATGATATTGCTATTGCGACTTATAATCAAATCATTTGAGTTAATCTTAATTGTCGCCTGTTCTCTATTCGGGTCAACTTTAGGGCTGAGTGTAGTGGCGCTGAGTGAGGCATTGTTGTTTAAACGGATAGAGCGAGCACTTAATGTCATGTTGCCTGCGGTTCCTGTTCCAAGACTCTCCACGCCTACTCCTGCCCCATCCCACACTAACAAGGTATTGGTTCTTACTAGTGTAAAATTACCCGCATCCCCTGTTGAGTTTAGCCCTGAAGAAGCAAACAAGCCACTGGGATACTCACCATCAACGCTTGTACCAATGATTTGCACATCTTGGGCATCAACACTCAAATTTCCCCCCTTGCCCGCACCGAAAGTGCCAGCACTTACCTGTGCCCCTTCTCGCACTAGCAAGGTATTAGTTCTGACCATAAGATCGCCCGCATCCCCTGTTGAGTTTGACTGTGCAGAAGCAAACAAGCCACTGAAAGCCTGACCATCAGCGCTTGTACCAATGATTTGCACATCTTGGGCATCAACACTCAAATTTCCTCCCTTGCCCGCACCGAAAGTGCCAGTACCTACCTGTGCCCCGTCTCGCACTAGCAAGGTATTAGTTCTGACTGTAAGATCTCCAGCATTTCCTGTTGAGTTTTGCCGTGCAGAAGCATTCAAGACACTAGGCTGATTAGGATCGTTAGGGTTTGTACCAATGATTTGCACATCTTGGGCATCAACGCTTAAAGAACCCCCCTTGCCTTTACCAAATGTAGCAGTATTTACAACTGCTCCATTTCGCACTACTAAGGTATTAGTTTTAACCGTCAAATCACCCGCATCCCCTGTTGAGTTTGGCTGTGCAGAAGCAAACAAGCCACTGGGATACTCACCATCAACGCTTGTACCAATCAGTTGCACATCTTGGGCATCAATGCTCAAAGAACCCGCTGTACCCGTACCAAATGTACTAGATGCTACCTGCGCTCCATCTCGTACTAGCAAATTATTAGTTTTGATCGTCAAATCACCCGCATCCCCTGTTGAGTTTGGCTGTGCAGAAGCACCCAAGCTACTGGCAAACCAATTATTAGCGCTTCTACCAATGATTTGCACATCTTGGGCATTAACCCTCAAAGAACCCCCATTGCCCGCACCACCTGTACGAGCACTTACCTGTGCACCACCCGAAATTTGTAATCTGCTAGCACTTATATTGATATCACCTGCCTGTCCATTTGCTTTTGGTTCTACTTGATTAGCAATTAGACTCCCATTGTTAAGATTTATTGCGACCGTGGCATTAACCGTAATGTTTCCCGCCCTACTATTATTAGAACCCAGTCCACTCTCTATCCCTGCAAGCAGGAGACTTTGTCTTGTCATCTCTAAATTCCGGGCATTAACTGCGATACTACCACCATTGTCAGCAATCACATTTACAACAGCACCATTGCTAAGGAAAACATCGCTTCTTTCTACACTATTGGGAAAACTCAAACTTAGATTATTACCATCTCCATTCAACCCGACTGTATCGGCACTAGCTAACCCACCTAAGGAGACTCGTCCACCAAAAGCATTCAATCTTCCACCATCCATGTTCACATTGCCGCCTACTAACAGCAAACTTCGACCATCCCGGACACGTAGACCAAATGCATCTCTGCCACCAGGAGTAGATCCTGCTGGTGCAGTCGAACTATTTTGAATCGGTGCAGCCACAATTTGATTAAATAATAAAGCATTTGGGTTTACTGTTAACAACGGTGAGGGTGCTTCTGGATTCGAGGCACTGAAAAATCCCAGATTGTCAAACTTTATGGCATTCGCTGTTGTGGCCACGAAGGAACCGCCAATATTCAAACTGGCATTTTTACCAAAAATAATTCCATTGGGATTCATCAGAAACACATTGGCTGTGCCGTTAGATTTGATTAAACCATCAATATTAGAGATAGACTTACCTGTGACTCGACTAATAATATTTTGAATATCTGCGGCATTTTTAAACAAAGCCGTGCTGTTAGTAGGGACAGAAAATTCGGAAAAGCTGTGGAACAGATTAGCACCTCGTGTGGTTCCACCTTCAATAATCCTGGTATTGCCCTCTAATTTCACATTGGAATTATTTGGCAGAGTGCTGTCTGGGGTGATTTGGGCAACTGAGATATTTGCATATAAGGTAACTGCGCTGAAAATGGCAAGTCCTAGATCTTGTAACCAGTTTGGCGCAGTTTTAAAAGACATTGCATTCTCCTATAAAAAAGGAAATTTAGGTCGGAAGCTTCAATCTTGAGTATAAGTGTCAGGAGAATCAACTTATGCACAACAGAGGATATTAGCAAATTGGCACTGCTGAATCAAGTGAATAAACCAGAGCAAACGCACTTGGCATCTAAGTATAAGAATCCTTTCATAGCAGGGGTTTGAGCGTTTGATCATTGAGGCTATTTTTTCATCAATATCCTTATGCAATAAGGGTTTTACAAATTATGTGTGTTTCTCTGGTGAATAAAATTATCTCACTGCTACCAATTAAGAATTAGAAGGCAAAGCTAAAAAACTTCTGATTCCCAGCCGTGAATAAAATTATCTCACTGCTACCAATTAAGAATTAGAAGGCAAAGCTAAAAAACTTTTGATTCCTAGCCGTGAATAAAATTATCTCACTGCTACCAATTAAGAATCAGAAGGCAAAGCTAAAAAACTTTTGATTCCCAGCCGTGAATAAACTTATCTCACTGCTACCAATTAAGAATCAGAAGGCAAAGCTAAAAAACTTTTGATTCCCAGCCGTGAATAAACTTATCTCACTGCTACCAATTAAGAGTCAGAAGGCAAAGCTAAACCAACGATCGCCTTCAGTTCAAGTTCAAATTTGTCTAACATCAACAATTACGGAGTAGATATGAACAGTAAAACTTTAACAGAAGTGAGTTTCAGCGCAGTGAAAGAACTTAACGATGAGGTTGCTGCTACTTGTAGTGGAGGTGCTGTAAGTCTATGGAGGGATGCTGGCTTTCAGGGAGGGCGTCGGAATTTTCCTGGCAGTGATGCCACCCTAGTTAATAACAATTTCAACGACGTAACCTCGTCTATTCTTATTACAGGGAATCAAAGATGGAAGTTTTATAAAGATGCAAACTTTAGAGGTCCGTCTATAACTTTAGGACCAGGACGATACGCTAGACTTCCTAGAGGATTTAACGATTCAATTAGTTCTCTCAAACGCCTGTCATAGATTTGACTTCTATGCATCCGTTTTAGGAACTTTATTGTCTACACTGGTGTGAATTTCACAGGTAGATCGAGGCGTTTGGAAGCAGGTACAAAAGGTAACTTCACTGGTCCTTTTAACAACGACATCGCGTCTGTCAAACCTGCATAATCAGCTCTAGTCTATTTCATACCGTGTACTCGAATCCTTCAAAACCTCAAAGTAGAAAAGAATGCTCTCACATAAGCTTTTAGCTGAGTAACATTCTTCTCTTGCAGTTCGTAGGGGCGAGGTCTTTTTCGCTCCTACTTTTTTATTCATATCAAGATAGTACAAATAAACATCAATGGTGTTAACAGTTATCAAGTAGGAAACGGACTCGTCCACCCCTTGTTAACTGCGGCTGGTACTGATTTTTTAAACAATGAAATACCACAGTATATTGCAACACAGTGAAGAAGATTGTGGTGCAGCAAGCCTAGCCACGATCGCTAAATACTACGGACGCACCTTTGCCCTCAATCGCGTACGAGAAGCAGTAGGCACGGGAACGCGAGGAACTACACTATTAGGTTTAAGGCGGGGAGCAGAAACCCTGGGATTCCATGCCCGTCAAGTTCAAGCTACCCCGGAACTGCTTGAGAAATTAAATGAAGTCCCAATGCCCGCGATCGCTCACTGGAAAGGCTACCACTGGGTAGTATTATACGGGAAAAAGGGGAACAAATATGTCATCTCTGACCCTGCCGTTGGCATCTTGTACCTCACCTCCCAGGAGTTAATTGCGGGTTGGAGTGATGGTGTGATGCTGCTGCTGATGCCAGACGATAGCCGCTTCTATGAGCAACCAGAAGATAAAATTGGCGGTTTTGGGCGCTTTATTGCCCGCGTTATGCCCTATCGCCATCTTTTGGCTCAGGCGATCGCGATCAACTTTGCGATCGGACTGTTGTCCCTCGCCTCTCCGATCATGATGCAACTCCTCACCGATGACGTGCTAGTGCGGGGAGATACCCAACTGCTAACAACAGTGGCAATTGGCGTGATTGCCATGAACCTAATTCAAAGTGCCATTGGTTTAGTACAATCTCACCTGATCGGTCATTTTGGTCAACGGTTGCAATACGGGCTAATTCTAGAATACGGGCGAAAACTGTTACGCTTACCCCTATCATATTTTGAAGCACGTCGCAGTGGGGAAGTCGTTAGCCGGATTGCTGACGTTCATACCATCAATAATCTAGTCTCTCAAATTGTCCTTGGTTTACCCAGTCAATTTTTTGTGGCTCTGGTTTCCTTGGGTTTCATGCTCTTCTATAGTTGGCAACTGACTTTAGCTTCCGTCGCCGCCTTTGCGATCGTCACAGGAGTCAACCTGCTTTTTCTTCCCGCCTTACGCCAGAAAACCCGCAGCCTCATCGTTAAAGGTACAGAAAATCAAGGCTTTTTAGTCGAAACCTTTCGCGGTGTTCAAGTCCTCAAAACCACCCAAGCGACTCCTCAAGCTTGGCAAGAATATCAGACAAATTTTGGTCGCCTTGCTAACTTAGACTGGACTACGATGATCTTGGAGCTTTACAGCGGCACAGCCACTAGTATTCTTTCCAAATTAACGAGCATTGGCATACTCTGGTTAGGTTCTAGCTTGGTGATTAATCAGACATTATCCATCGGTCAACTGCTGGCGTACAGCGGTATGAGTGGTAGCTTTCTGGAATTTTTAGAATCAGCAGTCGGGCTAATTGATGAATTTATCGCGGCTCAAATTGTCGTTCAACGCTTGACAGAAGTGATAGATTCTACTCCAGAAGATGAAAATGACTTTAAAAAACCTTGGGCAGAAATTCCTGGCAATGCAGATATTAGTTGTTCTCAAATTAACTTTCACCATCCTGGTAGAACTGACTTGTTAGAAAACTTTTCTTTAACTATTCCTGGAGGTAAAGTAATAGCCTTAATCGGTCAATCTGGCTGTGGTAAAAGCTCTTTTGGCAAATTAATTACTGGTTTATATCAAGTTAAATCTGGTAACATTCGTTATGGCATATACAACCAGCAAGATTTATCTTTAGAATGTTTGCGACAGCAAGTTGTATTAGTTCCCCAAGAACCTCATTTTTGGAGTCGTTCGATTGTAGAAAATTTTCACTTCAGTTATCCTAACATTGGTTTTGAGGAGATAGTCCTTGCTTGTCAAATTGCTGGTGCAGATGAATTTATTAGCAAATTACCTGATAAATATCAAACTGTTTTAGGCGAATTTGGTGCAAATATTTCTGGCGGACAAAGGCAGAGATTAGCTATAGCTAGAGCAATTGTGACTGACCCACCTGTATTAATTTTAGACGAATCTACAGGCGCTCTTGACCCAATAAGTGAAACTCAAGTTTTGGATAGATTACTTAATCAGCGTCAAGGTAAAACCACAATTATGATTAGCCACCGTCCTCAAGTTATCAAACGGGCTGATTGGATTGTATTGCTAGAAGATGGGCGCTTAAAAATTCAAGGAACTCCAGAAGAATTACGTCATATTCCTGGAGAGCATTTAAGCTTTATTGATGAGATTTATGCTTCTAATAATGGTAATGGATTAAAATCTTCTTTACTTTATCGGAATTAGTTAATGTTTATTAGAGGATGTTTTAAAAGTCCTCTCGTCGGTAGCAAAACGTTTTAGATCTCCCTAAATCTCCCTTTTTAAGCTATGCGTTACCCACATCTTTATTTAAAATCTTAAAACCATTGCCCTATAAGCGTCTTACGAGCCGAAGCTTTAGGCTTACTTGACAAATAATCGTTTATTATTCTCGCTAAAACAGTGTTTTTATTGAGAATGAAAAACGAACGAATCAGGGTTCTAGAGACGTGAGTTAATACTCTCGAAATGTTAAGAAAGATGTTTATAATGGATAGCTTTTTAAGGGGGGTTAGGGGAGATCTAATAACTGCCTAAAGTCACAGCAAATTACTTTTAAAACAACCTCTTAGACATTTTAGAGATATTTATAACTTATGATTAGTAAGTCTCAAACAAATTTTTTACCCTTAGTTCAAGACAACGAGTTTCTCCCACCAATTAGTCGATGGATTACATTTGGCGGACTATTTATTGTGTTTGCCTTAGCGTTAGCTGTTCCTGTGGCTGCGATCGCTAAATATAAAGTTACGGTCAAAGGGCAAGCGGTTGTCCGTCCTGCGGGTGAATTGCCAATTGTGCAGGCGGCGATAGAAGGACAGGTAATGCAGATTTACGTCAAAGGAAATCAAACACTGCGAAAAGGAGATATAATTGCTGCTATTGATGACTCTCGATTGCAAACCAAAAAAAACCAGCTGCAAACCAATATTCAACAAGCTAGGTTACAACTAATTCAAACCGTTTCCCAAATTAATGCAATCGAGAGTCAAATTCGAGCCGAAAGCGATCGCACCAATCGGACTATCGCCTCTGCTAAAGCTGAATTGCAAGGACGCGATCGCAATTATCAAGACAAAAAAATTACCAGTATCACTGAACTTCAAGAAGCATCAGCCGATGTCAAAATGGCTCAAGAAGAATTATATGCAGGGCAAGCACAGTTACAATCAGCATTAGCTAATCTGCACGCAACTGAGGCGGCTTTAGGAGCAGCGACATCAAAGCAGAGCCGATATGAAAGTGTTGCTAAACAAGGGGCATTATCCCGCGACCAACTAGAAGAAGTCCAGCTGGCTGTCAAACAGCAACAACAAGCTGTAGAGGCGCAAAAAGCCACTTATAAAGCCCAACAAAAAACAAATGAACGGCTAAAACAAGCTGTTAATGGGGCTATTGCTAAACGCGATCGCGCTCAAGCAGCTCTCAACCCAAGCAATGCAGAGGTAGCAATGGCGACTGAACGCATTGCTCAAGAAAAAGCTGCTGGGGAAGTGAATAAAGCATCGCTAGAAAGAGAACTTCAAGCACTGATAAAACAGAAAATTGAAACTCAAAAACAATTAGAGCGCGATACTAGTGAATTCAAGCAAGCTGAAATTGACCTGAAGCAAACTACTATTACCGCTACAGCCGACGGGATTATTTCCAAGATAAATTTGAGAAACCCCGGTCAAACTCTCCGGGCTGGGGAGGAAGTTGTGCAAATTGTTCCTAGTCATGCACCTTTAGTTATCAAAGCTGCTGTCGGTTCTGAAGAAAAAGGTAAGATAAAAGTCGGTCAAAAGGTGCAAATGCGAGTTAGTGCTTGTCCTTATCCTGATTACGGTACTCTCAATGGCGTTGTCAAAGCGATTTCCCCGGATGCTATTAGTCCGCCAAAAAATGATGCTGATGCTGATACAAACTCTACCCCCAAAGCAACTGCTGTAGGTGCTTTTTACGAAGTCACAATTCAACCAGAGAAACTTGCTTTAGGTCGCGCTACAAAGAAATGTCAAATTCAATTGGGTATGGATGGCAGAGTTGATATTATTACCCGCGAAGAAACTGTACTGCAATTTGTACTCCGCAAAGCAAAATTAATGGCGGATTTTTGAGATCGTCAATCGCCAAATTGACGTTTATCGCATATTACGGAGAGACATCATGCAGGAATCAAGCGTTTATCGTTCGATCTGGAGAGAGGCTGAGGAAGAAAGAAATCGGGCGATCGCGATCAATCTCTTGCGTAGAGGAGTGGCGATCGACATTATTGCCCCTTCTGTGGGCTTATCGATTGGGAAATTCAACAACTTCAGCAGCAATTGAATGAGTCTCCACAAAATTAGCCCCAACTGTGTGGCGATGGGCTACGCCGGAGGCGATCGCGTCATAACAAAAAGGTTATCGGTGTTGTCGCAAAAGCGATCGCCCTACCACACACACTTCATTAAACGTTAGATTTGCTCAAAATCAAATCGGTATAATCAGTTGTACAATCTCTCCCATGTATGACGATACCTGCCGATTCCTTGCCGAACACTTCTCAGCCGACTTCGCCAGTTGGCTATTAGGAAAGCCTGTGACGATGACAGAACTCAAACCCTCTGAACTCTCCCTCGATCCAATTCGCGCGGATGCCCTAATTTTGCTGGAATCGGACGAATCTGTTTTGCATATTGAGTTTCAAACACTTCCCAAGAACAATATTCCATTCCGTGTTTTGGATTACCGCGTGCGAATGTACCGCAAAGATCCAACCAAACCGATGCGGCAAGTTGTGATTTACCTGAAGCAGACTAGCTCAGAGTTGGTTTATCAAACGAGTTTCACAATGGAACGCACACGACATGAATTTGATGTGATTCGGTTGTGGGAGCAACCTGCCTCACTCTTTTTGCAATATCCCGGACTGATTCCCTTTGCAGTTCTCGGTCAAAGTCTGGATGCAGAGGAAACGTTACGCCAAGCAGCTCAAAGGATGGATCGGATTTCAGATCCCGTAACACAAGCGAATCTGATGGCAGCGTCCGGGATTTTAGCTGGGCTAAAATTAGAAAATGAGGTCATTTATCGCATATTACGGAGAGACATCATGCAGGAATCAAGCGTTTATCGTTCGATCTGGAGAGAGGCTGAGGAAGAAAAGACACGGGCGATCGCGATCAATCTCTTGCGTAGAGGAGTGGCGATCGACATTATTGCCCCTTCTGTGGGCTTATCGATTGAGGAAGTTCAACAACTTCAGCAGCAACTAAATGAGTCTCCACAAAATTAGCCCCAACTGTGTGGCGATCGCGGCATAACAAATCGGTTGAAAGTCCTTCTATCAATATCTTTGGCGTTAGCAACAAGAGATGTAGAAAATTTCTAACTACGTTGAACAAACAACACAATAACACCGCTTGCAACCACAGCAAAGGCTGAGGGAATAAATGGTAACCATAACCCTTGTTTTAAAAGGATGATGCTGCCAAAAGGAGTTGCCCAAAGGGCGATCGCACAAGCTCCATATAAAATGATCGCGATCGCAAATATAGCGCATCCCTTATTGGGTAGCGAACGACACACATACCAAACAATCAAACCAGACATACTCGACCATGCCCATATCCAAACAACATCGCCCCAAAAAGGCAAAACCCCAATAATTGGACGTTCGTCTAAAACTGCACTCACAATTTGGCTGACCATTTGCGCTTGTATAAATATGCCCGGTATTTCTTGGTAAGGTTGCTGTGCAGCAGAGTCGGGAGTTGACCAAGTATCGCTGATAGTGTTAGCTGTCACTCCGATCAGAACAACTTTATCTTTGAGCAAATCAAAGTTAACTTTATCACTCAATACATCTGTCAAAGAAACTCTTTGGTAATCTGCATTCCGGTAATTAACAAGTATTTGAAATCCACCTAAATCAACTTTTTGTTGATAGCCACCACTGCGACTTGGTTTTAAACGTTTAAATATTTTAGAACCAAATTGTACATAATCTTCATTCAAATCAGGTTGAATATTTTCGTAAGATAAATAACGAGCGGCTAATTGCAACGAAAGTGAATAAGGCGTGGTACAAGCAGACGAAGGCTCTTGTGCCATCATTATAATTTGGCGACGAACGATGCCATCTGAGTCTTGAATTGCATCAGTAAAACCTTGACGTTCTACAGGAACTTTAACAGGTGGTTTAACACCTTCGGGGTCGTGTTGACGATCTTTGCCTTTACAGACAACTACCACATTTTCTTTGCTCAGTTCAGTAGCAAGTTGTATCGGCTTTGATTCATTTCGGGCTTGCCCTAACTTGTCCTGAGCGTTGGTTGCTGAGTTTAGCCTGAGCGTAGTCGTACCACTTCGTGGAAGCAAGCTACGCGCAGCGTCTTTGACAGGAAAAGGGCGCAGTCGAAGGGGGTCAGCAAAATCTCTATAAATATCCAGTCCAATGACTCGCGGTTGATACTTTTGTAGTTTATTGAGTAATTGAGCTAACGTACTATCCGAAATAGATTTTATTCCTTTTGTTGTCTCTTGTCGGGATTGAATATCTTTTTCAGTAACTTCAACAACGAGCAGTCTTGGATCTAAATCTTCCTTTGTCCGCAGGAGTAGCATTTGGTCAAAAGTTTGCAGTTCAGCTTTCTCAAAAACCCCCAAGTATCTCAAACCTATCGTTGAAAGAGTCACAATAGCAGTACTCAGCAATACAGTCCAAAGTTTGCCCTTTCGAGTCACAATTGCGCTTTTGCTCTTTGCGGTCAAAATTGTGCTTTGAGTCGAAACTTCGTCACGAGCCTTAGTGTCACTCAAACCACCGCGTAGTTCTTGCCAAGTTGTAGGAACAGTTGTCGGATTTTGGTAGATAACTGGCAACCAACTAGCACAAGGAAAGTCATTCTCCAATCCTTGAAGTCTTTCCCGTGCTTCTCGCACAGCCAGATAAAATGGCTTATTAAGAGCAAAAGCGACAAGAAAGTTTTTCAAAAATTCCTGTGCAACTAAATCTGGTACTCCTTCCCGCATCACAATCATTTGGGGAATGTTCAAATCAGCCAAATTTCGTGCCAAACCAATGCCATCACAGGAGTTGAAAATTGCCAGCTTTAAACCGTTTGTAATTGCTGTCTTCAGTGCATTTTTAAATTGATAAATTGTTAAACTCTCTGTTGGGTTGATATAAATTTTTCCTGTTTCTCCATCTGCAATACTAGTGCTATGTCCGGCAAAAAACAGAATATCCCAACTCTGATTCCACAGTTGCTCGTCAAGTTCTTTTCGTGTAGGTTGGACAAGAAACGTAGTTTGAGTATCTGTTAAACCTTGCAACCAAGAACGGTCTTTATCAATATCAATTCCAACACTGTTACCGAGAATTGCTAAAATTTTGACTCTATTTGTGGAAGATTTTCGCACTACTTGAGGTGATGCATACTCATGATTGCTTAAAGCCAATTCAGCTTTTGGGTAATTCTCAAAAAAATCCCATAGTTGCCAAGGCAATCGATGTAGTGAAGTTATGTTTGTTTCAAAAATAACTCTAATTTCATCATCTCGATTGAGTAGAGTTCTTAACTGTCTTTCAATATTTTGGAAGGATTCAGATTTCAACCAAGCGTTGATATGTGTTTTTAACTGATGACATACTTCATCGAAATCATTCACAGAAATATTGGTAATATCTTGTGAATGCATTTTTATACGTTGATTGCTGCCCAAACATTGATGGACAGCTTCGTAGAGTAACTTCCATCTTCTGTAGAGTTTGGAAAGTTCTGGTATTGCTGGCAGGCTCCCTGTTATTTTAAATAATTGGTTATTGTGCCAAAGTTGAGCCGTAACAACACCAAATCCTTGATTTAAGTCTCCTCCCAACAAGCTGAAGATAACTAGCTGACTCATTTGTCTTTTATTGTTTGTCTTTATCTAATGACTCATGACTAATGACCAATACTTCGACTTCGCTCAGTACAAGTGACTAATTACTAAATAACGAAATTTTCTATTATCTGGTAACTATCAAAAGTAACTTGGATACTAAAACATTCTCCTACTTCTCCATCAAAGCGTTTCAATTGTATGTAGTTATCTTGTTCTCTTGCTTGCACTTGCTGAATGATTGACTCTGACTCTAAAAGCAAAGCTAACTTGATATTAACAGGTAGATAGCGTTCTCCATTGGCAGGATGTAGTTGCACGCGAATATTAACTTGTTGGTTATCCTCTGGCATGAATGCAACTAATAACACTACTTTTTGAGACTCTATTTCCATTCCTAAGTCAATCAGCTTGGCTCGTTTGATACTACCAAAACCTGACCCGGAGCTACTTCTGAAATTAAGAGCTAGACTGTTGGAATTGAGGGGCAAAAATGTTTCTACTGCATCCCAAGCATTATCGTATATACCTTCTAGCCAACGACTCAGATTCACTCGCACTGGGTATGATTGTGGCTGCTGCTCTTCGACTGCGCTCAGGGTGAACCGTTGTTGGTACAAGTGCTGCCGCCACTGTTCATTCTCTAGTAACGATCCCCAAGTGCTAAATGGTACTGCCAATCTAGAGAAATGAAAAGAAGCATTGCCTAGCCGTTGCACCAGATTTTCTGCTTGCTCGGTAGATAATTGTGGTAATGGAGCTACAGCCGCTTTCATTTCTTCTTTGCTGCAAAATCGGTAACTCAAAGAGAAAGCATTCAGGTCTTTTGTTAAATGTCGTGCATCTATACAATAAGTCCTATCCACTGAGTCATAGTGAGCTAGAGATTTTAGCTCTTCATGGGTTGTGTAAGCCCAAATTCTTACCCACTCGCCATCCGGTTTGATTTGCACTGCTAAATAGTAGTCTGCTGCCCAACTAGGAATGTCTACCCATTCTTGAGGAACTTCTAACTCGCGATCGTCAATTGCTTCACTAGGAATCAATACGACTCGCCTTCCCTCTAACAAAATTGCTGTGCCATTGACAAATTCCCAAAAAGCTGGCGTATCAGGGAAACTGTACCAAATACTCGCTCTTGGAAAATCTTCAGTTGAGATCCAATCCCAGAAGGCATGGAGACAAATTTGATTTATGTAAGCGCACCAGCGACTACTAGGCGTGGCATAAACCTGGCTTTGCTGCCAGAATTGCGCCTGAATAGTTGGTGATATTTCTAACAACCATTCTCTGGGATCTGCAAATGCACAAGTCATTTTTACTACCTTGTGAAAATTACGGTTTTATGTTGTACCACCATACTGGTTTCTCAACCATTCTTCCAAAGCAAGACTCATATCTTTAATTTGG
The DNA here is from genome assembly GCF_029953635.1 of Halotia branconii CENA392. Taxonomy (NCBI): domain Bacteria; kingdom Bacillati; phylum Cyanobacteriota; class Cyanophyceae; order Nostocales; family Nodulariaceae; genus Halotia; species Halotia branconii. Next base: position 6,433,226 of record NZ_CP124543.1, on the reverse strand, counting down.
TTGGAATTAACAGAAATATTCAAATCCTGGCTCCACCTAATCAGTGCTGCAAGTATTGATTCTCTACCTTTAACCAGTTTGCGAGACACCGTAGGCTGACTCATCTGCAACTGTTGCACGATCTGCTGCTGAGTCAGTCCCTGTTCGTAGTAAAGCTTAAGTACTTCTTGGGATTGTACATCTAGGCTATGTAAAGCTTTTAACAATACACCAGACATCTGAGATATTTGGTTTTGTCGATTTTGGACATCCTCTTCGGCTATCATATCAGCCATTAGTGAGTCAGAGGATGGGTCTGGCAAATCAAATGTTATTGTCGTATCATCATTTTGCTTGAAAGCATTTAGAGATTTCACAGATGGAAATAGATAAGCACGCACGTAAAGAGCTGTCTGGGTTAACCACTGTTCAATTGTTTGAGCGTTGCGTTGCTCAGTCGTTTGAGTGATTTGGCTTTGGCGTTGGTGGTTGTATAGGTTGGCAATAGCTTCCCAAAGTTGACGATTCGGTTCTGGTAACTGGCTGTTACCTCCTGGTTGGTTTTGGATGTACAATTCCTTGAAACAAGTCCAAGCTAAACGATATTGAGCGATCGCACTTTGTGATAATCCAGCTTCACCAAGAGCTTCACTCAGCAGCTTTTTGCTCACTTTGCGTAATAATGCCCAATTGGTGCAAATATCAGCTTCCTTACGTTGACGTAAAATATCTTTCAGCCGACTGGACATTGCCATGATGGCATAAGCTTTTAAGCTAGAAGATTTTTCTGGGTTAAAGTCTTTAAGAATTGTTTCGACTTCTGCGATCGCCATTTGGAAATAATCAGCAAGCATGTACTGGCTAAAATTAAATTTAGCAACTGTTTTTGCAGCAACCCAATAACATGGTTCTTGTAAATAAGCTAACAAATGCATTCTAGCAAGGTTGTTAAAGCCAGAGTGCCATTGGTTGTACCAGTAAAGCGCCCAGAAGTTTTCTGATTTAAATGCTGATGACGAATGCTCTAAGTGATTTTGCATATTTCTATACAGCTTGGCATCAGTCAACCATTTGCTGAATCTGCCTCTTTCCAACTGCACGAATGTTGAGAACATATCCGTAATTTCTTGGCGAGGACGCATAAGCAATTTAAAATATAGGCGTTGCTGGTGTATTTTATGACAAAACTTACGCAACTGTCACAAGCAATGGCGCAGTGTAACCGCGCCGCGCGCCAAACAACTATACGATAAATATGGGAACAGCCGGACGTTTTAGTTGCTGAACTAAATAATTTGATAACAATCCATGTTTCATTTGATAGATTGTTTGATTAGTATATCGCGCTAAATCTTTGAGCCTAAGCCAAACTAAAATAGCGCAGGCAATATGATTTCTTTGAATACGTTCTTTACGGCATTGACATAATTCAATGCCAATCAATTGTTTTAATTCTCTGTGAAACTCCACAACCTTCCATCGAACTTTACACACTTTTTGTACATCATCAACCTACAGGATTAATTTTATGCATCCTCAGCTCATTTTCTCATGATTTGATGAATACTTAATACAGCCGATTACTGTTACTAATTTCATCAATTTCCTTTGGATATACCACTTTAGTATAGTATATTTGTACTATATAAATGCGATCGCACTGTGTCAGTTGCGTAAGTCATGACTGATTTGATGACAGTCTAGTTGCAGTATTGCTTTGTGACATTCAAACTTTACCATCAATAACTAATTTTCATTTTGGGTTCGCTGGAGAATATTCTCCAAAAAGCCAACGTAGAGGAGTGGAATTTCTAATTTCCAATATCTGTTCAATATCAAACTCTACTATACGCTGCGCCCCAACAAACTCACTTAATCTTTCTACATCCCAAATCACCTTTGCTTTTCCAGTTAATTGCAACGTGTGACCTTGTGCAAAATCTATAAACAATAAACCTGCATTGGGATTTACAATCAAGTTACCGAAGGTCTGAAACATATTATTACCAGAGTAATCGGGAAACACAAGCTTATTACTATTCACAACTTGCACAAATCCCGGAAGTCCTCCTCTGTGGGAAGTATCAGCCCCACTTTCTGGATGATAACTAGCGATAAAAAAGGTATCAGCTTGGGTTATCCAAAGTTGATTTGTCTCGCTCAAAGCATCTGTGATAAAAGTTTCAGGTTGTTCTAGTGAATCAATTACAGTTTTTTCAATGTGACGTATCTGAATATATTTAGGACAGTTAAAAAATACCTGCTGAATTTGTACTTTTATGTTCTTGTGATTTATTTCTGCTTTGCCATTTAAGCGCAAACGCCTGCGGTTTGTCAAATCAATTATTAATAGCCCAATATCATTGTTAGTTTGCAGATTTTGATGTGATGGGTCGGTTTGTATGGGAATAGCATTAATCTGTATAGCTTGCGTGTTTAAAACCTCTACAAAACCAGATTCCCCTGTTAACAAAGATGCCCAAACTCTGCTGTTTATATCTACTGTGCTAGCAATTGCTAATTGTTGCGTATGCAGAAATTCTTGAGCAGATGGTTTGATTGTACTACTAATAAGATTACACAGACGTTGCGCCTCTTCTTGCACTCCCGCCTGAGTTTGAACGGCAATTTCTCCAGAATGGAAAGACATTGGATTAATTCGTAATTCAGAAATGACATTGTATAATATTTATACTATTCGTTCTTATTACTTTACTCCAGAGACTAATAAGTTTTTGCAGAAAGCATAACCCCGTCGCCATTAGGTGTCATTAGTCAGCGATGCACTGAGTTTCAACACTTCGACAGGCTACGTGTAGCGTCTGTAGAGAAGTCGAGATTCAACTACCGCTAGCCGAAGTGTGGTGAGTAACAAAAACAACTGACCACTGATATCATGTCCGGATAATCACTTACGATTAAACTCCAATCTGAAGCCACCAATGAAAACCAGTTAACCCACGAATTAAATCTTGCTGTTGAAGTAAAGACTGACAGCGATGAAATAAAATATTCTCCAAATCATTGAGTGAGTTAAACGATTGATTAGCGATTGGTTCGTCCACCAAAGTCCACAACCTTTCTGCCGGCTGTAACTCAGGTGAGTGAGAAGGCAAAAATGTTAAATGTAGTCCTTCAGGAATCTGTAAATTTTTACTGGTATGCCAGCCAGCACGGTCAACAGCTAATAAAATGTGTTTATTTTTACCTAATCCAAATTCACGAGCAAAATCAGCCAAAACCTGATTAAACAATTCTGTGTTCACGTAAGGCAGAATCCACCAATAGCTCTCTCCTGTTTTGGGATGTACAAAAGCATACAACCATAACCATTTAAACCGCCAATGGACATCAGCAATTGGTGTTTCTCCTTCAGGTACATACACTCGTCGCAAAATCGGTTTGAGTCCTAAACGATGTTCATCTTCACACCACAACTGAACTTCTGCATCTGGATAGATAGTTTGGAGTTGTTTTACTTGTGTCGCTAGTTTTTTTTCCAGGCTTCTTGCTCAAAATGATCGCTTTTAGTGTGAGACGGGCGAGGTACTCTGAGTCTAAAAGTCATCTGCCGTAATATCTCCCATCCCCTCTGTCGGCTGATCTGATTTCCTGTGACTTCAGTTAGCCAGTCTGCTACCTTTCGACCGTTCCATAGCCCTCCATCTGGTGCTTTCTCTTGTAATGCCTGCCATAACTGTGCTTGTTGCATATCATCCACTACAGGCTGTTTACCTTGGTTTAACTGCCTGCGATCGCCTAAGTATCCCACTCCAAATTCGTTGTATCTTTTTACCAATCCGTATATCCATGTTTTGCTGTAGCCTGTTATTTCCTCTACTTCTTCCGTTTTTTTACCTTGTGCTACTAACCAAATAATCTGATACTGACGGCTTTCTATGCCATCTTTAGCTTGACGATAACGTTTTTCTAGCTCTTCAATACTTAAATGTTTGGCTACACTAATTCGTTTTGGCATGACTCATCTTTGCGCTCCCTGCTTTTATCGTAAGCGATTATCCGGACATGATATGACCACTGACACGAAATCCCGTCCCTTCTAGTGGTTGAATGAGCTTAATTTTCTTTCTCTTTTTTGTTTAAGTCCAAAAAAGCTATTTTTTGTGAAAGCTATTTTTTAAGTAAACGCTGGCGCATACGAGTTACAAAAATATTTACCTCTGGTATTTTCATCAGTGAAACGATCGCAGCAAACACTAAAATTCCAACAAAACCAGATACGCACAATTGCAAAAATTGAATTAGTAAACCTTGTGTACCTAGCAACTGCTGACAACCAACCAAAGTGCCAAAGCTGGCTGCCCCAGCAACAATGCTACCAGCCATCAAACCCAAAATTGGTACACTCCACTCACGCCAAGGTAAGCCATTAAGTTTGCGATCAAGTAACCATAAAAGCATTATTATTGAACTACAATTAACACCTACCGTTGCTAAAACTAAACCGGGAGCGCCAAATGGTTGCACAAAAAACCAATCTAGGATGGCGTTGAGAAAAATATTAAAAGTACTAATACGAAAAGGTGTTTGTCCATCGCCTAAAGCATAAAATACCCGCACCAGGACATCACGCCCTAAGTAGGCAAACATGCCAATCCCATAAGCAATCAACAGCGAAGATACTAACTGTGTAGCTTCTTGCTTAAAAGCACCACGCTCATACACTACCTGGACAATTGGTACAGATAAAGCAACCATCAGCGCTCCTAAAGGTAGCATGGTGACAGCAGTGAGAAGTAATCCTTGGCGAATGCGTAACTTTAAGTCTGGCCAATTTTCTGGCTCAGACAACTTGGCAAACATGGGTAACAAAGGCAGCAAAATAATATTAGAAATAATACCTAAAGGAGTCTGCACTAATAGATTGGCATAGTTAAAACCAGCAGCAGCACCAGGAATCGGACTAGCAAAGTAAAGATCTGTGGCGACATTAATGGGCATCATTCCAGAAGAAATTGTGGCCGGAGTCATGATTCTAATTACTTCTTGAACGCCGGGAGATTTAAAATTAAATCGGAGGCGCAATGTACCAAGTCCCAAGCGCCACTGCACAATTAGCTGCACCAACCATTGGAGAATTGCTCCTGCTAAAGTTCCCCAAGCTAACACCATGCCACCGATGAAAGCGTATTCTGGTTTGATAATATCTTTACCTAGTTGTCCCGTTAAAATAGCAATACCTACGACAACAGTAATACTTGATAATAAAGGACTAATAGAAAGTAACCAATATTGATTAGCTGCATTGAGAGTACCAAAGCCGATGCCAATTAATCCGGCAAATAAAGCCATTGGAGCCATAATTCGCAGTTGTTGAATTGCGATCGCTCTAGTTGCTGGTTCTAAACCATGTCCGACAATATCAACGATCGCATCTGCAAAGAAAATTTGAGCGAATGTCACCACTAGCAACAATCCACCCACCAGCGTTGTCACCGTTTCTACTAAAGCAGCAGATTCTTGGTGCTTGCGCTTGGCTAAAACGCTAACGATTGCACTGTGTAATGGCCCATTCACACCGCCTAATAAGATTAATAAAAATCCCGGAATAATATAGGCATAACTATAAGCAGTAGCAGCAGCACCAACGCCGAAAGCAGCCGCGATCGCTTGCTGCCTGACTAAACCAAATACTTTACTAATTAATGTGGCTGCGGCAACAATGCCAGCAATCCCAGCAAACGAACGAGAGGGTTTTGGATTTTCTTGTGTCACAAATGTATAGTAGGGAACAGAGAACAGGGGAGGCAGGGGAGGCAGAGGGGCAGGGAGCAGGGAGAAAAGGAGAAAGAGGTAATTTTTCTTTATCCCCCTTGCACCCCGCACCCTGCCCCAATTCCTCTTCTCCATGCCCTATTAATCTTTATTAATCAAACTAGCGATCGCTTTAATCAATACTTCTGGATCTACAGGTTTGGATACATGTAGTTGAAATCCTGCTGCTAGCGCTTGCTGTTGATTAATTTCTCCAGCATAAGCTGTGAGGGCGATCGCTGGGAGAGTTCCTCCCTGTTGGGGCGATCGCTCTCTGACTTGACGAATTAACATATAACCGTCTACTTCTGGCATCCCAATATCACTGATCAAAATATCTGGTAGCCATTGCGACAGACGTTCAAGCGCTTCTTTAGCTGATGTTACAGTAGTTACTTCTACGCCATACTCTTGCAAAATAAAAGATACTAAATCTCGGATATCTGGTTCATCATCTACTACCAAAATTTTAGTGTGTTTTAAAAGCAGGGGATGAGGTGTAGGCAAGGGTTTATTATCCTCATTTTTTATTTGTTCACTTCTAACTAGAAGTGGCAACCTAACGGTGAAAGTAGCACCTAATCCTTCTCCTGGGCTTTGGGCTTTCACTGTTCCCCCATGTAGTTCTACTACTTGACGGACGATCGCCAATCCTAATCCTAGCCCACCAAATTTGCGAGTGGTTGTACTATCAGCCTGACGAAAATAATCGAATACGTAAGGCAAAAATGCTGCCGTAATTCCCTTACCTGTATCGCTGACTTGAATTTGAGCTTGTAAATCAACCTCAGCTAATTTAATTTCTACTTGTCCTCCAGGTGGTGTGAATTTGACTGCATTAGATAGCAAATTCCACACGACTTGTTGCAGACGATTGGGATCGCCCATAACTTGTCCCAATGCTGGATCAAGTGTCGTCTGAATTTTAATAGATTTGGCTTCTGCTGCAAGTCGCACTGTCTCTAATGCCCCTTGTACCACCATTGTTAAGCCTACTGGACAGACATTGAGGCTCAATTTTCCTTGCAGGATGCGGGATACATCTAATAAATCTTCAATTAATTGAGTTTGTAATTTAGCATTACGTTCAATAGTTTCCAGGGCGTTCTTAGTAGTTGCAGCATCAAATGTGCGAGAGCGTAGTAATTTTGACCAGCCCATAATGGGGTTGAGTGGGGTTCGCAGTTCATGGGAGAGAACCGCCAAAAACTCATCTTTAATGCGATTTGCGGCTTCTGCTTCTTGACGGGCAGCACGTTCTGCTTGGAACAGGCGATCGCGTTCTTTTTCGGTACGTTTACGTTCGGTAATATCTAATACGCAAGCAACTCCATTTTGTTGAGAGTCGTCCAGCAACGCTATTCCCAACGCAATTGACACTCGCTCCCCATTGCGATGGACATACTCTTTTTCGTAAATTTGAGAAACTCCAGTTGCTTGCGCTTCTTTGATGGCGCGATCGTCTAAATGCTGATACTCAACAGGAGTAAGTTCTCGCCAACTAATTTTACCCAAGGTTGTAAACTCATCACGAGTATAGCCCACTATTTGTAAGTAAGCGTCATTGGCATCAGTGATTAAGCCGTTTACATTCCAAAAAGCTACCCCTATAAGGTTAGATTCAAACAAGCGCCGAAATCGAGCTTCACTTTCGCGTAAGGACTGTTCAGCTTGTTTATGTTCTGTAATATCGCGTGATACAGTAATTACACCCTGAATTTGTCCAAAATTTTGTAAAGGAGTGAGGATATATTCATAAAAATGTACCTCATCTGTTGAGACATATTTATATTCATCCCTAATAGATTGCCCAGTCGCCATGACAATTTGGCGTTGATTATCTAGCCGATAGATGATGTCTGCGGATAAATCTAATTCTTGGACAGTTTTACCGATAATATCCTCAGGTTTGTAACCTAATGCAGCAGCCCCACCATGACTGACATACTGATAGCGACCAATGCGATCAAAAATAAAGATATGATCTACAGATGCCGAGAGGATGGCATTTAAGACATTTGCTTGTTCTTTAACTTGGGTTGTCAGCTGGCGATTACTATCTTCTGAGTATTTGTGGCTAGTAATATCCATACAAACCCCAATCATCCGTACTGCTTGGCCTTGCTCATCATAAATAAATTTTCCCTTAGCAAAAATCCAATGCACACTCTTATCTGGCCAAATAACACGAAATTCATCTGTGTACTCTGTCTTTTCTTCTAATGTGTGAGTGACAACTTGCATCACAGATTGGCTGTCTTCAGGATGAATGCAGTTAAGAAAAGCCTCATAATTACCAGCAAAACTGCCTGGAACCAAGCCAAATAACAGTTCATGAATTTCTGACCAGATTAATTTATTAGTACTAATATTCCAGTCCCAAAAGCCCATTTGGACTGCATCTAACGCTAAGCGTAGCCGTTCCTCACTTTCCCTTAGAGCAATTTCTACTTCCTGACATGTACCTTCTTCAAGATGCCACTCAATGTCATGCCCAGTAAATTGTACCTGAGGATTTTTATCTATATTTGTTAATTTTGCATTTAGTTCTGTTATTTGTTGCTCCAGTGCTACTTGCCTTAGTTGATACTGTATTTCTGATTTTTCTAGGTCAGTAATACGCTGTCGTAGAGCTGCTAATTCATCAAGTTCACAGTTAGTTTTATCAACGTCTGGCATTTGGAAAACAACTCACAATAAACAATACCAACTTGAATGGTATGCACCTCATAAATCTGATTGAGTATGAATTTTCTTAGAAAAAATTCAATCCCTCGTAAGGTACATAAAAGTTTTAGCCTCAAGGCAGATATTTACCATCATAGCGATCTGTAGAGACAGAACGCCATAAATCTAAACTTTTAGTGAACAACAAGATCCCCGACTTCTTTAAAGAAGTCGGGGATCTGAAATTTGTGTTTTTTATCTCTTTAGTCGCATGAAAGCTGCACCTATGAACAATCCCACAACCTGCGACCAGTAGAACATATTAGAAGAGTTTACGCCAGACGGGGGAATGTTTAAACTACCAATACCGTAAAATGATTGTTGCATAAACCACCAAAACAAATAAACAAAGGCTGGAACTTCGATAGGAATATATACAATTAATAGAGGTAAAATTGTGTCAATTTTGGTTTGAGAAAACTTCATAATATAAGCGCCTAAAATAGCTGCGATCGCTCCATTCGCACCTATTAATGGTACTGTCAGATTCGGATCAGCAATAATTTGTGTTACTCCAGTAATAATCCCAGCAGCTAGATAAAATCCTAAATAGCTTCTATGTCCCAGAATATTTTCTAAAGTTTTGCCAAAAACCCATAAAAAGAGCATATTTCCTAAAATTTGGCTAAAACTACCATGTAAAAACATTCCTAAAATTAGTGAAATCGAACGCCAAATCACAACTATCCAAGCTGCCGGATTGAAAAATAACGCATTTGTAATTGCCCCACTCATCTGGGCTGGAATCACTCCCCAATTATTGATGAAATAGCCTAATTCTCCACTAAATTCTAGTTTTAGTTCCCATAAAAATATGGCAATATTAATGCCAATCAGCCAATAATTAATAATTGGTTTACTATAACTGCGAATGCGATCACCAATAGGAATCATGATGAAAGATGAAGAATAAAAAAATGATGATTAAATTTTTTAACGTCCTAACGAAAACGGCTACGGCTGTAAATCATTTATTCGGGACGCTCTGCGTAGCTTGCTTTTCCGTAGGAGTACGAGAACCCCTTTAGAGAACAAGTCGCCTAGGTCGGGAACCTTGCCGTAGCGCTGTTTCACTGCGTCCTCAGTGTACTCTGCGGTTAGATTCTTTGTTACGTGTATGTAATTCCTGAGGATATTGCATACAACCAAGAAGCTTTATATCTTTATTTAACTGCTTTTAGCTTTTCCTTTTTGAGTAATTTCAGCATCAGGATTAGTAGTTTGAATTGGCTCTTCAGTACCTAATAAATGATGTATTTCATTTAATGAACTGTGTTGGGCTGTAGATTCTGTTGATGACTCGTTCACATACTCAATTAGATCTTGTACTTGGCAATCTAAAGCTTTACAAAATCTAACGATTCTTTCAATATGGTCTGTTCCGGTTCTACCGCTTTCCCAGTTTTGGATAGTGCTTTCAGTCACGCCCACAAGACGTGACAATTCAAGCTGGGTTAGCCCTGCTTTCTCACGAAGCAAAGCGATCCTTGGTTTTGGCTTGTGTTTCACAGCTATAGCACTTTTATCTATCTATAGTCGTAGATCCTAGCACCAAAAAAACCAGCGCCCAAAAAATCACTAAAAAACTTTTGATACACTCAATAAATTTGGTTAAATTGTTTTGTATACAATGTTTATTGCTAGTAATCAATCTTGACTGAAATTTCTTGACACGTAACTAAATAGATATGCTTGCTTGTAACTGAGTCTCTAGATTTGCACGTAACCATAAGTCTGCTATTGACCAAACCCAAAATTTATTTTGGATATCTGCAAAATCTGCTTGTTTATGGGTGACAATTGCATTTAGTTGCTGATGACTAACACAGACTAGCTCTACAGCAGATTCAAAATCATGCAGAGGTAGCGATCGCGCTTTGTAAAGGATAATCTGATCAACAACACAAATTTGAATTTTTTCTTGTAACCAATCAACTACAATTTCAGCAATTTTACTATTTTTTAAACGAGTAACATAAGCATAAATTTTTTCCCAGCCAATATCTGTTAAATATATCTGAATTGATGGATGTACTCTGTCCAATAGTTCTCTGACATCTTCTGCAAATTCATTGTGATTCATCAAAGCTTCTAGAATGAAATCAGCATCTATTAAAATCCTGATCACTTTAACTCCCCTTATGGACTAATAAATTTAGCTGGCAAGGTAGCCTCTGTATTTAAAATGGACATTGGATATCATTCACTACAATCTGAAGGAACAATATTTCGGATAAGATGCTAAATTCTTGAAACTAAGTAGAAGAATGCAAAAAATTTCATGTTTGTAGTGAGGGCTTTAGCCCTTTTCTTAGGACTAAAGTCCTTACTACGAGCTAAATTTAGATTAGTTAACATAGTTTAATTTATTCTCCCCGACTTACTTAATAAAGCAGTTTTTCAGCAACAGTTTTGTCCCGGTACACTTACTTGTGCTTTGGTCTTTAATTTTCATGCTCAAAAAGGTGCGGTATTCTACTGCACCTTTTTGAGGCAAGCCAACTTATTGCTCTATTATTCTCTAACTGCGTTATTTTTGAGGGGTCTGACCCCCTATTCGCCAGCTGTATCCTTAAAGAAGTCGGGGATATAAGCATCTAACCTAGGAATAATTTCTAAGTCCTCCTTGATTAACTAGCAAGTCATACTTGCTACCGATGACAAACAGAACATAAAACTGGTCAAATGAGATTGGTGTTACCCATGTCGGAGTAATGACAGACCGCGTTTTAATTCTTGGAGGACGGGGACGGATTGGTAGCAGTGTTGCTGAGGATTTAGCCACTCACACCCACGCACAAATTACGATTACTGGACGTTCCCCAGAAATAGGCAGGGATGTAAGCTTGTCTGGGGGAGAAAAAATCAAGTATTTGGTTTTAGACTTAGCAGAAATTGGTAAACTGCAAGAAGCGATCGCTAACTCTGATTTAGTCATTCATTGTGCAGGGCCATTTCATTACCGAGACGCTAACGTTCTCAAACTCTGCATAGAACAAGGCGTTAACTATCTAGATGTCAGCGACCACCGTTCTTATACCAACAAGGCTGTAAATTATCGTGAACAAGCCGCAGTTGCTGGGGTGACAGCAATTGTTAATACAGGGATTTTTCCTGGTATTTCTAATAGTATGGTACGTCAAGGTGTCGAGCAATTTGATCAAGCAGAAAAAATTCATCTCAGTTATTTAGTTTCTGGTTCTGGTGGTGCTGGTGTCACAGTTATGCGAACAACTTTTTTAGGATTGCAACATCCTTTTGTGGCATGGATAGATGAAAAGTGGCAAACAATCAAGCCTTACAGCGAAAGAGAAATAATTGAGTTTCCATGCCCCTATGGACGCAGTGGGGTTTACTGGTTTGATATGCCAGAAACCTTTACACTGCCCCACGCTTTCCCATCAATTAAAACTGTTATTACTAAATTTGGTTCTATTCCCGATTTTTACAATCACCTGACATGGATTGCAGCCCACATTTTTCCCAAACAATTAATGCAGCAGCATAGGGCAATTGAGTTTTTATCTTATGTCAGCCACTTTATGACAGATATCACTAATCGTTTTAGTGGTATTGGGGTAGCAGTACGTTCAGAAGTTACAGGGCTAAAAAATGGTGCAACAGCTGTTTATTGTTCAACTCTAGTCCATGAAAATACAGCGGTGGCTTCTGGTTGTGGAACGGGAAGTATTGCCCAATTACTGTTAGAAGGAAAACTCAAAAAACCAGGAGTTTGGCCAGTAGAAGAAGCACTATCAACAGATTTATTTGAATACGCAATGCAAAGCCGAAAAATTAAAATTCATCATCATTGGCTTTAGAAATACCTTGCGATTGGATCGCGGCTATACAGACTAGCCCCATGCTCTATGCCCCAAATTCTTAGTCTTCACTTTCCTGATACAAATCTTGTAACGCTTGCAATTGAGTTTTACGAGAAACTCGACGATATTTTTTACTTTCTAGCTTTGGTTCGTATTGACTTTGACCCTTGCCTTTAGATTTTAATTTCATGTTTGATTCTGGATCAGCTTGTTGGTGTAGCTGAGTTTGACGAGCGATCGCTTCGTCCAAAAATTCTAAATAATGTTGATAGCGTTCCCAATCTCCTCGCACTACACAATCGGGTTCGTCTCGATGCAGACAATCACTAAAGCGACAGCTACCAACCGCTAATCTTTCTTTAACTTCTGGAAAATAATAGACTAATTCTTCTGGGGTACAATCTAAGTCAGGCTGATTAAAACCAGGAGTATCTGCTAATAAACCACCGTGAGGCAATTCAAATAATTCTACATGGCGGGTGGTATGGCGACCACGAGCTAACTTACCAGAAACTTCTCCCACGCGCAGGTTAGCATGGGGAATCAACGTATTAATTAAGCTAGATTTACCCACACCGGAAGGCCCAGCAATGACAGTAATTTTATTGCTCAAATATTTAGCCGCTTGGTCAATATTGATCTGATTTTTGACACTAATAAACAGCGGTCGATAGCCCCAAGCAAGTAGGCGATCGCAAATTTGCTGTTGTACCTCTGGCGAAACCAAATCGCTTTTATTCAGACATAAAAGTACATCTAACTCAGTAGACTCAGCTTTCACTAAAAACCGACTCAATTGATAAGGTTCTAAAGGTGGTTCAGCAACAGCAAAAACCAGCAGGATTTGGTTAGTATTGGCGATTGGTGGGCGATCTAACTGAGTTTGACGCGGGAGAACATCAGCGATCGCCCCGCGTCTTCCAGACCAATCTGGCTCTTCTATGACCACGCGATCGCCCACCATCACTTGTTGGCCAATTTTTTTTAGGCGTGTTCTACGGGTACATAAAAGAAAACAAGCATTTATTTCTTTGTCGTCTACATCTAGTTGAACTTTGTAAAAATTTGCTTGTACAGCTAACACTGTACCTAGCAACTGCCCATCAGGAAAAACTTTCATGAGGTAATTACAGGATGGCGTACTAACAAAGAAAAATAGCCAACGCAATCTGTAATTTTTTCTACTTGATAACCTGCCATTGTCAAGCTATCAGGAACCTGCTCAATTGGTTCTCCAGCATCTAACCAGACTTCCAGTAAACCTCCGGGCGACATTTGCTCTAGACGTAGTTTTGTTCGGACAAAATTAATCGGGCAGGGAGTGCCACGCAAATCGAGTTGAGCATCAGGAGTTAATAAGGAAGAAGGTTGCATCACTTAAACAAATTTCCCAAGAATCCTTCTAGACCACCCTTACCAGTACGGTCTCCCTTAATTTTAGCCAGTTTTTCTAGCAACTCTCTTTCCTCTGGGATGATCTTAGTGGGAATATCAATTAACACTGTCAACATGTGATCCCCCCGACTCACAGGATTTCCCAAGCGAGGTACACCACGGTTTTCCAACTTCATTACCGTATTGGGTTGGGTTCCAGCGGGAATAATTAGCTCTACTGGCCCATCGACTGTATTTACTTCTAAACGGCAGCCTAAAATGGCTTGTAAGTAACTAACTTTGATTTCTGAAATAACGTTAATTCCATCTCGATGGAACTCTTCATCTTCATTCACAAACAAGTAAACGTACAAATCTCCAGGAGGGCCACTGCGTTGCCCTGCATCCCCTTCTTGTGAAATCCGCAAACGCGTACCATTATCAACACCTGCTGGAATAGTAATTTTGAGTTTTTTAGTTACTTGATTAGTGCCTTTACCATCACAAGCGTCACATTTATCTTCAATTACCATGCCTGTACCGTTACAAGTCGGACAAGTTGAAACTTGAGTGAAACTACCAAAAGGCGTTCTAGTGACACGGCGGACTTGACCTGAGCCAGTACAAGTTGCACAGGTACGGGGACGAGTTCCTGGTTTAGCACCAGATCCGCTACAAACTTCACAAGTTTCTAAATGTGAAATTCTAATTTCTTTTTCACCGCCAAATACCGCTTCTCGAAAGTCTAACTTCAAGTCTAAGCGTAGATCATCACCACGCACCGGGCCGCTGCGCCGTCTTTGCGTTTGACCACCTACACCACTACCAGCAAAGCCACTGAAAATGCTTTCAAAGATATCGGCAAAGCCGCCCATATCACCCATATCTTGGAAGCCTACGCCAGCACCACCTGAGACACCTGCTTCCCCAAAACGGTTATAACGCTCTCTGGTATCCGACTCAGAAAGGATTTCATAAGCGCGGTTAATTTCCTTAAAGCGTTCCTCCGCCCCCGGTTCCTTGTTCACATCTGGGTGATACTTCCGGGCTAAACGGCGGTAGGCTTGTTTGATTTCTTCTTTATCGGCATCACGAGAGACACCTAGAATTTCGTAGTAGTCGCTGGCCATATAGCAAAGGTAAAAGTTAAAAGGAAGAAAGCAGAAGTTAAGTCAATATATTGCCTGAGGTGTTCCCGAATACTGGTAAATACCCAGAGGCAGCTTAACAAAGACTAGGTAGTAAGGCAAAGTTAATTTTTATTAATAATTTATTTTACCTTTTACCTTTTACAAAAATCATTAACCAATTTTAGACAACAAGTGCTTGACTCGTGGAAGACGATAAAAGCAGAGGAAGCAGACGCTTGGATTTTTCACTGCCAAAAACCCTCTCCTTTACAATTGTGCTACGTAGAATGGAAAAACCCCGTTGATAAAACAGAGGGGCTAGCCGCACCAATAGGTGTGGAAAACCCCCCATACACATTTAATTACATTTGATTGCATCTGTATTGATACACTATATAGCCCACACCAGTTCGTTTTTACAATCTAGCAAACTGCTGGAGTATAAAACCATATTTATCATGACAAAAGACTGGGGAACAAGCCAGGGGAGCAAAAGAAAGAGGACAAGGTGCAGGGGGCAGGGAGCAGGGGGAAGAAAAGGCAGGGGGCAGGGAGCAGGGATAAAAGGAGAAAGAGGTAATTTTTCTTCATTCCCCTCTGCACCCCGCACCCTGCCCCAATTCCTCTTCTCAATGCCCAATCACTAATCTATCGCTTCATAATCAGCCTGTGCTGTACTTTCGTCATCAAAATCAAAATTAAATTGTGGTATTAGGGTTCCATTCATGGGATGCTCTAAGTCTGAGGGCAGCAAATTATCTGAAGTATCTTCAAATTCATCACTATTTTGCTCACTCGCTTGGTTATAAACATCCGCACCAATAGCAAATAAAGTTTGTTGGAAATCATCTAAGCACTGCTGAAACTCTGGAAGTGAAATATCAGAGTTAGTCATCAAGGCTTGGAGTTGTGTAACTTTTTCATGGGCTAAGACTTTCATCTGTTCGCCAATTAAGCTACCGTTATCTTTCAAGGTAGATTCGTAGCTAGACAAAAGATTATTTGCTTGGTTTTTCAGTTCAACTACTTCTTTGCGTCTTCTGTCATCTTCCGCAAATACTTCTGCCTCTTGCCGCATTCGTTCTACTTCACTGGTATTTAATCCACCTGTATTAGTAATCCGAATGCTTTGCTCTCTACCTGTACCTTTGTCTTGGGCAGAAACTTTGAGGATACCGTTGACATCAATTTCAAAAGATACTTCTATTTGCGGCACACCACGGGGAGCCGGCGGGATTCCTGCCAAGAGAAACTTGCCTAGACTTTTATTATCCCTGGACATAGCTCGTTCACCTTGGAGGATGTGAATTTCTACTGAAATTTGCCCGTCAACGGCTGTGGAAAAAACTTGAGACTTGCTGGTAGGAATTGTGGTATTGCGTTCAATTATTTTGGTAAATACTTCTCCCAAAGTTTCAATTCCCAAGGACAGCGGCGTGACATCCAATAACAGAAGGTTATCTACTTCACCGCCCAAAACTCCTGCTTGAATAGCAGCTCCTAAAGCCACTGCTTCATCAGGGTTAACAGAACGATCAGGAGCTTTGCCATTAAAAAACTTGATCAGGGCATTTTGAACTGCGGGAATACGAGTAGAGCCACCTACTAAAATAATCCGATCTATATCTTGTGGTTTCAAGTCTGCATCTTTCAGCGCTTGGATCATCGGTTCGATGGTAGCTTCTATTAAATGCCCTGCCAACTCTTCAAATTTAGAGCGGCTCAGTTCCATCTCCATGTGCTTTGGCCCTGTTTCATCGGCGGTGATGAACGGCAAGTTGATGGAAGTATTCGCCATATTGGAGAGTTCAACTTTCGCCTTCTCTGCCGCTTCTCGCAGACGTTGCAACGCCATTTTATCCTGAGAAAGGTCTAACTTTTCTTGTTGCTGAAAGCATTCAATCATCCAACGAACGATACAGTTATCAAAGTCGTCTCCACCCAACTGGTTATTGCCACAAGTAGCCTTAACTTCAAAAACTCCATCCCCAAGTTGCAGGATTGATACGTCAAAAGTACCGCCTCCCAAGTCGAAGACTAAAATTAGCTGCTCTTGATCTTGTTTATCTAAACCGAAAGCTAAAGCAGCAGCGGTTGGCTCATTGATGATCCGTAAGACTTCTAGCCCAGCAATCGTACCAGCGTCTTTTGTTGCTTGTCTTTGGGCATCTGTAAAATATGCTGGTACGGTAATCACTGCTTGAGTAGCGGTTTCACCTAAGAAGTTTTCTGCATCTTGCTTGAGCTTTTGCAAGATCATGGCAGATATTTCTTGCGGTGTGTAGTTACGTCCGCGAATTTGCACATCTACAGTATCATCTCTACCTTTAACACAGCCATAAGGTACACGATCGCGTTCTGTATCAGTATCATCCCAGCGCCGACCGATGAATCGCTTGATACTGTAGATTGTGTTTTCAGCATTAGTTACGGCTTGGCGTTTTGCCAGCTGACCGACTAAGCGATCGCCACCCTTGCCAAATCCCACAATACTAGGAGTGGTTCGTCCGCCTTCAGAACTAGCGATCACAATCGGTTGACCACCTTCTAAAACAGCGACGCAACTGTTGGTTGTGCCTAAGTCGATCCCTATAACTTTTCCCATACTTACAGTATTTTTACTGAGTGCTTATGCCGTGATGTTTCGCGGACTATCTTTTTTGTATGGGCTTAAAGCGTAGGTCAACCACCGTGTAAATACTGTTATCAACAGTTAAAATACATAAAGTTACTCCAGGGTTAGCTGCTGTTTAGAGAACCGTATCCCCGATTAAAAACAGGCTGCCAAAGTTTAAT
The DNA here is from genome assembly GCF_029953635.1 of Halotia branconii CENA392. Classification (NCBI taxonomy): domain Bacteria; kingdom Bacillati; phylum Cyanobacteriota; class Cyanophyceae; order Nostocales; family Nodulariaceae; genus Halotia; species Halotia branconii. The sequence continues at coordinate 6,415,621 of NZ_CP124543.1, read as the reverse complement.
CAACCTCAACAGCCGTCTGCTTGTAGAGATATGCTCCTTGCTCACTTTAGCTAAAACCTAGGTCTGTTGGTCAAAAAAGTGAGCAGTTACAGCTTAACTATCAGCTGGACTCGCCTGATTTTCCTGTGCGGGTGGCATATCCTCCTTAGGAGCAGCCACTTTAACCATTGCATGGCGCAGCACGCGATCGCCCAAATAATATCCGCGTACTAACTCTTCTAACACTGTTCCTTCTGGATGTTCATCCGTAGGTTCCCGCATTACTGCTTCATGAAGGTTGGGATCAAATTCTTGCCCTTCAGGACGCATTGGTGATACACCTATGCGTTTTAGACAATCTACCAATTGTTTGTAGACACCTTGATAACTTTTGTGCATAGTCATCTCGCCTTCACTTTGAGGCTTAAGATGCGATCGCGCCCGTTCAAAATTATCAACGATTGGCAGTAATTCCAGAATTGTATTCCGCTTCACCTGTGCGTCCAATTCTTCTTTTTCTTTTTGTGTGCGTTTACGGTAATTTTCAAAATCTGCCGCAATCCGCATGTATTGAGTACTGCGTTCTTCTAGTTGAGTTTTTAAAGACTCAATTTGTTGAGTCAATGCAGCCAAAGCTGCTGTTTCTACCTCAGCATTTTGAGTTGCAGCGATGCTATCGTCTTGTGTAACTGTCGTATCTGCTGATACATTATTTTGGGCTGCCACTTGCTCAGTAACCTCGCTGCCAGATTCGTTAGAGTTTATTGGGGCTGGGGAGTCACTCATCATTACTTGCTTTACCTCTGTTGGTTCACCCAATTGCTGGCTTATATTGTTTACTTGTTTATTTTCATCCATCATTATCTATTCATTCCAGACACTATTTATGGCAGCACTTCACCACAGCTTATAACCGTTGCTATGCAAGGTTTACAAGTGAGGCTGATTTTTTACCGACATTTTTCTGGAAGTGATATCAACGTCTTCTTATTGTGACAAATGGTGAACGCGTTAGCATATATGCCTTTGGGGCGGGAACCCGAACGAGTTTAGGGGAATTAAAAATTAAAAATTAAAAATTAAAATCTTCATAGACACAGGACTTACGCAAGCCCAAGTTGTCATTGCGACCGAAACGAAGTGTAGGGAAGCAATCGCAGGATTTTTGCGATTACGTCGCTATCGCTCGTAATGACGAAATTGCGTTAGTTTTGCGTAAGTCCTAAGACAAATTTAGGAGCTAGTTGGTGGTCTTTTCCCATGCCCCATGCCCAATGCCCCATGCCCCATGCCCAACATCACTTTCTATGAATTACTAGTGTAAATGCAAATTTTGTGCTTCAGCCTGGGAATACTTTAACCAGAGGTTTTCCCCATATTATTGCTCATTTATGACTTACTCGTCACCACAACGGCGCAGTACCGCTCTAACTACAAGAACAGAGTTTTCGCCCTTCGGCAACAAATTAGTACAGTCTGGTTTTGTCAATACCGACCAAATGAGACAGGCGCTGATTGAAAGTCGCAAGTCTGGCAGACCCCTGACGGAAGTGTTGGAGTCGCTCACCGGACAGCAGCTATCACCTGAGTTCCTCAGGCAGTACAAGAAACAGCAGCTATTTGAACTTAAAATACTATACGGCGTTGAATTTCTCGATCCGGAAGTCAATGACGTTGGCAATACGATGGTGGGGAGCCTGATTGAAACCCTGATCCCGGTAGATATTTGTCGTCGTCATCGCTTAGTGCCACTATCAAAAAATGAAGACCAAAACCCACCATACGTTTTGGTGGCAATGGTCGACCCGGATAATCTAGAAGCTTCGGATGATTTGAACCGCATCTTGCGCCCCCAAAACTTGGCATTGCAGCGCATGGTGATTACGCAAGAAGATTATCAACAGCTGATCAATCAATATTTAGATGAGTTGGCTGTGCGGCAAAAACATCTGGAACAAGAAAAGTTTACAGATATTAATCAGGACTTAGAAAACCTCGGCAGTCTTGATATCCAAGACGCACCTGAGGAAATGGAAGCTGACCTTGGTTCAGCAATGAAGGGTGCAGAAGATGCCCCAGTCATCAACCTCGTCAACAGAATCCTGGCTAAAGCTTTGCATGAGAAGGTTTCTGATATTCATATCGAACCGCAAGAAGAAAACTTACGCATTCGCTTTCGCAAGGATGGGGTATTGCGTGAAGCTTTCGATCCCCTGCCGAAAAAAATCATCCCAGCAGTGACAGCTCGATTTAAAATCATTGCTAACCTAGACATTGCCGAACGGCGTTTACCTCAAGACGGACGTATTCGGCGGATGTTTGAGGGACGTAAAGTGGATTTCCGGGTGAATACTTTGCCCAGTCGCTACGGGGAAAAAGTAGTACTGCGGATTTTGGATAACTCCTCCACTCAATTGGGATTGAATAAGTTAATTACCGATCCAGAGACTTTACAAATTGTCCAGGATATGGTAGCTAAACCTTTCGGTTTGATTTTGGTAACTGGACCGACTGGTTCAGGGAAAACAACCTCACTGTATTCAGCGCTCTCTGAAAAGAATGATCCTGGAATTAATATTAGTACTGTAGAAGACCCGATTGAGTATAGCTTGCCAGGGATTACTCAAGTACAGGTGATTCGGGAAAAAGGACTGGATTTTGCGACGGCGTTGCGGGCATTTTTGCGACAAGATCCGGATGTGCTGCTTGTAGGTGAAACGCGAGACAAAGAAACAGCAAAAACAGCAATTGAGGCTGCTTTAACTGGTCACTTAGTATTAACTACCTTACATACTAATGATGCCCCAGGAGCGATCGCTCGTCTAGGAGAAATGGGCATTGAACCGTTCATGGTTTCCAGTTCCCTGATTGGGGTTTTAGCACAGCGGCTAGTGCGGCGTGTATGTTCCGATTGCCGTGTTCCCTATACCCCCACGGTGGAAGAACTAGCTCGCTATGGTCTATCTGCTTCTCAAGATGTGGGAGTAACCTTCTACAAAGCTAACAGCCTGACATTAGAAAGCATTGCGGAAGCTAAAGCCAAAAATCAGGTATGTCCAACATGTAACGGCGTTGGTTACAAAGGTCGCTGTGGTGTTTATGAAGTCATGCGCGTCACTGAAAACCTGCAAACTTTAATCAACCAAGAAGCACCAACAGAACGCATTAAAGAAGTAGCTGTGGAAGAAGGCATGAAAACCTTGTTGGCCTACAGTCTGGACTTAGTACGTCAAGGTGCTACCACCCTTGAAGAAGTGGAACGGGTGACGTTTACCGACACAGGTTTAGAAGCCGAGCTAAAAGCCAAACGCAAGAGTGGTCTAACCTGCCGAACTTGTGATGCCACACTACAACCAGAATGGCTGGATTGTCCTTATTGCATGACATCTCGGTTTCAAGATTAGTCAATAAAAATTGGTCAGTTGTCAGTGGTTAGTGGGAAAACAACTGACAACTGACAACTGACAAATAACAAAGGAAATAGAACTATGGAAATGATGATTGAAGACTTGATGGAGCAGATGATTGAAATGGGTGGCTCGGATTTACATTTATCCGCAGGTTTGCCTCCCTACTTCCGTATCAGTGGCAAACTCACTCCCATAGGCGACCAAGTATTGAGTGCTGACCAGTGCCAAAGACTAATTTTTAGTATGCTTAACAATACCCAGCGTAAAACCCTAGAGCAGACTTGGGAGTTGGATTGTTCTTATGGTGTTAAAGGTTTAGCTCGTTTCCGGGTCAACGTCTATAAAGAACGTGGTGCTTATGCTGCTTGTTTACGGGCGTTAAGTTCTAAAATTCCTAACTTTGAAAAATTAGGTCTGCCAGATGTAGTGCGGGAAATGTCAGATAAACCCAGAGGACTGATTCTAGTGACAGGGCCTACTGGTTCTGGTAAAACTACTACCCTAGCGGCCATGATTGACTTGATTAACCGCACCAAAGCTGAGCATATCTTAACAGTAGAAGACCCAATTGAATTTGTTTATGAACCCATCAAAAGTTTAGTCCACCAGCGACAGTTGGGTGAAGATACTAAAAGTTTTGCTAATGCCTTAAAAGCAGCTCTACGGGAAGATCCAGACATTATTCTAGTGGGAGAAATGCGGGATTTGGAAACAATTTCTTTGGCGATTTCGGCGGCGGAAACAGGACACTTGGTATTTGGTACACTGCATACCAGTTCTGCTGCACAAACCGTTGACCGGATTATTGATGTTTTCCCTCATGAAAGACAAACCCAAGTGCGGGTGCAGTTGTCTAACTCATTAGTGGCGGTATTTAGCCAAACTTTGGTATCCAAGAAAAACCCGAAACCAGGTGAGTATGGTCGGGTAATGGCTCAAGAAATTCTGATTGTAACTCCCGCTGTTTCTAACTTGATTCGAGAAGGTAAAACATCTCAAATCTACTCAGCAATTCAAACTGGTGGCAAATTGGGAATGCAGACTTTAGAAAAAGTTTTGGCTGATTTGTACAAAGCCGGAACTATCTCTTTTGAAGCGGCAATGTCTAAAACTTCCAAACCAGATGAAATTCAACGTCTGATTGGTACTGCCGCACCACAAGCAGGTGCAAAACCCGGTGTAGGGGCAGCTAAAGCACATTAAATGAATTGTTCTGTTATTGTTCTATGCCTCTGTGGTTGAATAAAAGACTTTTGAACCGCACAACCGCACATACGCAGCGAAAAGTTGTTAGGAGGAGGCATTGCGTCCTTTGCGGTTCTATTTTCCGTTACCTGTGCGTAAGTCCTGTTTTTTAAGGACTTGAGTCAAGACTTTTGAATATTTTGAATTTTTAAATCTATGCCAACTTACGTTGCTCGTATTCGAGACCCACAAGGAAAATCTAGAAAAGAAAAAATTGTTGCCCCATCTTTGGCACAAGCCCGAACTAATCTTAGAGACCAGGGTTTTGTAGTACAAGATCTCAAACAATCTTTGGGCTTTCAAGCAAGTTTTGACTTGCAAAAAATCCAAAATTCTTTCGTCAAAGTTTCTATTAAGGAAAAAGCGGTTTTCTCTCGTCAACTTGCTACTTTGGTGAATGCAGGAGTGGCAATTGTCAGAAGTCTGGGTGTACTGGCTGATCAGTGTACTAATTCTAAACTAAAACAAGCTTTAGTTGATATTAGCAACGATGTTCAAAGCGGAGTTAACCTTTCTGACTCTATGCGTAAACATCCTGAATGTTTTGATGGATTATATGTCAGCATGATTCAAGCTGGTGAGGTTGGTGGTGTACTTGATGAAGTGCTAAATCGCCTCGCTAAGTTATTAGAAGATGTTGCTCGATTACAAAATCAAATTAAATCAGCCCTAGCTTATCCAACAGTCGTAGGTTTTTTAGCTACCGCTATCTTTGTAGGGATGACGGTTTTTTTAATTCCTATTTTTGCTGGTATTTTCAAAGATTTAGGAACAGAATTACCTGCTCTGACTGAATTTTTGATGACTTGTAGTACCATTTTAAGAAGTTGGTGGTCTTTAGGGATTGTAGGTTTTTTAGTAGGTGCAAATATTGCTTTTAAGCAGTACTACAAAACCCGTGTTGGAAAGGAAACAGTTGACCGTCTTTCTTTAAAATTGCCTTTGTTTGGTGACTTGATTCAAAAATCTTCTGTTGCTCGCTTTAGTCGCACTTTTGGAGCTTTAGCTCGTTCAGGTGTACCAATTTTGACTTCTTTGGAAATTGTGCGAGATACTTCAGGAAATCAAGTAGTTGCAAATGCCATAGATGCAGCACGTCTAGAAATTCAACAAGGAGGCATGATTAGTATTGCCTTGCAAAAAGATCAAGTTTTCCCTGCTATGGCAATTCAGATGATTAGTATTGGCGAAGAAACGGGAGAAATAGATGCAATGTTGATGAAAATTGCTGACTTTTATGAAGATGAAGTTGAGCAAGCAGTCAAAGCATTAACTAGTATTTTAGAACCAATAATGATCGTAGTTTTAGGGGGCATGGTTGGGACGATTATTTTAGCCATGTATCTGCCTTTGTTTAAGGTATTTGAAAAGTTGGGCTAGGAAATGAGCAAATAAAGGATGAAAATAGCAAAATATGATAATTCATCCTTTAAATTTAATATTTATAAAACCATGCCTGTACAAAAATCTTATTATGAAGCTAGCTTGGCAGAATATAGTAATCATCTAGCTGCGATCGCATTATTAAAACAATACCGTCCATACTTGGAAATGATTCCTAGTTTACGTCGTCCAGATGACAGCGTAATCACTATTCCTTTGCCAATTGTCCGTCACCGTCAAACTGAGACAACAGCCCAACAGGCGACTTGCTTACTCTGTGATGTGGCAATTTTAATGTGTGATCCAGAATGGAAAATTAAAACTGGTGCGGAAATTTTAGTCTTTATTCATCGTCACCACGAAGACTTTTCTGACTTGTTAGGACGTTGGCGACAAACACAAGTTTTATTAGATCAAGATTATGAGTGGCTAATGCCTCCCCGCCACAGTCATATTTTAAGTGAAGGGGCTAATACTATATATCCTTTATTTGTGGTTTTTCCTGAGACTTCAGAACGCATTCAGCGAGGTCTTACAGGTGCAGAACTGCCATTTGTGATGCAAACACCCTCCTTGCTATTGGAAGAAGAGATTAGGGATGAAGAGGGGCTAGGGGCTAGGGATTAGAGGCTAGGCATTAGGGGCTAGATTAGAGGTTTTTCAATGAGTATTAATAGTTATAGAGACTTAAAAGTTTGGCAGTTTAGTATGGATTTAGTTGAACAAATTTATTGTATAACTGAGAATTTTCCAAAGCATGAGGTCTATCAACTATCTAGTCAAATGCAAAGAGCGGCGGTGTCAATACCGTCGAATATAGCAGAGGGACACGCTAGAGAATCAACTAAGGAGTTTGTGCGATACTTATCAATAACATTGGGTTCATTGGCAGAGTTGGAAACCCAAGTTATGTTAGCCCAAAGACGGGCATATATAGACAAAGAAAAATTGATATTTACTTTGAGTCAGACAGATGAAATCGGCAGGATGCTACGAGGACTACAAAAATCTCTCAAAACCAAACTAGGGACTAGATATTAGGGATTTATTAAGTAGTTAGTTGGTAGTCAACTTGTTACTAATCCCTAGCCCCTAGCCCCTAGCCCCTTTTATTTCACAAACTGAGGCATGATTTCGGCTGCTGTGAATATGCCATAGATGCCGCGCTGATGCAATTGTTGACCAGCTTTCAGATAACCAAAGGCAGGACCACAAACATTCGCGGCCATACTGGTTTCATCACCTAGAGTAAAGGTATGAGTGGAAATTTTGCCTTCAAAGGTGCGTCCTGTTACCTTAACGTTGGTGCTGAGGGGCTTTTTGGGGTTACGAGTATCGACTACACCACCAACAGTAACGCGATCGCGATCGCAAATTCCGGCAAATTCTAACATTATATCATCGGCGTGTTCCATATTTTCTAAGGTCAACACGCCATTGGTTTTATCTAGTAAAGCTTCTACTTCTGCGTCAGTCATCGCTTTAGCAGTTTCCACTGTGTAACCAGGAATATGACCAATATCTTCTCGAACAGTGGCACGGTAAGCTTCCCAGTTAGCTATTCCTACCCCAAAGGTAATTTCTACTTTGTGAATTTCAGCGTAGCTTTGGGCGGCTAAAGCTGCGGCGGCGGTTAGAAGTCCTGGTGTAGCCCCACATCCTGTCATGTAGGTAATTCCAGCTGCTTGCAATTCTTCTTTCATTGCTAATAGCTGTTCTACGGCACTAGTGCGCTTAATTGCATCTACTAATACTCCACGCCAACCAGCTTTGATAAATTCTTTGGCAACAGAAGGAATAAAGTCATTTGGCAGATTAGGTAAAGCCAAAAAGTACCCATCTACAGGATGAGTGCTGGCGATTAAATCTTGAATACTATCATTTGTTAATGTACCAACTGGTTCTAAATAACCCACTGAACCTTGAGACTGGTAAGCTGCAATGCATTCTTGAGTATTTAATCCTTCAGCAGCGTAAGCGTAGCCTTTTTGATCTGCCGCTGCGACTAAAATCATTTCCCGTTTAGGAGATAGTACTCTGGCGGCTGCTTGCCCTAGTCCGCCGAAACCCAGTACTCCGATGCGGATAGCTGGCGAAAATTTTGGAGAACCTTTGACTTGTTGTAAATTCATAGTCAATTAGTTGAGTTGATTCAAAAGCCTTCAGTATTCATCATCTCAGCTTATGGCTTGTGGCTGATGGCTGATAGCTAAAAGCTACCGAGGTTAATTATGATTCATTATTCAGTACGGTCAATGGTAACAGCATAAGTGGTAGTTCTGATAGCGATCGCATTTTAAGCATAGATCCTAAAGCGATCGCCTGTGTTCTTGCTGCACTTGACTATTGCTCTATTCGTATTCACAATGTAATTACTAGTTTCTTTTCTAAAATGATTTAAACATGGGCGCAGTTATTAAAACCCGAATTGTTAAAATCGGTAATTCTCAGGGTGTTCGTATTCCTAAACCTCTTTTAGAACAAAGCGGTATTCACACAGAGGTAGAAATTGAGGTTCATGGTAATCACCTAATTGTTCGTGCTGCGCCGAAATTACGGGTTGGGTGGGAAGAAGCTTTTGCAGCAATGGCAGAACAACATGATGATGTTCTGCTAGATGATGTAAGCTCAACAGACTGGGATCAGCTTGAATGGGAATGGTAGTTAAGCGTTTTGATGTTTTCCTGGTTAATCTTGATCCTACTATTGGTAGTGAAATTCAAAAAACGCGTCCCTGTGTAGTGATTTCGCCAGACGAGATGAACCGCTATATCGCTACTGTAATTGTTGCTCCAATGACTACAAAGGGGCAAGTTTACCCCACACGCATAGCTTGTCAGTTTCAAGGCAAAGATGGACAGATTGTCCTTGATCAAATTCGCACAGTGGATAAAGCTCGATTAATTAAACAGCTTGGTCAAATTAGTGACTATGAGCAAAAAGCAGTTCTTGATACCTTGGCTGAAATGTTTGCCGAGTGAATGACCTATTATCTACAGCGATCGCCTATCGTAATCATAAGAGCGATATTTTAATAGATTGTATGATCTTGTGATCGCAATATACAGCTAATGTCTGTAGTATTTGTGATGCTATTAACATCACTCATCCTAATATAATTAGTGGTAATTACTTTCTTTATTGAAACTCACGTATCAGTTAAGACCTTATCCGATGATCTCAAAGTAAGTGGTTCGCTAAATGAGCTTTTAAATTATTTTCCTAGTGTTTAGTCGTGGGCGATCGCAGCATACGATAAAAATGATAGTGGATCTCTATTAAAACTTTATAATATCTCTAAGTATTTATACATAAACTTTATATTTTTTTCATTAAAAAAAGTTAAAAATAAACGGTAGGGCTAAAACCTTACTTCGGAAAAATGATGACTCTGTATCGTAATAAAAACCAGAATAGTTGCAACCAATCAACTAGATCATTCTCTTTATTTTTCCTAACTAAGAAATTAAACGGTTTCATAGAATATGTCCAATGACTGGATTAACTTTTGAGAACTGTTTAGTTTCTGATGAAAGCTTGACTTTAATTTTGTAGCATCAGCAAAACGTAGAAGCAATAGTTTAACTAGAATAGTGTATTTTATTCTTTGTTGATTTTTACCAAAGTAAAGATAAAAGTTTATAACCAAGCTTTTTATTACTTTGATAATTATTAATTGAATGGCGATTATACAGATAACAATAATTCTCAATTGAACATTACACAATTTAATGTATTTATCTTGAGTATATGCAACTATACACAGTTACAGAAATTGAGCAAACCCAGCAAGATCTTCCCTATTTAATTGAAGTTATGGAGTGGGTTAAAAGTTTTTTAGCAAGACATCATCCTAATTTAGGAAGACCAGGCCCGGTTTGTCCTTTTGTACCTTATGCTCTCAAATCAAATAGTATTCAAATGGCGGTTATTCGTGGAAATAATTTAACTTTTCAGCAATTAGAAGAGATTGTGAAATGCTACCGAGATATATTCCTTCAAGGGGATACAAAAGACAAAGAATTTGATATCTATAGAGCCTTCTTACTTATTTTCCCTGATGTTCACATAAATGAAAATTTTCAATTAATAGATAGGATTCAGCAAAAACTTAAGCCGTTGTTTGTTGAATCAGGATTAATGCTAGGGGAATTTCATCGAAATACTCAAAGTTCAGGTCTGCACAACCCAAATTTTCGCCCCTTACGTAGTCCTATTCCATTGCTGGCTATTCGTTTTATGGTTGATTCTGATCTTCCTTTTCTTCAAAATCCAGATGATGATCCTTACTTGCGTAGTAAGTATCTTGAAGCTTATTTAAAACGTTTTGCTCATACTTCTACAGATAAAGCAAAGTTAAATACTGCTTATCAAGCATTAGCTTTAGCTAAAGAACAAATTCAAGAAATTCTCATAAATTCTTAATCATTAAGGCTAGCCACGAGATCAAAAAGTGCCTTGTTAGCCATACAAGTCTTCGAGTTGATAATTATTATATATAGTAATCCGGTTTGATTCGGTGAATTTATTTGTGTAGGTAGGGAACAGGAAACAGGAAACAGGGAACAGTTAAGAAGGGATAGATATGTACTGAATCGTGTTCAAAAATCAAATAGGAGTCCTATAGTAATCCTCAACCAGTAGAGTGCTTGACCACTTTATTAAAGTTACGTCCTATTCAGCCAAATAATTTTTCAGTCAGTTAATTTAAATGCGATCGCCTCAGAGTCATTTAATCATAAAATGATTTCTAAAGAGCGATCGCCACATATCTCAAAAAGATCACCTTCATGGATATGAGTAACCATTATTCTGAACTCCACCCGTATACTGTCCTGGAATTTGGCGGGGAACAGAGAGATTAGACTGTGGTAATTGAGTAGGTTGTTTCCAGATAAAATTTTCAGAATTGCTGGGCGCTATTGGGGTTTGAGGTGTGACAAAATTAGGATTAGGAGTCTGGATAGAATAGGGTGTAATGTTAGTAGATGTAACAGAGTTGACAGGTGGTATCCCTGAAACTGGTTGAACTTGATTAGGTAATGTCTGATTGCTGTTTAAGTTGTTGTAGGGATTTGATGTTGAGTTCGGTACATTGGGCTGAATATAGCTAGTTCCGGTATTTAGTTTTGTAGTAGGTGAAAAAGTTTGACTAGGCAATACCTGACCATTATTTAAGTTATTGTAAGGACTGGGTAAACTTGGTTGAATGTAACCGATTCCAGTATTTAGTTTTGTAGTAGGTGAAAAAGTTTGACTGGGCAATACCTGACCATTATTTAAGTTATTGTCAGAACTTGACCTTGCGTTTGGTACAGTTGGTTGAATATAACCAGTTCCACCATTTAGCCTGGATGGAGTTGAATTTATACCATTAAAACTTGATGGCGACTGATTGGAAGATTGGTTCAGTGGTGTTTGCAGAGGGCTGATTAAGCTATTACTATTTTCACTCTTATCAGTCGGAGTAACCAATCCAATCCCTATCCGAGAAGAAGTTTCTGCTGCACCTGTTAGTTCGGATGATGTGTTTAAAGATTTAACACCTGCAAACTGGCTATTATTTTCAGGTGTTCCAAACCGCAATAAATTTTCTGCCTTTGATACAAAAGGATTTTGCTCTTTAGGTATAGACGCGTTACTAACTGTTCCTAACCCAGAACTTGATTTTACACTGTTAGAAGATTGTTGCTTGCCAATTACATCCTGTGACAAGCTTTTGCTGTTTTTAGCTTGAGAGTTGTCTTGAGAAGTACTTGTAATTGCTGGTAGGTTTATATCCTTTAAGTCATTATACAGAGTTGGTGAATTATCAATGTCTGCTGCAATAGCTTTGTCTTCTGCCGTCAGGGAGGAATCTTGAGGTTGTATGGAGGTAACTTGGTTTTTTTGCTTGTAAGTGAATGCATCTGGATTTGACCAGTATTCTCGAATTACTAGGCCAACCACGGATAAAAAAATTGCTGTTCCCCAAAAACTAGGTTTGCCTAAATTCCATAACCTAGCTTTGACATAACGTAAATAGGCGGGAGGATAATGGCGATGTGGCATGGTTGTCACTCAAATTTAATAGCAACTAATTGGTAAAACTTTACGGAAACTTACAGCGATGGAGAAAATATCTCAATCGAAATTCAATGACAGTTTCACTGTAGCAATTTTAGCTAACTGTTTAAATAGTAACCTAGCCACGTTAGCTGCTATAAGCTTTAGTAACAACTAATTAAAAATTAACTGCACTCTAGTCAATGGTGGATTGATTTTAGATTAGTAGCATAATTTATCGTTTCTATTGGCTAGTTAATTTGCTGAAAAACTATGAATATCATCTAATATTTTCGATAAGTAAGCTTAATTTTAATTTATTTAAGTATAATTACTGAATATGCATTTTCTAATACAATAGCTTTTAATTAGCAGTTTTCGGCAAGGGTAATTATCAGGAAAGTGTGATTTATAGTTGCAAAAACCTAAAGGTATTGATAAGCTGAAACACCAAAATGATAAGCCTTCTGGCGGTTTTTCTGTCGTCACATCCAAAAGTTAGCCGACACAATCATAGGAGTGTTTTTTCGTGAACGCAGCTGAACAGGCAACCAACCTTGAACTCGCCAGCAAGATTGCTACGGTGGTTAATTTATTCAAATTCGAGTTCCCCGATGCCAAATCGGATTTAAAACCTTGGAAGAATGACCCAGAAACCAGAGAATTGGTCGATCCAGATTCGATAGACATTGGGTTTCACTTTCCCGGTATTAGCAAATCTTGGCGCAGTCGCAGTATCTTGATTCAAATTCGTTTTTATCAAGATCCCATAAATAACTCACGGCGGGCGATTGGGATAGAAGTAGCTGGCTTTGACCATCGTGGTGAGGCTTGGCGACTTTCTACGGTAGAGAACTGGAGTTTTGTAGGAGAATCTATGCCTTCTGCCCAAATAGGGGAAAAGCTCAAACAAGTTTGTCGCCAGATTTTAGAAGTGTTTAATAAACCGAGCGACTAAGGAATTATCAATTTTCTTGTTCTTCTAAACACCACTCAAGCTTTTGTTTGAGGTCATTGCAGTAACTGGGTGGTAAAATTTCATCATGCTGAAGTCTACCAACTATAATTCCTGGTGCAATACCGATTTCACAACCAAAATGCGTAATATTTGCTTTACTCAATTTTGGAACTGATGCCAGGAACTGCTTCAGCTTTGCAGGCGGAATAAGTATATCAGCCGCAAACCTGTTTGCTTCTTGTTCCTTTTGTTGATCTTCAACAGATGCAACATCTGTACCCTCTAAAAATAAATCACGCTTACCATGTAGCAAAATGTGACCAGCTTCGTGGAAGAAGGCAAACCATAAATGGTCATTTGTTTTGTAGCGTAAACTGAGTTGAATCAGGGCTTTATCAGGCTTCAACCAATGAGTTGCTCCACTAGTTCTTGCCTTAGGAATTTGAGGTACAAAAACCACAGCTACACCAGCTTTAGCACATAACCGCACTACTTCTGGTTGGAAAATATCTGGTGGCTCTACGGTCAAAGTGCGGATTTTTTGCAGTACTTCTCTAAATTTGTTAGCATCATAACTAGCACAAGCAATTTCAGCTGCTTCAATCTCTCCACGACGTAGCCAACTAGCAACAGCACCAGGATCACTTGGGAACGTCTGAGACTTACGAAAGTATACATTAGTCTTACACCATATTGCCTCCCATTGTTCAGGGGAGGCGACAGCAAAAAAATTTAGCACTTCCCGAAGTTGCTCAACTTTATCTTGATAGTACTGAATCCATTCGGACTTAATCATTGCTTTTACAGGAATCTGATCAAGCCAAGCTACTTGCTTTTTCAAGCGCTCTTGTTCATCCTGTCGCGCTAAAGCTTCTCGATATTGACGTTCGCGGTTATTCCAAAAACTAGCAGGTATATTTAATACCCTCTCTAGTTGTAATGCCGTTTCTGGAGTAAGTGCTGCTTTACCATTGATGATTTCGTTAATTGTTTTTTTTGGTCTCCCAGTGCGTTCTGCCAGATCTGCCTGGGACATCCCCCACTCTTCTAGGACTTCAAGAAGAGTCTCCCCAGGAGGAGAAACGTAATCTGGCGTGTATTGATTTTGGATCTCATTAATCATGGGTATCCTCCACGCCTAGTATTCTAACGGCAGTTATTTTACTCCAGTCAATGCCACCATCTGGTTTGGTCGGAATCGGTGTATCTGTCGGCTCAAATATCAGCCGATATGGATGATCTAAATCCAGAGATAACTGACCTGCGCGGTCATAAAGCAATTCGTGGCAACGTCCTGGAATATTTCGCATATCCTCAAGTACGTTGGCAGCACGTAAATCATCAAGCCTCCGTCGAATGCGTTTTGCTCTATCTGCACCTTGATTTTTCTCTAGAACTCTCTGGTCATTAAACTCTTTTTCAAGTTTTTTGCTTTTAAACACAATATCCATTATACCAAAGGTTCTACCAATATTGTTAACCTTAGAGGTTAACAATATTTTAAGCGTTTACATCACAAATGGTAGAAATTACACATAAGTGAGGATTATCACCCAAATAATAGAACTTATGTACTATATATTGTTCAGGTTTAAAATCACATTTTTGTTAGTAGCCGTACCAGAAACTACGTATCTAAAAGTTTAGTTTTTAACAGATGGTATCGTTTAAAATACTGTTAATTGACAATAACTAACAACCATTGGTGGGTACAGTTGCTAAACCATCACTCATTGCTAGTTTGACAGCTACCATCGGCACAGTAAGCCGATTGATAGGTACTAGAACGCTTGCCAAAGAGAGTATAGCGATTGTCGCGGATTTGTTCGTAAAAGCGATCGCCTGCCCACTTCATTCCCGGTAATGTCCGATAAGCATCTACAAATATACTTCCCAATGGTAATAATCGCCCAATTTCTTCAGCTGCTGCACTACCTTGCCAACGTCTTTGTGGCAGATTGCTATCAATTAAAATCATTCCCTGTTCGCAATCTTGGGGTGTAATTTGCCATTGGGAAAGTGCTTGCTCATCTTGCATGGAGGCATAGCGAAACAGCTTGCCTTGATCTAAGGTTTCTAGAATTTGTACCAAAGTAACGCAGAGATTACAATTCCCATCATAGATAACGTAGTAATTCATCGAAAAAGTGAGTGATTTAAGATAATATTTGAGGGTGTTTGATAAGTTCAGTATAGCGTTACACTTAAAACCAAATTATTGGGTGAGAACGATGTCAACCGAGAAAATCTTCAGTGTTGATTTTGCTCAAAATAAATTTTTTTCACAAACTCACAAGTATTACACCCAAAGTCTACAGAGAACAAGTCAAAATCTAAATATTTTTAACTAGTGAGCAAGTTTCATGAAATACAAACTCCTGGGAAAAAGTGGATTACGAGTTTCTGAACTCTGCTTAGGAACCATGACCTTTGGTGAGGACTGGGGTTGGGGTGCTTCTAAAGACGAAAGTCAGAAAATTTTTGATACTTTCGTAGCAGCAGGGGGCAATTTTATTGATACCGCTAATGGTTATACCGATGGTAGTAGTGAAAAGATTGTTGGTGAGTTGATTGCTAAAGACAGAGAACGCTTTGTAGTGGCAACGAAGTATTCTTTTCCCTCGCAAATGAACGAAAATCAAGGCGACCCCAACGGTAGCGGCAATCATCGCAAAAACTTGATGCAGTCATTAGAAGGCAGTCTCAAGCGATTGAATACCGATTATATTGACTTATTTTGGTTACACGCTTGGGACTTCACAACTCCTATAGAAGAAGTTATGCGATCGCTTGATGATGTGGTACGCCAAGGTAAAGTACTTTATATCGGTATTTCTGATGCCCCAGCTTGGATTGTTGCCCAAGCCAATACTATTGCTCAATATCAAGGCTGGACTCAGTTTGTCGCTTTACAAATTGAATATAATTTGATTCAGCGAACTCCAGAAAGAGATTTAATGCCAATGGCTAAAGCCTTTGATTTGGCAGTAACACCGTGGTCGCCTTTGGGTGGTGGCGTGCTGACAGGTAAATACAATAAACCTCTGATTGAAAGCAGTGAACAAGGGCGATTAGCAAACGCCGCAGCCGGTAGTATTTCCGAAAAAAGTTTAGCGATCGCAGATGTAGTCGGTCAAGTGGCCGCCGAAATTGGCTGCACAGCCCCCCAAGTAGCGCTAGCTTGGCTACGCGCTCAAAGCGGCGTGATTATTCCCATTATTGGCGCACGCAAGTTGACTCAGTTTCAAGATAATTTAGCTTGTCTGGATGTGACTTTATCGCCAGAACATCTGCAACGCTTAGACGAAGTAAGTCAAATTGAATTGGGTTTTCCCCATGATTTCTTGCAAAGTGACATGATCCGCGATCGCTTGTTTGGTGGTACATATAACACCATAGACAACCACCGTATCTAAAAAAGCTAATGCCAGATTTTGGAATAATTAGCCAGACATAATTCATAAACCCCTGGATTCCATCTGTCGGTAGAGAGTTTCGGACATTATGCCACTATCTGTAGACTTAACAGTATTGATTGAAATTTAGGTAGAAGTATGAGCGACAATCAAGACTTATCACGTCTATATCCCACCCGCATTGATCTTCCAGCAGCAGCACGGTCAAAAATCGTCACAATTCTTAATCAGTCTCTAGCAGCAACTTTAGATCTCAAAACCCAGACAAAGCAAGCACACTGGAACGTCAAAGGCACTGATTTCTTTCAGTTGCATGAATTATTTGATGAAATGGCTGGTGAATTAGAAGAGTATGTCGATATGGTTGCCGAACGCGTCACCGCTTTGGGTGGATACGCTTTTGGGACTGCTCGCTTGGCGGCTGCTAATTCTATATTGCCAGAATATCCTCTAGATATTTTAGCAGGCATGGATCACGTCACAGCTTTAGCAGATCGCTATGCAGCTTATGCAAAACATGTCAGAGAAGCGATCGACAAAACTAATGATTTAGGTGATGCTGATACAGCTGACCTTTATACTGAAGTTTCTCGCACCATTGATAAAAGACTTTGGTTCTTAGAGGCTCATATACAAGTATTAGAAATCAATGCCGGTAATGGTGCAGCAGCTACTACAAATAAACAGCCAGCTGCTGTTAAATAAGTAAGTTTGAGAATATCTGCATTTCTCAAAGCTCATAGTATCTTTTTGGTAAGTACGTCACTTTTAAGTGCGTACTTTTCATTTATATATATATCCTTTACTATTTAAATAGTTCAAAAATACTTTTTAAGTAGCCGTTAAAAACAATATTTACTTTTGTATATTTTAAATCTTCAACCACCAAGACACAAAGACACCAAGCATTTTCAAGTTAAGTAGACAAAAATATAAGATTGTGTAATTACAGCGTTTCTCGATTGGGTGTAGTACGTCTTTTAAGAAGAGAGGGGCTAGGGACTAGGGATTAGAGACGAGCGTAATGTACCTCATCCACATGAAATTTGCTGTAATTCTGTCTAAATTTTGAAAATTAAAAAACTCATCCCAGAAGAGGTAAATGATGTCTCAAAACACAATTAACCACCTAATTCATGATAGAAATGCCCGCGGTCATGCTCAAATCGGCTGGCTTGATAGCTATCATACATTTTCCTTCGGTAGTTTTTACGATCCGAACCGCATGGGATTTCGGACGCTAAGAGTCATCAACGAAGACCACATTGCTCCTGGTGCTGGATTTCCTACCCACAGTCATCGTGATATGGAAATTCTCACATACGTTTTAGAAGGTGCAGTAGAGCATAAAGATAGTTTGGGTACAGGGTCAGTAATTCGTCCTGGTGATGCTCAGATTATGAGTGCTGGTACTGGAATCGCTCATAGCGAATTTAATCCTTCTCCTACTGAACCACTACATCTACTACAAATCTGGATTCTACCTGATAAACAAGGATTAGCCCCAAGATATGAACAAAAATCTTTTCCTTTAGCAGAAAAGCGTGGCAAACTACGCTTAATTGCTGCTAAAGATGGGCGAGATGGTGCTGTGACAATTCACCAAGATGTTGATTTATACACATCTGTTTTAGATGATGGTGATGTTGTCAATTATCACGTTAAACCTCATCGCTATGCTTGGTTACAAATAGCTCAAGGTATAGCAATCTTGAATGGTGAAGAACTTAGAGCAGGTGATGGAGTGCAAATCAGCGGTGAAGAACAACTCGAAATTAGCACCAATGTTGGCACAGAAATCCTGCTTTTTGATCTAGGTTAATATCCAAGCTCTATCTTAAATTTTGCAAAGGAACTTCCACCACATCCACAAGGATGTGGTGGTGAGAAAGAAATAATTGCAAGTCAAGTCACACGCCAGGGTGAATACTCCCAAACCATAACATTTAAATTGGCACTCTCCCGACTACAAAAATTTCGCTACGCTATACCAAAGATTTTCACTTTTTACGCTTGGGAACAGAACGACCTCTGTTTAGACTTGCAAACAAGTGTAAATAAGTCGGCTGGATGAACCAAGAATCCCCCTACTTTAGCGAAGCAAAGTAGAAGGAGTGTTAATAACGCTACTAACCATGATAAGGTTTGTTGCTGGTGACACAAGTTCAGTTTGCATGATGTCATAAAGACGTTGGATTCTGGTTTTGGTGTGGTATGGTCGCTGTCTTTCCTCAAATACTTCTTGCTCATTGTCTTTTGAGCGAACACAGGTTGCATGAACTTCTTTATCCATTAATGCTTGGTGTAAAGAATGTGTATCCTTGTAAGTTATTAGTTCTAGACGCAGATGGTATTTGCCAAAAATTGTGCGGAAGTCATCCATTAATTGCTCTTCTATTACCTCGTCTTTAAGTACACCAAGACGCATAACCAAAGATGAGCGTACAGCTACTGCATAAAGCGTAATTGCTAGCATAGTACCCACCAATGCTTCGGTCAAAGCCACATCCGCCGCCCCTAAGACGGTATATACCAATGCCGCGATCGCTCCTAGGATGCCGCGAATTACTAGGGCATGGTATGGATTGACTTGAAATACCAACATACAAGCAGCCAAAGGCAGTAGGGCAACAATGAAATAGATATAGTTATCATTCATGGCTATCCTCGTCGCTACTAGAACAGTAAGCCAACACATACCCCAGCACTGTATTCCAAATCGCTAAGGAGATGAGGGCGAGAATCAGCAACGGCCATTCGCTGGGTATCTTCAAGAGCAATCCGACAATGATACTCATTGATCCGAGGGTATCTGCGACTGAAAGACTATGCAGCTTGAATAACACAGAGCGATCGCCCATCAACGGAAAGGTTCCCCAAAACCAAAAGACGATTCCTACGCCTATGCAGAGATAACTAAGAAAGTTAATCATACTTGATTCATACGTTTGAGTACATGAGCTAGCAACATTAATCCAGCATTCCCCACACTCAAAATGATTACCCCGACAACACCGATCATCCAATCATCACGCAAGACAGCAACAACCAGGATCATGATTGATGTTTTGGTCGCAATACTGGCAAATGCCAGCATTTTTTGCCAAATATCATCATCCTGCCATGCTTCATATATGGGAATAAGTAGCACCAAAATCATTGCCATCAATACCAGATTCAAGATCATGTCTTTTTCCTTGGTCGCACTCGGTGGACTTCGTACCAGCCTTCTTCGTGGTATTTCAAAACGATGGTCTTAGGCGTAAAGGTAATCACAAATATATCCAGAAATATTAGTCCTGGTGTGCGTCGTGGTTTGACTCGTTCCATCGTGATCTCTTCGCGGTGATGCGGACGGATGATGATTTCCAACGCTTCGATATACGCCTGGGGAATTGCTACTATGACTTCACCCAACACACGTAGCCAATCTTTTAATGCTTCCGGGGTTTTATGACGACCCGGCAATAAAAGTGCAATACTTACACCAATGATGATATTTGCCACACTGAAATCGGCAGTGAGCAAAAACCAAATAGCCAGTCGCAAGATGAGATTTAGATGCCCAACCATACAAATCCCTTCCAGAACAGCAAAATTAAAATCAGACTCATCACACCGATTAGATGTTCAAATCGCTCCAGGACACGCGGTAACTTGAATACTGAGTGTTTAAAAACCAAAAAGTATGCTAACCATCCAATACCGATGGTTGCCAGGGGTTTGATGATGTTCTCGACGGTGTATGCATCGTAATACACAACATTAGCCAAAATCAATCCACCAATCAACAAGCTCACCGCTGCCCAAAAAGCAGGCCGGACATCTGCTGTTCCTCCATGCGGTAGAAAGATGAACTTAGCAAAAGATATTGCTGTTCCCAAGGCTGCAACATTCATGGCGATCGCTTGCCAAGGCAGTAAATTTTTCGTTGTCAACACTTTCGCTCCAAAGCCAGACAACAAGGGAAAGCCAGAGATCGAGAAACTGGCTATAACTAAAGCAATCCAGATCGGGGTAGCGATCGCCTGATGTTGCAGTTCTTTGAAGTTGCGACTCGGCAAAACTCCCGCGATCAAAAAGAGCGCGGATTTGACTAATCCGTGTGTCAGCGCATAAAAACCACCCACGGACGGCGCAGCTAGGATAAAGCCTAACTGCGAAACTGTGTGAAACGCTAGCATCCGCTTGGTATCTTTTTCAAAGACGGCATAAAACACTCCTAATAGCGCCGTCCCAACTCCAAAGGTTCTCACTATCGGGTCAACCTCATTCACCATCAACGCACACCGCACCAATGGATAGACAGCAGCTTTAACCACAACTCCCGACAGCATAGCCGACACTGGCGTTTCCGATTCCGAGTGAGTTAACGGCAACCATAATCCTGATACAAAAATTCCACCTTTTGTTAAGAGTCCTAGAAATATGAGAGCAAGTGCTTCTGGTGGTGCTACACGCAAACCTGCAAAACTAAAAGAATGATCCGCTTGATAAACCAGTACTGCGCCAACTAGATAAAAAAGCATTGCCACGTTGCTGACAAATAAGTAGCGCAAAGCCACCCAAATTGATCGGTCAGTTCGGGGATAGGCAATCAAGAGAAACGCAGCAATACTAATTACCTCTAATGCCACGTATAAACTAATAAAATCCGCACAGACAAAGGCAGCATTGACGCTACCATGCAAAATGATGGTCTGCGTATAAAAAAAAGCTGTCTTATCAGTTTGCCAACAGTAGAGGATGACCGCAGTTGTTACCAACGCATTGGTCAAGATAAAGTAGCCGCTTAATTGGTCAATTGCTAATGTGACACCAAAATTATCAAGTAATTTTAATGTGAGTGGTGACTGAGTAACAAATAACTGTGAAGCATATCCAGCCGAAACCAAAGCTACACTCAGCGCGAGGTAGCGGTCAAGTTTGGGCAGTAGATAAATGACAAACCCTAAAAAAAACGGTAGTGCAATCCAGGCAATTGTAATGTTACTCATGGCGTATTGTTCTTCTCGATCTCGTCGCTTTCCAAAGTCGGATTATCCCGTGCCAGTTTCATCACACCTACCAGCATTAAAGCCTGAATTGAAAAACCGATCACGATCGCCGTCAATATTACTGCCTGAGGAACTGGATCAGCATAAGCGCCATTTTTGGCGTTAGAAACAATTGGTGTAAAAAATCCATCTCGTGATGCAACCAGCACGTAATAGGCGATAACCCCCGTACTCATAACATCCATCGAGATGATTTTCATCACAAGATTTTTCTTAAAGATGATGCCAAAAAATCCGCACAATATTGTTGCGAATATACATGCTTCTAACACGGAAATTGCCTATTGGATAAGGTTTCAGGGTAAAAGAGAAAATAAAATTCGTCTCTTTTACCTATCTTGTATGAGATAAAAGTAGCTAGCCCATTAAATTGGCTTCTTCTAAAGATTCTTTTGTTTCTGGTGACTGTTTAAATGCAAACCGCAATAAAGGAGGCGCTACAAAAGTTGTCAAAATCACCATAATAATGATTGCAGCCTGTAAGGGTTTATCAAGAGTGCCACTCGCTGCCCCAATCCCTGCAAACACTAACCCAACTTCGCCACGAGGAATCATCCCTACACCAACCGCTAACCGATTAACTCCGGCTTGACCAAAAACCGACCAGCCTGTGACAACTTTACCGATCATTGCGACCACAATTAAAAAGGTAGCAATAATTAATCCTTCTCGATTTCCTGGAACGAAAGGATTAAGAACGCCTAAATCAACTTTCGCGCCAACGGTTACAAAGAAAACTGGTACTAGAATATCAGCAATAGGTTTTACCTGTTCATCTAGCTCTTTACGTTTATCCGTTTCATCCAAAACTAAACCAGCCGCAAATGCGCCTAAAATAGCTTCTAAATGAATGGCACTACCCAAAAAAGCCATGAAAAAGGCAAAGACAAATGCTGGGATAATTAAGTTTCCTCGTGTTTGCAATTTATTAGCGATCGCCACAAAACTCTGATTGAAATATTTGCCCAATAAAATCGAGCCAATGAGAAATACAGTAGCGCTGACAATCAGATAAATGACATTGAAAACATCAACTTCACCAGTTTTGGCTAGACTTGCCACTACTGCCAATACGATGATACCTAGAATGTCATCAATGACCGCTGCACCTACAATAATTTGACCTTCACGAGATTTTAACTGTCCAATTTCTGACAAAACTTTGGAGGTAATCCCAATACTGGTAGCTGTTAGCGCTGCACCCGCAAAAATTGCCGGAATCACTGGTGCATGAAACAATAAAATTAGTCCCGCAGTGCCAGCACCAAAAGGAACAGCCACTCCTACACAGGCTACAATTATCGCTTGATAACCAACTTTCTGTAATTCTTTTAAGTCTGATTCTAAACCAATTTCAAATAACAGAATGATTACACCAAGTTCGGCAAGAATAGAAACAACTTCACTCTGAGTTTGAAAGATTGATGTGACTGCATCAGGAGTAAGGTTGTTGATAAATTGCAAAACAGTCATGATTATGGAATCATTACCGGCTGCTCCGCTGTCGGGAAACACCACTAAATGCAGAGCCGAAGCACCTACAATTACACCACCAACTAATTCCCCTAATACAGGAGGCAAGTCAATCATTCTAGATAACTCACCGCCAATTTTACTAGCGAGATAAATGACTACTAAACTTAGTAGTACGCCAGTCAGGACAATAGGAGCATATTCAGCTTCGTTAGTTGTTGCTAGTAAATAAGGCTGCAAACTTGTGGAGGAAAAATTTAACCAGGTAAACGAATTAACTATTGGCTCGAAAAAGATCATATTTTTGTTGGTGTTGCTTGTTTCAATTAGACGAAGAAGAACTTTAATGATTTGCAAAGCAGCAGATTATAGCGCTTTCATTCAAGTAAGTTGCTAAATATGAATCCTCAAGGGAGAAGGCTGAGGTCAAAAACAGTTCAAAAATTTGCTTGAAAGAACTTACACATGAAATTGCAAGTTTTATTAATTGCTAGATTAAAATGCGGTTAGTAATAGAGTACAGCTTTATATGTCTATATTGCTCATTCACAAGTCTTAATATTAAAAAAATATTAAATTGCTTGCATAGATAAAAGGCTATACTTGTTGACTGCTTTGATTGTAATAATTAATAATGTAGGTAAAGATTATATAGCAACAGACATGTCGTTTAGGACATCGTGTTCTGATTCAAAGAGAACACTTCGGCAGCGCGGCACTGACTTGTACTGAGCGCAGTTGAAGTAGCCTGTCGAAGTGTTGAAACTCACTGCATCCCAGGGAACAGGGAATAGATAAATGTCCTAACAATTGTGGCTACTGGTGTATTAATTCCAGAACTTACGCATGGGTTACGATTTTACGTCATTACGTTCGCTCTTAGCGTTCCCGCAGGGTAGGTAACGAAGTAATCGCAAAGGCTTAGTTTTTCGTTACAAGTGCGTAAGTCCTATATTTTATCATTATGTCAATGCGTAAGTCCTATGGAGAGTACTTTTGTGTACACTATAGGGTTAAAGAGGAAGCCAAACTGTAAATGCACTACCTCGTCGTAGCTTGGATTTCTCCACCTTGGGGTTTTGATAGTGCTTGTAATTCTTCCCAAGTATAATGACGAGGTAATTCTATGGGTTTATGATCGGCTCCTAATCCTAATCCAGCTGTCGGCTGAAGTTCTTCAATAAATTCCTCAGCGTACTCTGCTAGCTGATTGCCTGCAACTCCACCAGTTATTGCCCCTGCAACTCCACCGATCGCAGCACCTATTTTACCCCCCATTGAGCGACCAAGTGCAGCACCTGCAATCCCACCTCCTGCTGCTCCCAATCCGGTGGCAATAGGATGAGTAATAGAAGATGTTTCAGGGAAATTTTGGTCTTGCGCTTCTAAATCAGTAAGATGAGCATTGGAGGATGTTTCCAAGGAAGTTTGATCTTGCGCTTTTAAATCAGGCTTTTTGTCGTGTGTCATCTGTCTATACCTAGAAAGAAATAACTAGACTTATCCTACGTTTTCAATAGTTGATCTTTGTTGTAAACGGCGTTGTTCTCCCTGCTGAATTTCGCGCTCTAAGAAATAATTCAACAAGGTTCGTAGTAGAACGATCGCTCCCAAATTGAGAATATCTTGGCGAGTAGGTGCTACTGCCGTCCGTAAAATATCGCTGGCGACAGTAAATTCCAATCCTAATGCCAGCACTCGCCCTAATTGTAAACGAATTGCTTCTGTGGCATCAAAATGTTGTTTGGCGCGAGAGAATAACAATCGCAAATAAGCAGTAATGCCTTTGATTACTGCTGCACCAATCACAACTGCTGCGGCAATTTCTGTCCCTGCTGCTAAATAACCAACAATGACTTTGAGCCATGTCTCTAAAGGAGTAGTTACCCCGCTTTCTCCTCCACCTTCCATATTCAAACTCAAAAGTAGAGCTAGCCCTAGTATGAGTGCTAAAGGCAATATCACATTAATTAATGAATCTTGTGATCCCTCTTTTTTCATTTCAATCTTTCAGCTATGTGATCACCAACGCGCAAAGCATTCGCCATAATTGTGAGTGTCGGGTTAGCGCCAGAATTTGAAGGGAAAAAACTACTATCTACAACATAGAGATTATCGACATCATGGGTACGGCAATTGATATCTAGGACTGAGGTTATGGGATCTGTACCAAATCGACAACTACCGCATTGATGGGCTACTGCTTGTTCTGGTAAATGAGTGCGGGGATAAATGCTAAATGGTAAGACATGTTTAGCAGAATGCGGGATTGACTTAAGTACAGATGTCCAACGATGGATTAAGCGATCGCTGGCTTCGGTATTATTTAGTGTATAGTCAACATGAATTTTATCACCTACCACACGAATCCGATTATTAGGGTCTGGCAAGTCTTCTGTCTGCAACCACCAACCAACTGACCTTTGGGCTAGCAAATGGCGCTCAAAATGAGGAATCAATTTTACAAACGGAGCCATCAACGGCGGCGCTTCAGCGGGAATCATATCGGCTAAGACATTGCCTGTATTCTGCACCATACCCATCGGATAAGGAAAATCCGGCTCTCCCCAATAAAAATCATTAACGGCGATCGTTTTTTGAAAGTTGGCGTGATTGACATTTAGATGCATGGAAACAATCGCGGTTTCCAGCTGTTTCATGAAATTTCGCCCTACTTGATCGGAACTATTAGCTAATCCATTGGGATGCTTGTCGTTAGCAGAACGTAACAATAAGGCAGCTGAATTGATAGAACCACAGGAAACAACTATAATATCGCCTGCAAACCAATGTTTTTCCCCGGCAATTTCAGTTTCTACGTTTGTAACTTCTCGTCCCGACTCACTAGTATGCAACTGCAAGACTTTGGCATTAGTCTTGAGGGTAAAATTAGCATACATTTCACGGGTAGGACGAATGGCGTTGACTTCGGCATCAGCTTTTGCCTGTACCAAACAAGGATATCCATCAAAAGTATCGCAGCGAATACAAGGACTCTTGGTGCGATCGCTTTCATTCAGCTTTAATCCTAGTGGTAGATAAAATGGATGATAACCCAGTTCGCGGATGCCATCGGCCAGGGACTGCATATCTGGCTCATGACTGACTGGAGGATAAGGATAGGGTTCACTGCGGGGTGGTTCGGTGGGGTCTTCTCCTTCTTTACCATGCACGTCATATAACTTTTCTGCTTGGGTGTAGTACGGCTCAAAGTCTTGATACTTCAAAGGCCATTCTGGAGAAATTCCGCCCTTGTGAATTACCTTTTCAAAATCTCGTTCCCGTAATCGAACTAATGCTGCACCGTAGAGTTTAGTATTGCCGCCAACCCAATAACCTGTCTGGGGTTGAAAGGCCTTACCTTCCTTGTCATACCATTGCTCATCTGTATGGTAGCGATGTTTTTGATAAACTTCCTTTGGATTCCAGTTATCTTTTTCTCTCGGCAAAAAGTCGCCTCTTTCTAGCACCAAAATCTTCTTACCTGTGGGTGCAAGACGATGAGCCAGTGTCCCTCCACCTGCTCCTGTACCGATAATGATGATGTCGTAGTGTTCTGTAATGCTCGTCATAATTTCATAGCTTAATTACGAGTGAAAAAGTCTCACTCTGCCATCTTAATGTAAAGTAATTTGACAATAAGTTTGAGCTAATTTTGTAAGTTTTTGAAAAGACTAAATAGCTCTAAAGATAGATATCTTTGTTTAAATTAAAGCTTTTGTAGAAAAAACACTTCTACCTAATGGTTTAATATTTTTTCTATCTCAAGGTATGAAAAAATCATTTTAAGTTCATTTTTATATATTCAGGATTCCTACAAAATACCTCTCAAGCTCCTATTATTCTGCATTCTCTATCTTGAAAAATTTGTTAAATTCCTAATATATTAATTTTAGCTAAATAAAATTGATGTGGGCATTCTATTACTGAAGATTTATCACAAGCTTAAATGAATGAAAACTCAACTCTCAGCGTAATTTATATCTACGGTTTGAGGTAAATGTAAATTAAAAAAACAACAATGAAGTTTAATGTAAAACATTTATAGGACTCATATTTGATTTTTACGAAGCTAGGTACACCTCAAAGAGCCTTGTTTCCTGTTAAGAGTTCCCCATCTATGCAAGTAATTTTACCAATAAAACCGGATTCCTATAGTTGAGCTTTATTAGTAATTTTCTATTAACTCGAACCTGCTATTTATTATCACCACTAAGTTAAATATAGAAGTTCCTGATTACAGGAGGTACATAGCCCCTATTACGTCACGGCAAAAATAAACCACCCATTCCCAATCAATGAAAAGCTTACGCTGTATTAATTTTCAATTTTTAATTCCGCCTTGCGGTACTAGTCCCTAATCTCAACGAAATGCACTTAACTAAAACGAGAAACACTATAACAGGAGATTTCTATGTCTGAAGCCATTGAAATTTATGATGATCGCCTACGTGCTATTGTGTCTTTAGATGCTTTCCTAAAAAAGCTTGCTAACGGTGCAGTTCACAGCGAAGGGCCTGTTTACTTTCACGAAGATGACAGCGTAGTATGGAGCGATGCTCATGGCAATCGCCTGTTGCGCTGGAGTCTCACCGACAACGTGACCGTCCTCCGCGATCCATCTGATTATCAAAGTGGTAATTATCGTGACTTAGAAGGTCGTCTGGTGGCGTGTTCGTCGGGTTTACGTGCCATTATTCGACGGGAACATGATGGTAAATGGCAGGTTTTAGTTGATCGCTACCAAGGTAAACGTCTTAACAGTCCCAATGATTTAGTAGTTAAAAGTGACAGCACAATTTGGTTTACCGATCCGCCTTATGGTATTACTGAGCCAAATCAAGGTTATGGCGGCGAACAAGAACAAAGCGGAAGTTACGTCTACCGCTTCGACCCTACTAGTGGTGAGATTGATCCTGTAGTCACAGATATGGTGCGTCCTAACGGACTGGCTTTTAGTCCAGACGAAAGCCTGTTATATGTTTCAGATACGGCTGCATTTAAGATTCCAGGCGGCCCTCATCATATTCGTGTTTACGAAGTCGTTGATGACCGATGGGCAAAGAATGGGCGTGTATTTGCAGTCATTGAGCCAGGATTACCCGATGGCTTTCGAGTTGATGAACATGGCAACATCTTTACTAGTTCTCAAGACAGCGTGCAGATATACGCCCCCGACGGAACTCAGTTAGGGAAAATTTTAGTACCGGAAACATGCGCTAATCTGACTTTTGGCGGTAAACAACGCGATCGCCTGTTTATTACAGCAGGCAAATCCTTATATGTTATTGACCTTAATACCCGTGGTGTACAGCTATGATTTATCAATTTGCATTGGGTGTGGCGATCGCCTTTTTTCTAGCTGTATTTAATTTCCCACAGCTAAACCCACACCTGTTGAGTGCTTTATATAATGTGTATCCTGATGGATTTCCAGGACTAGCACTTTTATTACTAAGAGTTAGTGTGGGTGGGTTATTTATCATCCACGGTTATCCCAAGATCACGCATTTGCGACAGTGGGCCGAGTCTTTAAAAGTGCCTGTCTTTCTTTGCTTTTTATCCGCTGCATCCATGTTAGGTGGTGGAATTTTTCTGATTATTGGATTTCTTACCCTCTTAGCAACCTTGCCTATTCTCTGCTCGATGATTTTTGCGATATACATACACATATCTGGAGGTAAGCCTTTTGTAGCTAAAGATCCCTACTTAATTTCTGAAGACCAATATCAAGGCGCTTTAGGAAAAGGTGAACCACCCAGCTGGGAAAAGGCGTTTATGTATTGTATTATGCTGATTGCGATCGCGGTTTTAGGTCCTGGTGCATATTCCCTAGATGCTTTGATTTTCGGGGGCATTTGAATTACGGTAATTTCCCTATTGCCTTTTAACGAATTACTTTAAAAATAAACATCAGCCGCAAACCTGATTGAGTACGGTTAACTGCCATGTTATACCAATTAAATAACCGTTAAAATGGAAGCAAGAAATTAATTTGAGAAACTACAAAGATGCAAGTTACATATAATTCTGATAAACGTAAATTATTATTGTCTCTGTGTCACGGAGCAATTTTCTTTAGTACAACATTGTTTTCAATTGGTGTTCCCATTGTAATTAACTTACTTTCTGACGATCCAATTGTTAAAAGCAATGCTAAAGAATCAATTAATTTTCACTTCAATGTTTGGTTTTGGGCAACTGTAATCGGGGTTCCACTGGGAATTTTATCTTGGCTTACCTTTGGTTTAGGTGGTATTTTGTTTTTCCCTATTGTTGCTTTTGGGTTTCTACTACACTGGGGGCTAACTATTTGGGCGTTATTACACTGTTTTAGTCAGCCTGATGAACCATTCCGTTACCCGTTTATTTTTCGGTTATTCTAATCACATAGGTACAAAATTAAGTTTGTTTTGAGAAAGGGGATTGATATCAACATCCCTTTTTTGTTGATTATGCGATCGCATCATATTTATGCTGAAAGTATTAATTAAAATAAACTCCAATAAATCACTTCTATAGAAAGATTAGCTTATAACCAAAGATAGATAGTTAAGTTAATAGGTTTGACATATAGGACTCCTATTTGATTAAGGAACACGATTCAGTACATATCTATCCCTTCTTAACTGTTCCCTGTTTCCTGTTTCCTGTTCCCTACCTACACAAATAAATTCACCGAATCAAACCGGATTACTATAGTAATTAAGACTTACGCAACGCCAATATTGTCATTGCGACCGGAACGGAGTGTAGGGAAGCAATCCCAGCGTTAGGGTAGATTACTTCGCTATCGTACCCTTTGGGAAGGCTAACGCCAACGTAATGACGGAGTTACGTTATTTTTGCGTAAGTCCTGGTAATATTCAAGTTGCTATCAAAACCAGAAATTTTGCTGATTTTTAATACTTTATGATTAAATTTTTTATTTCTTGGGGCAGAAGTATTTTAATTTTTTTACCTATATTATTGAGACTAGCAATTTTTCGCCGAAATATCAGTAAAGATATTGCTTACAAGTAAAATACTTGCGGTTAGATGTAACTCAAAACTACCAGCCAACCCAATAGAAATTATCTGTCTGTGCCATGAAATAAAGTATATTCCACAGTTTAACCCTGAAGAAGTCTAGCGAAGTATTACTAGGAGATTGTTTAATGTTGAATAAAAATCATCATAACCCTATTAGCGGTTTGAAAAATATTCGTGCAAGTGCTGTAAGCCTAGCAATAATGGCTATACTTCTTCCTGCTTGTACTAATAATCTAGAAACAAGAAATTCTGAAGAACCTCAAGGTAACGTTACCACAGAAGAAGTAGCTGACAACACTAATCAACTTTTAGGTCAGACTGTCACTATTAGAAGTCAACCTGTTAGAAAAATTAGTCCGACTACATTCACAGTCAGTGATAATCAATTTTTCGGTGGCGAAAATATCTTGGTTGTCAACGCTTCTGGAGAAACTGCGACTCTTCCAGAAAATACAGAACTTCAAATCACAGGGAAGGTTGCCAAGTTTGTCGCTGCTGATATTGAAAAAGAGTACAATTTGAGCTTAGATCCGAATTTGTATGTAGAATACGAAAATAAACCAGCAATTGTTGCTCAATCAATTGCTCAAGCAGTCAAACCTGGTGAAATTAGCACAAATCCAAGCGCTTACTACAATCAAGTCATTGCTGTACCTGCCGAAGTTGAAGAGAATGTTGGCACAAACTCATTTACCCTTGATGAAGATAAACTGATAGGTGGTCAAGATTTGTTAGTCTTGTTTCCCAAGGGACAAACACCTGTGAAAGAAGGTGAAAAAGTTGTCGCCACTGGTACACTACGCCCCTTCGTTGTTGCTGATATCGAAAGAGATTATGACTTTACTTGGGATACAGGTTTGCAACAAAAACTGGAAGCAGAATATAAAAACAGACCTGTGTTAGTTGCTGATTCTGTATATCCATCAGCTATTCCTGATGCAGCTAAGTAAGCTGAAGTAAAAACTTTTGAAGATTATGGGTTCTTACTGCACAAGTGGGAATCCATAATCATTTTAAGGAGAGCAGAGTTAATGACGAAAATTATGATTAACGTCTAACATTTTCTCTTCAATTACTTCTGTATTAGCTACATCTGTTTGCATTCTCAATTCAATTAATCCTACAATTTGTACACTAACTTCTAGCGTGACATTTTCAGTCTTAATCTCTCTTTCTCTCACTCTTTTACTAGCAATTTCAATGACATTAATTACTTGATTAACATCTGTAAAGAAAGTTCTCACTATTAACCCTGAGCCAGTTTTTCATTACTAGCTTTTAACTTGGGGTAAGCAATACGTTTATGGTGGAATTGCTGCCAAACTTCTACAAAGATTTGAGCAATTTCTGACATTTCTGCTCGTGTCAGTCCTGAATCGATCATTTGATTGTCTTGCCATCTGGCACGGAGAATATTATTCAGCATTGATAAGGCTTGTTCTGGTGTAGCGTCCTTGAGCGATCGCAGCGCCGCCTCACAAGAATCTGCTAACATGACAATTCCGGTTTCCCGTGATTGGGGAATTGGGCCATCGTAGCGAAACTCAGCCTCATCTACTATAAGGCTAGGATCTGCTTCGGCCATTTGTTGTGCTTGATGGTGAAAATAAGCAATCAGCATTGTTCCCTGATGTTCGGGAATAAAAGCTTGAATTGCTGTAGGTAAAAGTTGTTTCCGCGCCATCACTAATCCTTCAGTAACGTGCTTTTTGATAACTGCTGCACTTTTCCAAGGATCGTTAATCTCTGTTTCGTGTTTATTTGGCCCCCCCATTTGATTTTCAATAAAGCTCAGGGGGTCGTGCATTTTACCAATATCGTGATACAGGGTTCCAGCCCTGACTAGTTCTACATTACATCCTAATTTTTTAGCAGCAGCTTCGGCCAGGGTAGACACAAACAAGGTATGTTGAAAAGTTCCAGGCGTTTCAGTTGCAAGTCTTTTTAATAAAGGACGATTAGGATTTGCCAGTTCGGCTAGCCGAATCGGCGTGACTAAATCAAATAGTTTTTCTAAATAAGGACTTAAGCCCAGTGCCACAATACTCCAAATTAAGCCAGATAGAGCAAAGAACCCTGTTTCTTGCAGGACAATATACCAGCCTGCACTAAAAACTGCACCAATCAAAACCTTAGCAATCAGGTAAATAATGCCCTGAGTTACAGCTATAGCAAGGCCTAGTAATGCCAGTTCTTCACGCGATCGCAATTTTTGAGCAATGCAACTGCCTAATATTCCTCCAGCTGCACCAGCCAAAAGCGCAATCATACTGATTTCCGAGTTCATGCAAAGTAGGAGTAATAACAGTCCCACAACTGTCACACCCAGAGTTGGCCCATAGAAACTCCCCAACAACAAACCAACGGCGCTCCACGTTGTATACGGTATTCCTAGTGCTAATACCCCAGGCGTACTTAGGGCAAGTAATAATACTAACAGGCGATCGCGTTGCCGTAATTGATACTTAATCTGCTTTTCTACCCAGACATAAATGCCGATTGCGGCTGTAACCACTGCTGCTAACTTAGCTAACCCCAGCCAGTTATTTTGCCGACGAATCAATTGGTAATGCTCTAGTACCTCAAAGTGCCATGCAGTAATATTCTTTCCCTTAGCAACAATCACTTGACCTTGGCGCACTTTGATCATTACGGGTGTCACTTCATCAGCAGCTTGTTTTGCTTGTTGTTTGGTTTGTTCTTCATCTTTTCTCAAATTCGGTTGCAACACAGCTAACAACAGTTTGCTTGCTAAAGATTCGGCATTTTTAGGTACAAATGTCTGTACTTGTAAGCTGACCGCGTTCTGTAAAATACTTGGCAGTAATCCAGATGGAATGCCTTGGGCGAGAATCCGTTCTGCACTTTGGCGAATCCCTGCTTGTGTTTTTGCCCATTCATCATCTGACAAATCCAAAAGAACAGTGTTGTTGTATACCGTGTCTGAGTTGTTAGTTTCTAGCTGTAGAAGTTGCACACTGGCTTGAGCATAAGCTTCGCGTGATTGGGAAATTTGAGCAATCAGTGAGGACAAGTTTTGCTCTGAGGTCTTGAGACGGTAAGCTTCTAGTTCTGCTAATGCTTGAGTAAAATCTGTTTTTTGAGTAGCTAATGGAGAGTAGGGAGCGCTAAAGTCTGATTGATGTTTAGGCACTGACAATCCTGACTTTTGTTTGCTGTTATTTTCTATAGCTAACAGTAGTGTTTGCCATTCTGAAACCGAACAAGAGCGTAGATAATGCTGGGTAGATATAGACAAAACTGAAGTGTCAAAAAAAGGAAAAGACCCAGCAGCAGCCCGAATTTCATTACCCTCATTCAGAAGTTGTTGCAGATTTTGGTCAGTTTTTTCAGTTATTTGGGTATCAACTATCAGTACTGGGATATAACTTCCACTGACGGCTTTGCGCTGAGCTTCAGTTTCTCGGCGGTCTTCAATGGTCGCAGTGTAAGGCGCTCTAATTGTCTGTGGCGCTATAGTGTCTACTTGTAGCTGGGGTTGATTGTATAGCTTATGTCCGATAATACCTGTTAGAGATAATACTGCGATCGCCAAAACAACAGAGAAACGCTTTTGATGAACCCAATCTAAAATTACTGTATTAATTCCACGCCGTTGTTTGACCGATTTTGCCATTGAACCGAGGACTATTTTTCGTTTTCGGTGTTTTTTATTGGCAGTGATTTTGATTAAATACAGGAGTATATCGCTGATAACACTTCTAAAAAATCTCTGGCGGCGACTTTTACTACTTTGACTTCTCACCTTGACAAGCAACTGACTTTTTCGGCGTAGTGCTTTGTACCTTCGCCGCCAGTGAGACAATTGCTGGGTCAAAGACTGAAGAAATCGCTGCGTTTTCATTACCTGTGGTTGCTTACTTTGATGGCTCAAAACAAAACAATCCAAAGAAAAACCCAAGGGGTGATGAACATGATTAGGAACCTCCAAAAAATAAATTATCTAATTTATTCAGATTCTATTTTTCTTACTCCCCTGCGTTTTTACGGTGACTGGCTGGGTTTGTACTATTAAGTGTTTCGCACCTACACTATTGAATGATGACAATAGCATTAACGCGACCGGATGACGCGAGGAGCCGCATAGATACAAAGGGTAGCCT
Source organism: Halotia branconii CENA392 (assembly GCF_029953635.1). Lineage (NCBI taxonomy): Bacteria > Bacillati > Cyanobacteriota > Cyanophyceae > Nostocales > Nodulariaceae > Halotia > Halotia branconii. Next base: position 6,381,499 of record NZ_CP124543.1, on the reverse strand, counting down.
GTGCGTCAGACATGATACTTTCATCCTCCTGAGTTTTATTGGCACTGAGGTCTAGAGCATACACTCCTGACCACATACCAACAAGTGCATCAGCCAATTCTAACATTTGGGAAAAGCTGGTTATTTCTCTTTCTGGTGACAGCCGAACTTGCCACTTTACAGGAATACCCATAATGCTGTTATAAGCTCCTGATAAAGCTCCAGTCATTGCAGCTATAGTTTGTGAACGTAAAGACCAAGAATCTTGTTTTTGAATATCGTTATTGCTAATAGCTCTTAAAACTGTCAGCCGAAAGTCTTCTGAGGTACTGAGAAAGCAGTAAAACGTCATACCAATTGCATGACTCCATTCTATTTCTCTATTTAATTCGGCTTGCACCTTTTCTAACCCAGCTCCTTGTTTTAACAAATTATTAACTTTTAATAATTGTTGTGGTACTGAAGTCTCTGTTTCTCCAATAAAAGCAATTGTTTGGGGGATGAGGGTTCGGGGTTCAAGTTGTTCAACAAGGGATTGAGCGATCGCATATCCCAATGCTAAAGTTACATCCCGAACAATGGGGTCATCTTGCCAGATTTTTAACAGATGTAACAAATTTTGTCGTAATTTAATTTTATTTTCATGAAAAAAAAGTGCCACTGGGATTGCGGCAAGTATAGCTTGTGGTGAAACACTGTCAGGTGTATCTAAATGAGGAGATTTTTTTAATTGACGTTCTAGCCAATCATCTAAATTTAATTTACCCAGCGCAATCAAACTTTCAGCGCCGAGGATAGCAATTTCAGCCACATCTGTACAAACTTGAGGCTGTTGTTGATCACGTTTTGCCAAAGTTTGCCCCAGTGATACTCCCAGTAAAGTACCTCTAAACCGACTTACAAGTGAGTAGCGCATACATCAAGGATCAAGTGTGTTCGCAGGAAGGAGGCAGTACTTCGGCTTTTTTCGACTTACTTCGACTACCTCAGTACAGGTACGCTCAGTGATCAGAGGTAGAGGGCAGGAGATAGGAAGTAAAATACTGTTGATGCTCTTTGCCATATCAAAGAAAGATGAAATCTGACTATAGAAAGATTTTCATCAGTCTCTAGACTTCATCCTTTCTTAAATAATGTACCAATGCTTGTAAGCCCAAGAGATAACTTTGGGAACCAAAGCCGCTAATTTGTCCAATTACTACTGGAGCTATGTAAGAATGATGACGAAATTCTTCTCGGCGATAAATGTTGCTGAGATGAACTTCTACTGTGGGCAGATTAACGGAAGCGATCGCATCCCGTAATGCCAAACTAGTATGAGTATAAGCTCCGGCGTTAATCAAAATTCCCTGATGTTTATCTAATGCTCCATGAATGGTATCTACTAAAACCCCTTCATGATTTGACTGCAAAGGAAAAACTTTCGCCTGTAAATTTAATGCTGCTGCTTCTAACAGGCGATTAATTTCAGCTAATGTTAGAGAACCATAGATTCCTGGTTCTCGCTGTCCTAGCAAATTTAAATTTGGCCCATGCAGCACCAAAATGCTTAAAGGTTGCAACGTCAAGTTTGGTACCTTTAGGCTATTAGCGACGACGTGAACGCTCATTCACAGGAATCGGAATTAGTTCCGGTTCCGGCTCAGCCTCTGGTCCTAACAAGGACTCAATCAGCTTACGTGCTAATTCCTTCAGCTTTTCCAGTACCTTTTCTATATAATCCATTGAACTGAGCGCTCCTGAGATACTAACTCAAATCTTGATCGGCAGCTACGCAACAACTGGCGTGCTTTTGCACCTCTAGCTTGCAATTGGGATGATACAGACTATCCCTATTTTAGACATGAGCTATTTCTAAAATTTGGTGTTGTGATCTCCCTTACTTTTTAGAGTATCACATGAGCAGCCTATAAGACCGCATCCTCAAAAGGAAGGGTATTTTGAATCAAGAGTCAAGAGTCAAAATACTCTTCCTCTAGCTCCTTGACTAAAAGAAGCAGAGGGGCAGTCAAAAGAAGCAGGGGAGCAGGGAGCAGGGAGCAAGGGGGAGAGACTGGGACAAAGCTTGTACTACGCCTAAGTTCGAGCGCCTTAGATGGTTACTGAGCGTACTTGTGCTGAGCGTAGTCGAAGTAGTCGAAGTAAGGGCGGGCGGGGCTTGTCTGCGACACGCTACGCGAACATACTCATGTTCCGCTTTGCTCCACGTCTTTGGGCAGGGCTTGTTCCCCCTGCCCCTTCGTCTCTTTGGGGAGCAGTTAACTGTAGTAACTGATTTAATTTTTCCTGTTCCCTTCTATTTTTACTAACTTTGTGTACCTTTTTTTCTAGAAGCAGATGTTGATGACTTAGTAGTTGACTTGGATTTAGAATTTGTGGATTTACTAGTCTTGCGACTGGATTTCGTTGTTGATGCTTTGGTTGCCAACAATTCTAGCGCTGTAGATAACGTTATGTTTTCTACAGATTCCCCTTCGGGAATACTGACGTTTGTTTTTTCATGCTTGATGTAAGGGCCATAAGGGCCATCGTAGATGTTGATTGGTGTACCGTCTTCAGGATGTGTGCCTAATTCTCGTAATGCAGCCTTTGACTTGCTATTAGTAGAACTACGTCCCTTTTTGGGTTCAGATAATAATTCTAATGCCCGTTCTAAAGAAACTGTCAGGACATTATCACTAGCTTTTAGGGAACGATAGTCTTTTCCTTCTTTACCTTGGTCATGAACAATATAAGGACCAAAGCGTCCTAAACTTGCTTGAATTTTGTTGCCAGTAGCTGGATGGACTCCTAATGTCCGGGGTAGTGCCAATAAACCAACAGCCATTTCTAGCGTGACGTTCTCTGGGGTGACACCTTTAGGCAGAGAAGCTTGTTTTGGTTTGGGGTTTTCGTCAGATTTATCACCTAACTGCACATAAGGACCATAAGCACCAATTTTCACGTAAATTGGTTCGCCAGTTTCCGGATGACGACCTACTTGGTCAGGACCTGTGGTTTTTTGTTTTAACAGTACTTCTACTTGTTTGGGATCAAGGTCGGCTGGTGTAAGGTCTTTGGGAATAGAAGCAGTAATTACACCTTCACCGTTTGTAACTTCGATATAAGGGCCATACTTCCCGATTCGGACTTTGGCTTCTAAATTTTCTAGTTCTACAGTTCTAGCTTTAGTAGCATCAATTTGACTTTCCTGTTCTTTAACTAAGGTTTCTAAGCCTTTGTCTCCCAAGTAAAATTTTCGTAAGTATGGTAGCCACTCTGCCTCACCGTCGGCAATATCATCCAGGGTTTGCTCCATTTTGGAGGTGAAACTGGGGTCTACAACATCAGGAAAATGTTTTTCTAGCAAATCGGTGACAGCAAAGGCAGTGAAAGTGGGAATCAGGGCATTACTCACCAAATGAGCATAACCTTTGTCGATAATTGTGCCGATGATGCTGGCGTAGGTGCTAGGACGACCGATACCTTCGCTTTCTAAAGTTTTTACCAAAGTAGCTTCGGTGTACCGAGCTGGTGGTTGAGTTTCGTGACCAACGGCTTCTATATCTGTACAATTAGGGCGATCGCCTACTTTCATGCTAGGCAAAATTACTTCTTGGTCTTCTAATGCCGCTTCTGGGTCATCCGAACCTTCGACGTAAGCGCGTAAGTATCCAGGAAAGTCAATACGCTTACCAGAAGAGCGAAAACCTGCATCTTCAACTTGCAACTGCACGCTAATTTGGGTTTGGCGAGAGTCAGCCATTTGGCTGGCGACGGTACGCTTCCAAATCAAGTCATAAACTGCAAACTCCCGACCACTCAAACCAGTTTCTTGGGGGGTGCGGAAGGTGCTACCCGCTGGACGAATGGCTTCGTGTGCCTCTTGTGCGCCTTTTGATTTGGTGGTGTATTGCCTCGGCTGGGGGCTGAGATAGTTTTGGCCATACAGTTGTTCTACACAACTACGAGCTGCTGCTACAGCTTGATCTGATAAATGTACGGAATCTGTACGCATGTAGGTAATATACCCTTGCTCGTACAAATTTTGGGCAACCCGCATGGTGTCTCTAGCTGAGAGACGCAGTTTCCGGTTAGATTCTTGTTGCAATGTTGAGGTAGTAAACGGTGGCGCTGGTTTGCGCGTCACTGGCCGTTCTTCTACATCTTTGACACTCCAGGGTTTACCTGTTAGGCGTTCCTTGAGCTTGACTGCATCTTCTTCTGACAGCAAGACGACATTGCGACCAGCCACTATTTGACCTGTTGCGGCATCGAAATCGCTACCAGTTGCGACTTTTGTACCTGCTAGGGTCACTAATTGGGAGGTAAAGGGATTTTTTTCTTGCTCTAAATAAGCTTTTAAATCCCAGTATGTTCCCTCACGGAAGGCGCGGCGCTGACGTTCTTTTTTAACTAGAAGCCTTACAGCGACAGACTGCACTCGCCCAGCAGATAATCCCCAAGCGATTTTCTTCCACAATAAGGGAGACAAAGTATAGCCAACTAATCGATCCAAAATCCGCCGTGTTTCTTGAGCGCGAACCAGCTGCTCATCAATATTACGGCAGTTTTTCAAAGCTTTTTTGATGGCATCTTGAGTAATTTCATGAAAAACCATCCGCTTTGTGGGGATTTTCGGCTTCAGCAACTGGTATAAATGCCAGCTAATGCTTTCACCTTCCCGGTCTTCGTCAGTTGCTAGGATCAATTCATCTACATCTTTGAGCGCATCTTTGAGCTGGGTAACAATTTTCTTTTTGTCTTTGGGGACAACATACACCGGTTCAAAGTCGGCATCCACATTTACCCCCAGCTGCGCCCATTTTTCTGCTTTGACAGCAGCGGGAATTTCACTAGCCGACTGGGGTAGGTCACGCACATGACCCATAGATGCTTCTACCCGATAGCCTTTTGGCAGGTAGTTGCGAATGGTACGAGCTTTAGTCGGAGATTCGACAATGACGAGAGTTGACATGGAAATTTAAATAAAAGGAGTAGCTGCTCAGCTAAACAGTCGAATTGAGGTAAATTCGACGAAATATCAAGATAAAACGCCAATTAAAGAATGAAGTCAGAAGTATCTAGATGCCCTTTGGGGGCTGACCACAGGCTGAGATAAATTAGGAAATTTTCATCCTGTCTTGGGGCTTCGTTCTCTTTTTTCATCCTTCATCCTTTTTTAGTCACGCTTTGGTTGTGATTTAATCCTCACACAAACTGCCTGTGAGGGGGAAAATTCGCCCTCACTTCGGGCGCAGTCCTTTTTAGAGGATAGAACAGAGGAATGCTGGGTTGTGAATTTCCAGCTATTTCAATCTTTAACTTATCTCAGGCAAATTGGCGACTACAGTTTTCAAAATACCCCTGAAGTGTAATGGAGTGATACGGTCTATGCTTGAGAAGCAGAGGGACATGAACAATTATCAAATTACTCTGTTTTAGATCTTTTCATGTTTCCATCTCCCAAACAGGTTGTGCCAAAATTAAATCAGACTTGAGAACAAAAGCGAAGTGAGGTTTATACCTATTTTTGGGAAGCTAAACTATGCAAGCAATTCGTAAAGGTGATGTTATATTACTATCTGTGTAAGAAGTTACAGGACAAAAGATACATCATTTAATTTTGGCAGAAGGCGAAGTTACGGGGCATAAGCATCGTATTTCTAAGGGAAAAGCCGAATTATCTAAGCAAGATGGCACTTTGTACCTACGTGTATTTTCAGCAAATGCATTACTTGTTCATGAAGAACATCAAGCTATTTCTATTTCTCAAGGTCATTGGATGGTGAAAATTCAGCGGGAATATGAGCCGGAAGGTTGGCGGTATGTCGCTGATTGACAAGCTTACGCCTAAGCAGGAAGCTTTGATTTTAGTTTATCGAGAGAAGTGGAGAGCGATCGCGCTTTCTACAAAGCGAATTGATCAAGGCATAAAAGTTTTCTTCATCTATTTCTTCCTCTAGTTCAATATAAGTATGAACTTCTGAATTGAGTATGAATAAAATTTTGTATATTAATGCTAAATTAATTTCTCGATTTGGAACTTGGTTATCTCTTGTTGAACCAACAATTACGAATTACGAATTTAGATAAACTGGAAAATTAATCCAGAGGAATTTGCTGTACAAACCTGATTTATGGATAGAAGAATAAACAAACAAAATAGTAATCATAGTTAAATACAATGCATCTAATCACACATTTAGACAAAGGTAAATATTCAGATTTTGCTAGATATTAAGTTGTGCTAGCATAATCCTGGAGAAGTGATTTCGACGATCCGAATCTTGTTGTTAGTAATAATTGCAAACGGCTCGACCGATGAACATCTCTGCATCAATGGATTCTGGAGAGTTTCATGTCAATCTACGTAGGGAACCTATCCTACAGCGTCACACAAGACGACCTCGCTAAAGTATTTTCTGATTACGGGACTGTAAAACGCGTTCAACTACCTACAGATAGGGAAACTGGACGCGCACGAGGCTTTGGTTTCGTAGAAATGGAATCATCAGCCGCAGAAGATGCTGCCATTGAGGCTCTAGATGGTGCCGAATGGATGGGGCGTGTAATGAAAGTTAATAAAGCTAGACCACGGGAGGAGAAAAGTACTCGCTCTGGCGGTGGCAACTGGGGGAAAAGCGGTGGTGGATACTCACGAGACTATTAAGCCTTAAGATCATTTACCCAATTAAAAATAATCCCAAAACTAGCAGTTCAGTAGATAACTGGACTGCTTATTTGTTTAAGAATCATCTAGCTGTAAAATACTTGGTGTCTTAGTGCCTTGGTGGTTACTAAATCTTCAACCACTAAGACACTAAGACACAAAAATAAAAAGGTTAATGTAACTTTAGCTGATAACAATAGATAGAATAAACTCAGCTAGCCTTAATGTCTAATCGCCAAAACCTATATATCTCATGGATTTTGCTAATCTTGCATCCCAGTTAAATGCTGGAACGATTTTGCCAGAGGGGATTGTAATTATCACCTTCTTAGGGGTTTTGATTGTTGATTTGATTTCGGGGCGCACGTCTTCACGCTGGATTGCGTATCTAGCGATCGCAGGTTTGTTTGCTGCGATTGTCGCCCTATATTTTCAATGGGATGCAACTAATCCCATTTCCTTTACTGGTAGTTTTAATGGTGATGACCTCAGTATCGTTTTCCGCGGTATTATCGCTTTGTCTGCCATTGTCACTATATTGATGTCAATTCGCTACATTGAGCAGAGTGGTACTGCTTTAGCCGAATTTATCGCAATTTTGCTGACTGCTACCTTAGGAGGGATGTTTTTATCCGGGGCTAGTGAGTTGGTAATGATTTTCATCTCTCTAGAAACCCTGAGTATTTCCTCTTATTTGCTGACAGGTTATACCAAGCGTGATCCCCGTTCTAATGAAGCGGCGCTAAAATACCTGTTAATTGGAGCTTCCAGTACAGCAATCTTTTTGTACGGTGTCTCACTGTTGTATGGTCTTTCAGGTGGACAAACAGAACTAGGAGCCATAGCCAACGGTATCGCTAACGCTAACGTTGGTCAATCGTTAGGTTTAGTAATTGCTTTGGTGTTTGTAATTGCAGGTATTGGCTTTAAAATTTCTGCCGCACCTTTCCACCAATGGACACCAGACGTTTATGAAGGCGCTCCCACCCCAGTAATTGCCTTTTTATCTGTCGGTTCTAAAGCAGCTGGGTTTGCCTTAGCTATTCGCTTGCTGATCACAGTCTTCCCTCTGGTGGCTGAGGAGTGGAGATTTGTGTTCACTGCCCTTGCTGTTCTGAGTATGATTTTGGGTAACGTAGTCGCCCTCGCCCAAACCAGCATGAAACGGATGTTAGCTTATTCATCCATTGCTCAAGCAGGGTTTGTGATGATTGGGATGATTGCAGGGACTCAGGCAGGTTATGCCAGCATGATATTTTACTTACTGGTTTACCTGTTCATGAACCTATGCGGCTTTACCTGCATAATTCTATTCTCTCTGCGGACAGGAACCGACCAAATAGCTGAATACTCTGGTTTGTACCAAAAAGACCCATTGTTAACATTGGGTTTGAGTATTTCCCTACTTTCTTTAGGCGGTATTCCACCACTAGCTGGATTTTTCGGCAAGATTTACTTGTTTTGGGCTGGTTGGCAGGCTGGTCTTTACTGGTTAGTTTTGCTGGGCTTAGTTACTAGCGTCGTCTCCATTTATTACTACATCCGCGTAGTCAAGATGATGGTAGTCAAAGAACCGCAAGAAATGTCCGATGTGGTGAAGAATTACCCCGAAGTGCGTTGGGATTTACCTGGGCTGAGACCTTTGCAAGTGGGGCTGGTAACGACTTTAATTGCCACTACCATCGCAGGGGTTTTGTCAAATCCGCTGTTTACCCTGGCGAATAACTCTATTTCTCGTACCCCGATGTTACAAGCAACATTGGTTAAGACTACTCAAGTCAGTGCGATCGCTCCTGAACAATCCGAGGGATTATAAACTAGACTTTGACTAATGGCTAATAGCTATTCGGCATAGCTATTAGCTATTAGACTTACCTAACTAACACCAAATAATTCTCTAAGTCAAAAATGTTGCTTCTTCATCTCAATAGTCGATAATTTCTAACTAAATAATATTATGTATACTAGTGAAAAAGTACGTTCGATATCGTCAGAAAAAAAGGGCAGCTTAAGACTCCATAAAATTTATTACAGGCTATTATTAATACTCAGTTGAGTCTTTTATCAATTACAGAATACCATGCTGTTAAAGCAGCATCGCTACCTGAATATCATAAAGATCCTTTTGATAGACTTTTAATAGCACAAGCTATCTTAGAAAAGATGGTTATAATTACTTCTGATACTGCATTTATAAAATATAGAGTATCAATTTTGTTTGTGACAAAGTAATAATAAAAAAATTTTCTCTTCAATTTATTTTAACGTGATACCAATTCACTAAAAGTATGATACAGATAAATTAGGAATAAATATGAACGGGTAAAAATGGTTGGAGTCACCAAAGTCGAAATAAAAGAATCAGTCCAACAGTTGCATGAACTGCTCGTCAAACAGAAAACAGCATCAAGCCGTGAACGAGTTCAAGCTTTGTATTTACTGAAAATGGGGCAAGTAAGAACGGTACAGGATGCAGCTTTTGTCGTAGGCAGAGAAAGAGTGACAGTGCAAAGATGGTTAAAAACATATACAGAGTCGGGAATAAACGGTCTATTGTCAACAAAAAAAAGTCCAGGGCGACCGCCAATTATTGATGGTTCGACCAAAGAACAACTTTTAAAAGAACTTGAACAGCCATTTGGATTTAAAAGCTATGAAGAAATCCGAACATGGTTGAAAGCGGTTCAAGGTGTGAGAGCGTCGTATAAAGTAGTACATGATACAGTACGCTATCGAATGAAAGCGAAGTTAAAAGTACCAAGAGCAGTAGGGATAAAACACAATGAAGAAGCAGAATTAGAATTTAAAAAAAACTGCCACAATACCTAGAAGTTATAAAAAAACACGTCATAGAGCCAAAAGATAAACATAAAGAAATTAGATACTGGTGTGGTGATGAAAGCCGTGTAGGATTAAAAACAGAATTAGGAAGACTGATCACGCTTTGTGGCATTAAACCTATTGGCATCATGCAATGGAAACGAGAAAATTTCTATTTATATGGTTTAGTAGAGCCGTTAACTGGTGAGTATTATATTTGGGAATTCTCTCATCTCAACACAGCTTGCTTCAATATCTTTTTAGAACAGTTTGCAGCTACGTATCCGGAAGATATACACATACTTCAATTAGACAATGGTGCTTTTCATTTAAGCCAGACTCTTAAAATTCCAGAAAATATTATTTTATTATTTCAACCTCCACATACTCCCCAAGTCAATCCCATTGAACGTTTATGGGAAGAAGTAAAAAGGAATTTAAGTTGGGAATGCTTTGCTAATTTGGACGAGTTAAGAACAGTTATTTGGCAACGTCTTGAGGAATTAAACACATCAATTGTTGCGAATATTACAGGTTGGGGTTTTATTCTGGATGCTTTATTTGTATCAGGCTTTTCGTGAAATGGTATGAGGTCGATGAATCTCTTCCCAACCCATCTCCGACGCGGAACTATAGTGTACACACAAGGGAGAGGAGTTATTTAGAGCTATCGAACTCAGGTTATTTTATGTTTAATCAACTATATTCACTGGCATCTTAACTATAAACTCCGTGCCTTTCCCTGGTGTAGATGAACAGCTAATTTCTCCTCTATGTTTTTCCACTATAATTTGATAGCTAACAAATAATCCTAATCCTGTACCTTTTCCAACAGGTTTTGTTGTAAAGAAGGGATCAAATAACTTTGAGCGTACTTGTTCACTCATTCCTGAGCCATTATCAGCAATTTTGATGACAATCCATTTTTCATCAATTACCTCAGTACTAATTTTAATTAGAGGGTAATCTTCAGTTGTTGAATTAATTTTTGACCATCGACCATTAATAGACGTATCCTCTAAAGCATCTATTGCATTAGTCAAAATATTCATTAATGCCTGATTTAATTGACTAGAATAACAAGTTACCTTAGGCAGTTTTCCGTACTCTTTGATGACTTGGATAATTCGGGAATCATGTGTAGCTTGTAAACGGTGTTCTAGAATTACTAAAGCACTATCGATGCCTTCATGAATATTGACTTGTTTTAGTTCTGCTTCGTCAAGTCTCGAAAAGTTACGCAAAGATTTAACAATTTCTTGAATCCGTTCTGTTCCTACTTTCATTGAATGGAAAAGTTGGGTTAGATCTTGAATAATAAAATCTAAATCTATAATTTCTATTTGCTCTTGTATTTCTAGAGGAGTATCAGGGAAATATTGTTGATAAAGCTGCACCAATTCTAGTAAATCTTCAGTGTATTCATTCGCATGGTAAAGATTGCCAGCAATAAAACTGACGGGATTATTAATTTCATGGGCAACACCCGCAACCATTTGACCTAAACTAGACATTTTTTCGGCTTGAATCAGCTGAATTTGGGTAATTTGTAGTTCTTTTTGTGCTGCTTTAAAAGCAGTTGTGCGTTCTTCAACACGAATTTCTAAATCTTCATTGGCTTTCACAAGAGCTGCTTCTGCTTGTTTACGTCTTTGGATTTCTTTGGCTAATTCGTCTATTTTTTTATTTAGTAAGATAAAGTTATTGCTGGCTGTAGCTCGATTTTCTAGACGTAAGAGAATTAAAGCCGAAGATTCAGGAGACCAAGGTTGAATGACTGCACCTTGACTACGACAGATTATTTTTTGTCCGTCATTTTTGCATAAAGTCAAAGTACCAATAACCATTGCTCGACTACTAGAACAAGCTTGTAGATACTTTGTAACATCGTGGGGAGACTCATCTACAAGATCAAAAAGCATTCTCCCTTGTAGTTCCTGACGGCGTAAGCTCAATATATCTGCTATTGGTTTGTTAGTAGCAAGCACATGACCTTCACCATCAACTAAAAGTAAAGGTTCTGGTAGAACTCTTGCTAGCTCCAAAAATTGTTCAGGAGTCACGTCGCTACGCTCCGAATTAAAAATTTAAAATTAACGTGAGTTCGATAAACCTCTCCTCAACCCCTCTTTGACGCAAAGAAGGGCAAAAATTTTCTAGTTTTGAACGAAACAATAAAGCTTTCCAAGCCTCTCCCCGCAGGGAAGAGGTTTTTTAGCTCCATCGAACTCACGCTAAAATTAATTACCCCACGGATAAATTCGCAGGCTTGACCTCTCCCTAACCCCTCTTTGACGCGGAAAGGGGCTTAAATATCTTTAAATTTCAACGACAAATTTAGGCTTATATCCCCTTAAAGTATTCTCGACCTTCTGCATCTTCCGATTCTTCTGTGGGTTTTAAATAAACAATAACTCTGCATTCAGCAGCACCCTCTGCTATGGTTTCTTGCAGTTCCACTTTGGCATATCCCGCATTATTAGCTGCAATTGTCCCAAAGACGTTGGAGGTCATCATACACATCGAAGGGCGATTCAGCACTTTTTCGGCAAAGGGACAGACGCGATTGCCAAACACAATTTTTTCATCATTCTGCTCAATAATATAAAAGTCGCCCTGGATGCGTTTTTTTAAATCAACTAAAACATCGGCAACTTGTTTGCGAGAAAGTTGGGAGACTTCTAGGGCAGACTTGTATTCTTGGTTTATCTGGCTACCCATGCGTTCACCAACTACACTAATAAATCCAGAAGCTTCTGCTATGCCTACAACATCCTGTAATGTGCCTGATAGTTCACGAATTAAGGTGCGTAAGAAAACATCACGCTCTAAAGTTATATTAAGGGTATCTACTGAGTGTTTAAGAGGTAAATTCATAGATTTTTTTTAAACGATACCTCTAGATTTCCCAAAAACTGCTTGAAACTATCAACAGTTACATGGTATGCGTTAGGCTAAAGCCGTAACACACCCTACTTAAGATTTACTTGATAATATAGTCAGTTTCTAACAGGTATTTAGTCTTGGCTTCCACGATCGCCTTTTTCAACAAGTGTATATACAACAAAAGTTGTTTGAGCTACTATAACTCCCAAAATTGTACTTCCAAGAGCTACCATAGTCTGAAATTTTCTCAGATTATCAAGTCTTTGTGTTTGAATACTTAAATCTGAAGGGCTACGAAAATTGAATTGCCATTTTAATGCATAAGCATCAATATGAAAACTCATTGGTAAACTAACAGCGTACCCAACAACTGTAAATATTAAAGCTGTGGGAATCGTAAGTATCAAGTTTCTAAATAGCAAGGATCGCATAGCAATAATATGATTTTGAGGGCTACTTATAAAAAAAATTAGAATGTTAGTCAATAAAGTCAATCATTTTTTAGAGTTCTCTTAATCTACTTTTTGTAACTGTGCTACTCTGGGGTCGATGATTTTTTGCCCTAGGTTGGAGAATTTAATCGCTACAGAAACTTTATTACCTTCTCCAAAAACATGAGTTATTTCACCAATGCCAAATGTTTTATGTAATACACGATCGCCTACTTGCCAATTTTGTTTTGTCTGTTGCTGTCCACGAGTTGCTGAAGCGCTTTTAGTATAAGTTTGATAACTTTTGCGTTGCGTAGCTAATAATTCTTCAGGCAATTCATCTAGAAATTGCGATCGCATGGCAGGTTCACGAGAACCATACAAACGGCGTTCACGGGCAAAGGATAAATATAAACGTTCTTGGGCGCGAGTAATTCCTACATAACACAGGCGGCGTTCTTCTTCTAAAGATGCAGGATCACTCAGCGAACGGTAGCCAGGAAATAGCCCTTGTTCTAAACCTACCAAAAATACTACGGGAAATTCCAAACCTTTAGAAGAGTGCAAAGTCATTAAAGAGACTGCGGTTTGTCCTTCTTTTAAGTTATCTAAATCAGAACTCAGGGCGGCACTACTAAGAAAATCTCGTAAGGAAATCTCTTCGTTTTCTTCTTGAAATTGCAAGGCGGCGTTATAAAGTTCCTGGACGTTTTGTACTCTATCTGTAGCTTCATCTGTGCCTTGATTCATCAAATCTTGGACGTAACCAGAATCTTCTAAGATTCCTTGCAAAACCTCAGTTACAGGAAGTGTGGCGACTTGTTCTTGCCAGCGGCTAATCATGGCAGCAAAGTTATTCACAGCTTTTGTTGCTCGTCCAGCTAATGTATTAACTGATGTCTCATCACTAAGTATTTCCCACAAAGTTGTCCCTAATTGCTGAGAAGCATTTACCAAAGCATCAATAGTGGTTTTGCCAATTCCGCGCCGGGGAGTATTAATTACTCGTAATAAACTAACAGTATCAGATGGGTTATTTATGGCTCTTAAATAAGCAATAACATCTTTAATTTCTTTGCGATCGTAAAACTTCATTCCTCCTACAACTGTGTAAGGAATGCGATTCCTCACCAATAATTCTTCAAAGGGGCGAGATTGGGCGTTAGTACGATAAAGGATGGCAAAATTGCCCCAATTCACCTCAGGATTTTGATTTTCTAAAGTCTGAATTTGATTAATGACAAAATCAGCTTCTTCTAATTCATTGTCGGCTTTGTGACAATAAATTTGCTCTCCTGCTCCCCGTGTAGGTTTGAGAATTTTATCAATTCTTTGGGTATTATTTTCGATCAGTTCGTTGGCTGCTTGGAGAATGTTTTCACAGGAACGATAATTTTCTTCTAGCTTCACCATCGAACGAGTATCTGCATCTGGCAAACCATCACCAAAATCATTCTGAAATTCCAGCAAGATGGTAAAGTCTGCCATACGAAAGCTGTAGATAGATTGATCTGCGTCACCAACGACAAAAACTGAGCGATTACGCCATTCCCACTCACTTTTGCTTTCTTCGCCATTTGTGACTAACAAACGAATCAAATCGTACTGAGTCCGGTTAGTATCTTGGTATTCATCAACGAGGATATGGCAAAACTTGCGATGCCAGTAGCCTAGTACCTGTTCGTTTTGCTGGAAAAGTCGAGTAGGGATAAGAATTAAATCATCAAAGTCGAGAGCATTATTTTCTGCTAACCTATCCTGATAGCAACTGTAGACTTGGGAAATTACCCGTCCGCGATAATTAGGTTGTTCGCGCTCAAATTCTTGAGGGGAAAAGCCTTGGTTTTTAGCGTTGCTGATGGCGTAACGTACAGAACGAGCATCAAATTTTTTATCGTCTAAATTTAATTGTTTGTTGACAATATCTTTAATTACAGTTTGCACATCTGATTCGTCAAAGATGGAAAAATTACGATTCCATTTTCGCCCTTTTTCGTCTACGTATTTTTCAATATCAAAGCGGAGGATGCGAGAAAAAAGACTGTGGAAAGTACCACACCACAAATTTTTGATGGTAGTTTTGTAAACTTGCGATCGCAGTTGCATTTGCTGGTATTCTGTCAACAAATCGAAACGTTGACCGTGTTCTTTCATGGCCAATTGTTCGGCAAACAGCTTCTGAATCCGTTCTTTCATTTCCCGTGCGGCTTTGTTGGTAAACGTAACCGCCAGGATATTTTCTGGATCAACACGGTGTTTGAGAATCAGATTAGCAATGCGATAAGTCAAAGCTCGTGTTTTACCAGAACCTGCGCCAGCAACAACTAGCAACGGGCCGCAATAATGTTCGACGGCTTGACGTTGGCTGGGGTTAAGATGACTGAGAAAGTCAGTAGTTGTGGTCATAGGTGTGAGGAGTGCGATCGCTGCTAGTCAATTGGTATTTTAGCAGTGTCTTCTATAACCTTTTTGCTTCTTTGGTTTTCTAGCAACAGTTTTTTGCTAATGGGAAAGCGCACAACCTAAAAAATATATTGAGATCAATGACCAAAACAATTGTCAATTCGCAATGACGCTCGATGACTTGATAACCGTATTAGTGATCATCTTATGGGTTTGGTTGGCATAAAAGTAGCTACTACACTGTTGTACAAATTCAGACTTGGCACAATAAAATTCCTTGTACACCACAAAAATTCTGCACGCATCTCCAATAGCTCTATGCGGCTTGATCAGGTATTTGTAACGGTCTGGCAGTGGATATCGAAAATTGTTGGAACCAAAGAACTTATTGTTAGAGTAAAAAGCAATAATTAAAGAAATTTTATCAAGAGAAAATAAATAGTGTATCTCTTTTCTAATAACACACTGTATATCAACAATTTTTATGTTTGATATATTAACATTCGCTTTTTTTAACCAATTGAGATCTTCTCTTCCTCCAAACAAAACAATTTGAGCAACATGATACCTCCGAAATAAGCTGTGAATGTATTGACGTAGATCATTCAGAACCCTTATCAATAAGCCTCTTGCTACTCTTTTATCAGGCTTTTTTAATCGATAACTGTGATCAAATTGTTTTTGATATTCTCTTTTTCCGATATTTGCAACTGTTTCTGAGAACCCAACCGTTTTGCCAATGTCATTGATAATATTTTTTCTTATAACAATATCAATATCATTGCAAAATTTTTTGCTTTCTAGAACAGGCACATCATCTTCTAGACTAGATATAACTGCACCAATCTCTATCGGAATGAAATCTCTTCTGTAAGAACCATAAATTTGCCCCCACTCCATGTCTAAAAATAGGGTCTTCATCCGTTTGTGGCTAACCTAAATCTCTACTTCTAAACAAAGGATACCCAAATACTGTCCTAATCGATAACCTACAGGATTGAAATAATAATTATTGTTGAGTTGGAAACATCCCAATCCTTGTATCGCTAATAGTAAAAATAATGATACTAAAAGCAGGATAGATACACAGTAAGAGATTTAAAAGATATGGCTACGCCTAGACTTGTATGTATACCGTAGGGGAGGAGCTACCAAACCTCTGTTAAGTCTAAAATAAATCCAGGCAATACATTTTCTCTTGACAAAGTAGTGGGATTGTCTAATATTTCTACATTTTGATTTGGTCTGTATACCTCAACCTTTCGGTTTTTTCGGTCAATTAACCATCCCAACTTAGCTCCATTTTCCATATATTCCCGCATTTTTGCCCGTAATGTCTCGATGTTATCTGAGGGTGATTTCAGTTCCACAACTAAGTCAGGACAAATAGGAGCAAAGCCTTCTTGTTCTTGGGGTGTAAGAGTTTCTCATCGCTCTAATTTTATCCAAGCGGCATCAGGTGAGCGATTGGCTCCATTAGGTAAATGAAACCCTGTCGATGAGTTAAATGCCTTACCTAGCTTGGCTTGACGATTCCACAGCCAAAGCTGCCCTTCAATATCCAAGTTGCGATTACCTGTATCACTACCAGTAGGAGGCATAATAATTAACTCTCCTGAAGCAGTTTTTTCAAGCCTTAAATCACGGTTAACTTGGGCAAGTTCTTGAAATTGCTCTTGACTAACTTTGAAGCTCTGGGGAATAGTGAGGGTTGAATTGGCCATAATCTACAGCCGGTGAAAGTTTAGGCAACTTAAATTTCTGGTGTCATACCTGGGGGAATTATGTTAAGCGATCGCACTTGCCAATAGCTTATTCTTGTACAGTCAGTGGCAAGTGAACAGTAAAAGTAGACCCAACTCCTAGCTGACTGTTGACAAAAATCTCACCTCCCATCATTTGACAGAATTGGCGACTAATTGCTAATCCCAGTCCAGTACCACCATACTTTTTCGTAGTCGAGGTATCTCCTTGAGTGAAGGGTTGGAATAACTGTTGCTGTTGAGTTGGAGACATGCCAATACCTGTATCGCTGACGTTGAAACTAATCATGCCAAAAGGAGCATCTTCTAAAAAGTTGTCTTTTTCGCTCTTGACTGTTAATGTCACCTTGCCGTTGGTAGTAAATTTAGCGGCATTACTCAGCAGATTTAATAGTACCTGTTGCACCCTAGTCTGATCTGCATACATTGTTCCTAGTTGCTCATCACAATCTATTTCTAAAACGTTGCCATTTTTTTCTATACTTGGCTTGATTGTGAGGACAAGGTTATGAATCAGCATGGCAATCTCAAATGTCTCTGGATAGAGGGTCATTTTTCCGGCTTCGATTTTCGACAAGTCGAGGATGTCGTTAATCAGTTGCAATAAATGTCTACCAGCAGAGTTAATTGTTTCTAGATCAGTAATAAAGTCTCCTGATAAGCTTAAATCGGTTGCGTCATCTTGTAGAAGTTGGCTTAAGCCAATTACGGCATTTAGTGGTGTGCGTAATTCATGACTAACGTTGGCCAAAAATTCGCTTTTGGCTCTGCTAGCGGCTTCTGCTAATTCTTTAGCTTGCTCTAGTTCTTTAGTACGTTCTGATACACGCTCAATCAAACGATTGAGAGATTTAGCTAATAAACCAATTTCATCTTCAGTAGTAACTGGCGCACGCAAATCGAAATTAGATTTTCTGGCTACTTGTTCAGCTACTTGAGTTACAGTGATTACTGGTTCGGCGATCGCTCGACTAGTACGCCATGCTATTACAGCTGCGATCGCTACTGATACCAGCATACTCACCATGACAATTAATCTCTCGACTCCTTTGGCTTGCTCTAAATCTTTTTGCCTTTTCTGTTCTTGCCTTTCCGCGGTTTGCAAAATTCTGGTCAAATCTTGTGAGAGTTGATCTAGCCGTCTGGCTGTTTCACCACGCATTATTTTTAATAATTGCTCTCGCACTAGTAAAACTTCTTGGGACTGCAATTGCTGAGAGTCAATTTTTTGTAATACAGCTTCTATTTGATCAACGTAGGATTTTAAATTGCTTCCGTAATCTTGTAATAAAGACTGTAAATTAGTCCTAGTTGCTGCTAATGTTTTCGGCTTACTTTTGATAAATTTAGTAATTTCTGGATCTAAATTTTTAGCTTTGTCAACACTATAGAGAAATTGAGCTTTTTTTAATGGCAATTGCTGTGCATCTTCTAAGACAGCAACTAAGTTTGAGCTATACAATTGTGCCCCTACTACTGCATCTTTATAATTATTGAGTAGTTGCCTTTGTTCTTGGGCTTGATTAAATTGCCTAATTTCTCGCCCTCGGTAGTAGTTGGCGATTACTAAACCAGTAAGCGAACCAAAAAAGCCAATTCCAATTGCCACAAAATATCCATAGCCAATTTTTTGATGTATGCGCCAGGAACTAGCTTTAAGCTTCCCTCGCGAGGGAAATTCTATGGTTGGGAGTTCATCTATCAAAGGCTCTTCGGCTGACACTTTTTTGTTGTTTAAACTGCTGTCAACAGGGATTGGCTTTTGAATTTGCATCCATCAAATCTCCTTGCCCTCCCGCAAAAATCAACACATTAGTTTCGCTTGTACAGTCATTTATATTGGTAAATAACACCGAAATTATTTTCTTTTATATCAAATCATTGCTCATTAAATAATTTGCATGAAGTCATAAAGTTTGAGCAGGTTTGATATGAATGTTTACATAGTCATTTGGTAGTGGCAAACAGTAATTACTTCTTTCAGTAATAATACTTTTTGACAGGAAAAATCTAATTTTTTCACTACTGTTGTTGAGGATGAAGTTTTGAGGACAGTATTCTATAGATCTCAGCGAAACCGCACTTTAATTTTGATCTACCCCTCGACGATTCATTTTATAGAACATCTACAGTCATGCCTTCCTATTCTCCACTATTAATGACATTCAAGTAGCTGCTCCTGATAGACAGACTAAACTTGTTAGATTTTATCACTAATTTCTCAGACTTTCTCCAGATTTGCAACTGTCTTCTATCTACAAATCGGCAAGATACGTAATGTAGAGGAGTTTTTTAACATCAACAAATATTTGCTCACAAGTTAAATGTATTATATATCACAGTATATGTAGAAAATATTGAATAATTTTAAAGCTCAAAGCCTTGATTCAGTATCTAATACTTGCTTATATTCTCAATAAAATTGCTGTAGACTTTAACTAAACCTATGTTTCAAGTATTACCATAATATTAATTATGCAAAACTAATCTGTAAACGTTAATTTATCAAGTAGCAAAATGTGCGTAAGTCCTGAATAATAAGAAAGGCAACTTCGACAGTTGCCCATTCTACCACTGGAATTGATCAAACTGAAGTTTTTCCAGTAGGTTTTATTTTAATGACTTAGTTAGGCGATCGCTGCTGATAGTAACAGATTAACTTCATGTTTCAACAATTCTGCCTTATCGGTACGCTCCCACGGCAAATCTAAATCGTTCCGTCCAAAATGACCGTAAGCCGCGATGTCCTGGTAAAAACGTCCGCCTCGTTCACTTGGTAGGTTACGTAAGTTGAAAACATGAATAATCCCTGCTGGACGTAGTTCAAAGTTCTTTTTAACTAATGCCAGCAAAATCTCATCGTCTACTGTGCCTGTACCGAATGTATCCAGATAAATACTGACTGGTCGGGCTACGCCAATCGCATAACTTAACTGAACTTCACATTTTTCTGCTAACCCGGCAGCAACAATATTTTTAGCCACGTAGCGAGCAGCATAAGCAGCAGAACGGTCTACTTTTGTGGGGTCTTTACCGGAGAAAGCACCGCCACCATGCCGGGAATAACCACCGTAGGTATCAATGATTATTTTCCGTCCTGTAAGACCAGAGTCTCCTTGAGGGCCTCCAACGACAAATTTGCCAGTAGGATTAACCAAAAAACGTGTTTGCTGATTAGGCTTAATATCAATATCACCAAAAACAGGTTCGACTACTGCTGACCAGAGGTCTTGTTTAATTTTGGCTTGGACTGCCGCCTCATCAGTGATTTCCCCAATATTAGCTGTATGCTGGGTGGAAATCAGAATAGTATCAATACCTACGGGACGACCGTCTTCGTAGATTATAGTGACTTGGGTTTTGCCATCAGGGCGCAGGTATGAAAGTTCGCCTGTTTTGCGGACTGCTGCCAATCGACGAGCAATGCGATGGGCAAGACAGATGGGCAAGGGCATCATTTCTGATGTTTCGTTACAGGCAAAGCCAAACATGATACCTTGATCACCCGCGCCAATTTTGTCGAATAGTTCATCACTATCTTGTTGGCGGGTTTCTTGGGCGATATTAACGCCTTGGGCAATATCAGGTGATTGCTCATCTAAAGCTAACAGAATGCTAGCGCTGTTGGCTGAAAAACCATTATCCGCATCGTTGTAGCCGATTTCTGCTATCTTTTTGCGGGCAAGGTTAACATAATTCACATTAGCTTTACTAGTAATTTCACCAGTAATTAGCACTAAACCAGTATTAACTACAACTTCAGCAGCAACACGACTACTGGAATCTTGCGTCAATAAGGCATCTAAAATCGTATCAGAAATCTGATCGCAGATTTTATCTGGATGGCCTTCGGTAACTGACTCAGAGGTAAAGAAATAGCGACTAGACAAAGAGGATTCCTCCTTTAAAAATATTTTCACTGATTAAATACCCGACTAAAATAGTCGGTATTTACTTCAGTGACTAATTTCTGAAGTCATAACAATCTTGACACATTCAGCAGTGAGTATCCTATTTTCTTGAAAAAATACTAAATAAGATTCAATATGTGGTATTGAGTCACTGACAACTGACCACTAACAACTAACAACTGACCCGCATAGCGCAAATAAAAAAGGGAATACCCGGAAGTATCCCCGAAGCTTTGACACAAACACTGCTGTTTTAAACTTGAATTGCTAACTTTGCTTCCTTTGTTGTTAAACGCTCATAAGCAGCGCGCATTTTCAAGCCTGTAAGTACTTGGAACAAACCAGTACCATTGTTAGAACCTGGATACTCACGGTGTTGGAGCAACAAGTGAGTCATTTCACCTTCATATTTGGTGGATGTCTTGCTGAGATGAGTTTCGATGTAAATTATTTCTTCTAGATTGTCAAATTGACCATCTACTTCTAATACAGAGACGTAGCGACCATAGTAGACATCTGAACCATAGTACATTTGCATTCCAGGATATGAACAGGTTAGCTTACGTCCACAAGGAGTCCAGTTAATTGTTGACCCTTCATCAAAGAGGTAAGTTGGCTCAAAGCCTTCTTTACCTTCTCGTTGGAGCATACGTACCCGCAGTACTTTACGTTCAGTATCGTTTTTGATTAAGTTTGTGGGTAATACCTGAAGAACTACATCGGCAAATTCTCTTTGTGGTTCTATAAACTTCTCAAAATCGGGTTTACGAGAATTGATTTGAGCTACTACATCTTCGTAGCGATGACCTCTTTCGGCCATGTCCCGCTGAATTTTCCAGGCAATTTTAACTTCGTCACTAATGTCAAAATAAACGCTGAAATCAATCAGCGATCGCACTCGTTCGTCATATAAAGGATGCAGCCCTTCCACAACTACAATATGATTTGGCTCCACTTTCTCTGGTGGATCAATATTGCCGGTTTCGTGGTTATAAATCGGCTTATCAATTGTCTGACCTTCTTTGAGCGCTTTAATTTGCTCATACATCAGGTCAAAATTGTTAGCTCTAGGGTCTAATGCAGTTATCCCAGTTTCTTTGCGTTGTTTGCGATCTAGACAATGATAGTCATCCAAACAGATAACTGTCATTAATTCTTCACCAAACAAATCTATTAAACGACGCAAAAACGTAGATTTACCGCACCCGGAGTCTCCGGCTACTCCGATTAGTACCACCCGTTCCGGCTTATTTGTCATAAATCTCCTCTAACGATAATAAATGTGTCAATCAATAATTTTTCACACAGCAGATTCTGAAGCCAGGAGCTTACCCAATCGGTTTTATCCTGCGTTCTTGTTACCCAGTAGCGCTAAGACATATTTAGACGAATTTACAACGAAGTCTATAGTTGTTAATCGTCTGAGCTAGCTTTAATTCGCTATTGGTGAGTATTTAATCCTAGTGATATATTTAATTTTAACAGAAGGCGGTATTCTATAACAAGATTTGCTGTCAGGATGAATCCGGTGATTTACCCACACTCTTTAATGATTTAGTTGGAGATTTTTAATACCGTGTCGTCACTACCCATAATTTAGTGTGGCGATGCCTGAGACTTTATTCATCAAGTCTAGAAGGTATTCTTTATTGGCCGCAAAATTTTACTGATATTGGGAATTTTAGTTTGAGCGATCGCAGCACTCTAGTCCTTCAACGTCAGAATCTATCTAAAGAGTGAACTATCAAGTTGGATAATAAAATTTCTAGACAGTAATTTATGGGAAATAATCAAATTTATTCAATGTCAGGTTTATATCTAATGAATGTAGAGGTTGACAGATGTTTCACATCAAGTAAAACTTATTATAGTTGCTTATATTACATTTCTCTCTATAATTAATGTTTTATAGCTACACCTCTACTCGTTAGGTAATTAACCATAATCGAGAGTAATAGAGTAGCCAAAAGCATTACTAAGAGATAATTCTACTTAAAAAAGTAGAACCAATTGGAAAAAATCTTTCTTGATTGGTATTATTTAGTGTAAATAGCAAAAAATGTAAGCGTAGTAACAACTTGATGAAGGCAAAATAAGCAGGAATTTCTGCAAATCAAACCTGCCTTCTAATGTCATCATTCATTGCATCTTACTCTTTGGGTAGTTAAATGCTAGCTGCTTAATGGAAGTTATAATTCACGAAAAAAAGATTAAATTGACTCATTATTAACATTCTCCATCAGACTTATCCTCTAAGTTAGAAGATGAACAGGTGTGTTTTTTTGCTGCCTGCATGTCTTTGGCGAGTGTATCTAGCAAGGCATTAGTTGACTATGCCGCTTTCCCAGAGCGCTAGTTTTGGTAAACGAAAATCCGATAAACTAAAACTGGCATGTGATGAGAATAGTTTTTTTTGAGAAACGGTTAAGTAAATATCGGAGTGGTAGAACGAATGTACAATCAAGGTGCTGTTGAGGGTGCTGCCAACACAGAATTAGGTAGCCGCATCTTCGTTTACGAAGTGGTGGGTCTGCGTCAGAACGAAGAAACTGATAAAACGAACTACCCAATTCGTAAAAGTGGCAGTGTGTTCATCAGAGTGCCTTACAACCGCATGAATCAAGAAATGCGACGTGTCACTCGCCTAGGCGGCAAAATTGTTAGTATCCAACCTGCAAGTGCCTTAGAGCAACTCAATGGTAGAGACCCATATCAAAATAGGGGAACTGCTAACAGTGAGGGGAATGGTAAAGCCACACCTGCGAATACTGAAGAACAGCTCAAGAATAAGGATAAAAAAGGCAACACCATGACTCAAGCGAAAGCCAAAAAAGGTGCTCACGCTGACGTTCCTGTGAACATTTATCGTCCCAATTCTCCGTTTGTTGGTAAGTGCATATCTAACGAAGCGTTAGTCAAAGAAGGTGGGATTGGCATTGTTCAGCACCTCAAGTTTGACATCTCTGGTGGTGATTTGAAATACATAGAAGGTCAAAGTATCGGTATTGTCCCACCAGGATTGGATAAAAACGGTAAGCCTGAAAAGCTGAGATTATATTCTATCGCCTCAACTCGTCACGGCGATGATGTGGATGATAAAACAGTATCACTGTGCGTCCGTCAGTTAGAGTATAAGCACCCAGAAACGAATGAAACAGTTTACGGTGTTTGCTCGACTCATTTGTGTTTCTTGAAACCAGGAGATGAAGTCAAAATTACCGGGCCTGTGGGTAAGGAAATGTTGTTACCCGATGACCCCGATGCAAAAGTGATCATGATGGCGACAGGAACAGGTATTGCGCCGATGCGGGCTTATCTGTGGCGGATGTTTAAAGATGCAGAAAAAGCAGCAAACCCAGAATACCAATTCAAAGGATTTGCTTGGCTGATCTTCGGCGTTCCCACAACTCCAAATCTTCTGTACAAGGAAGAACTGGAAGAAATTCAACAAAAATATCCCGAAAACTTCCGCCTTACTGGTGCTATCAGCCGGGAACAAAAAAATCCCCAAGGCGGTAGGATGTACATCCAAGACCGCGTAGCAGAACATGCAGATGAACTGTGGAAGTTGATTAAAGAAGAAAAAACCCACACCTACATTTGCGGTTTGCGAGGCATGGAAGGTGGCATTGATGAAGCGCTAACTAAGGCTGCTGCTAAAGAAGGAATAACCTGGAGTGATTACCAAAAAGACCTGAAGAAAGCCGGACGCTGGCACGTAGAAACCTATTAAATTAGTCAGTGGTCAGTGGTTAATGAAAAACAACTAAAAACTGACAACCGACAAAGGATAATTAGTAGGGTGGGCTATGTGCCTACCCTACTATTGTTGTTGGTAAAATTGGGTGCAAAGTTTGTGGGTGTAAAGTTAGGAATATTGGGATTAGGTACGGTAGGAACGGGAACAGTACAGTTACTGCAAAATGTCATTGGCCGTCATCCGTTGTTACAAGAAATAGAAATATATCGAGTGGGAGTACGATCGCTCGATAAACCCCGTGCAGTAGAATTATCAACAGAAATATTAACTGCAAATTTAGAAGCAATTGTCAACGATCCGGCGGTAGATATAGTTGTCGAGGTAATGGGTGGATTAGAACCAGCGCGATCGCTGATTCTCCAAGCCTTAAAAAACGGTAAACACGTTGTCACCGCCAATAAAGCTGTGATCGCTCGGTTTGGGGCAGAAATTTTTACCGCTGCCAATCAAGCCGGTGTATACGTGATGTTAGAAGCCGCTGTCGGTGGTGGTATTCCGGTAATTCAACCTTTAAAGCAATCATTAAGTGTTAACCAAATTAACGCCGTTACTGGTATCGTTAACGGAACAACTAACTACATCCTCACACGGATGCAAACAGAAGGCAGCAACTTTGATGATGTCTTAGCTGATGCCCAACGCTTAGGTTATGCAGAAGCTGATCCGACAGCTGATGTTGATGGCTTAGACGCAGCAGATAAAATTGCTATCCTCGCGTCACTGGGTTTTGGTGGGCGGATTCACTTAGAAGACGTTTATTGTGAAGGGATTCGGCAAGTTAGCAAGACAGATATTGCTTATGCCGAAAAATTGGGATTTGTGATTAAACTATTAGCGATCGCCAAACGCCAAAGCAATAAAAACTCTCAGTTGTCTGTGAGAGTCCATCCGACTTTAGTATCCAAAACGCACCCCTTAGCCAGCATTAACGGTGTTTATAACGCCATTCTTGTAGAAGGAGAACCCATCGGTCAAGTGATGTTTTTTGGTCCCGGTGCAGGTGCTGGTGCAACTGCCAGCGCTGTATCATCAGATATCTTGAATTTAGCTGCTACCCTCCAAACCAGTACAGCTAACCCCAATCCCCTATTTACTTGTGGCCATGATGATTACTGCGAAATTGCCCCGATTGCTGAACTCGTGACTCGGTTTTATACTAGGTTTCTCACCAAAGACCAACCCGGAGTTATTGGTAAATTGGGTACTTGTTTTGGCAACTATGGCGTAAGCTTAGAGTCAGTTGTGCAGACAGGCTTTCAGGAAAAACTAGCAGAAATTGTGGTTGTCACCCACGACGTTCGAGAAGGCGACTTTAGACAAGCTTTGGCAGAAATTAGGGATTTGCCAGCGATAGATAGCATTCCTAGCTTACTAAGAGTTCTTTAAGCAAGATAAAAACTTTACCCATAAAGGCATAGGGTATAGATTATCACTGTTCACTAGACTTATTGCAAAAGTCGTTTTTTCGCGTTCTTCTTTGCGTCTTTGCGCCTTTGCGCGAAACAAAAAAATATTTATGCAAGAGGTCTACTGTTAACTGTTCACTAATTTAACCACTCATGCAGGGATAGAGTTTCTCGCCGCTTTCAATGAAAATTTCATACTTCATCTTTGATTCATTTTGTGGGTTAATTGGTTTTAAGTACTAAACTTTATTGTTACCAGGGTAATAACGATGACAAATAGACCTCCTGACGATCCACAGTCATCCCAAACAAATGCCCTTGGCTTTGATGAATTTATCGGCATTTTGGTTGCCTTTAGCGCCATTGGAGGGATTTTATTTTGGTCACTTTCCCGTGAAGATGCTAGCTGGAACTTCAAACGAATCATCCCACTTGTCTTAAATCCTTCTGCTAACGTTCAACCCACTCCTGTATCGCCATCCCCCACCCCGACGTTAACACCAACCCCAAATTCTAATTTAAACACCAAGCGATCGCCTTTAGATACAGATATCACTGCACCAAATCCTACCCCAGCCCCAACTGATGAGGTAATTCCTCCTTTTGTATTTCCACCTATTAATATAGATCCTGCTATCAAATCAACACCGAGGCAAAGGCTTCTGCCTCTATCAACAGACTTTGAATCGTCCATCAAATCATCACCTCTGCCTTTAGTTTCTCCTGCCAGAAACAAGTCAATTATTCCCCCACCCATCGCATTTAATGATGTGCCTACGGACTTTTGGGCAAGTCGTTTTATTGATGTTCTATCTTCCCGTGGGATGATCAAAGGTTTTCCAGATTATTCTTTTCGACCAAATCAGCCTGTTAATCGGGCCGAATTTGCTGCCATACTCCAACGAACCTTTAACAAAGAAAGTAGCAATTCTACCTTATCTTTCAAAGATGTATCAAAAACATCTTGGGCGATACCAGCAATTAACGAAGCTATTAGCACTGGATTCTTAAAAGGCTACCCTAATAACATCTTTAAACCAGAACAAAAGATTCCGCGCGTGCAAGTGTTAGTCGCTCTTGTCAGCGGGTTAAATCTTCAAGAACCAGCTGCTCCAGATCAAGTTTTAAGTATCTACAAAGATGCTCAAGATATCCCTCAATACGCTATCGGTAAAATCGCAGCAGCTACAGCCAATGGTCTTGTGATTAACTATCCCGATTCCCAAACTTTAGCTCCCAATAAAGAAGCTACCCGTGCAGAGGTAGCAGCAATGGTTTATCAAGCTTTAGCGCAAAGTAGCAAAGTAGAGCAAATCTCATCTCCATATCTTGTGCGATCTTCCCAATAAGATTTATTAGCACTCAATACTGAGAATGATCACTCCTGACAAGAAAATCCTCAACTCAAAAAAAATTCTTAACTTGGAATTTTGAGAGAAGTCGAAGCGGTGGCTTCCAGAGGATACTTTGACAAACTGCCGTTATGTATTAAGTATCCATCCGCTTCGACTTCAATGATTTTTAATTGGAGTTTAAACCCCTAGAAAGCAGCTTCCTAAAAAAGGGTAGTGCTATTGACATACCTCCTCGTCCGTGCATGAGCGAGGATTTCTTGACGCTTCGCTGGGTTGTGCTACCATACGCAGTCTACCATCCCTCCACGTCCGTTTAGAGTCTCCCAATGTCCTATGGCGACTGTATCGCAATGTTAATAGAAAGTCGCCCTAAAAGGGCGAGGCTTGTATCCCATTATTTTGGTCAGAATATTAAACTTATGGAGCGTTTTTGCCAACAACTTGTGATTTGAGTGTTGTAATTTCGGTAGTTAACTCTTTTCTAGTTGTGGCTTTGAGTAAATAGCGGTAAACAAACCAAGCAGAGTAACCAATACCAATCAACTCAAAAGTAGGTGCTACTAAAGGAATATCATTCAAAGAATCTAATATTGCCAATAGTACCTTAACTGTGACAATTGCTCCTACAATTAAACCAACGCTTACCAGCGGCTGCTTATATTGATTAAAGAAGCTGGTCACGTATTCTGGTAGAGTTGCTAAAAAACTAGAAATTTGTTCTCCGTATTTTAGCCACTGATCCTGAGACTGTGCTGGAGGCTGGAGTTTAGTAATGGTTCCTGTTTGGGCGTTGATGTCTGACACTGTTGTATCTGTAGACTTAGTTTCTGTGAATTCCGGTTCTTGCATTTTCACTCCTATAAATTTGACAGTTGGGTTTTTCTAATCCGGACAATTGCAACCGCAAGGCTGTTGATTAAGCAACGCACTGGTGCATCAGCACAACTGAGTTTAGGAATAGGGTTTAGTTCCCTATAACCATAATTGCCCCATAACCTCTACTGCATCAACTACAAGGTAGACAGTCAGTAGGAGGATAGAAGTCAGAATATATGAAAATCAGCTTTCTGAGTTCAGTTTTTGTAAATCAACTGGAATCCCCAGGTTGTGATTATCCTACACCGTGTCGGTTGCTGATTATCGCACTCATTAAAGTACAAATCATGCAAAAATCAGACTACCTCTCATTTATATAAGCATAAACGCCAATTTTATTTGATATTAAAGCTATCTTAAGCCGCGTTCGTCAATTAACATATTTGCTCTTGATGTTAATGCGTAGTAAAAGTTTTTATGTGATCATCTATACTATACAAAATGACTATTTTATGATAAGCGCATCAAATTATAAGGTTTACAATTTAGTTAAGCATAGCGCAACCTAACAAATCTATCACAGCATATTTCACGTCAATGAAGTACACGGATAGGGAACATGTTCCCTACGATTATCTGTACCTCACTCATTTGCTCTGCTGTGAATATTGTTGTTGGTCTAAGTTGAAGGATAATGCTTGCAAACAGCCAACTGCTTTTATCCTTCAACCAAACCCTTTATTATGTGGCTTTAGTGACTGAAAAATAAGGACTAAAGTCCTGACTACGAACTTCCTTATCCATCAGTTTAAACTTGACAGACTACTAGACTACTTAAATTTAGCCTAGTAGTCTGACAAGTTAACTTTGCGTGGTGGCAGGCTTCGGGGCAGGGAGCAGAGGGGAAAGATTCTCTCCCTTGCACCCTGTGCCCCCTGCACCCCTGCTAGGTCTACACGGCAATATTGGGTTGGCGAACTTCTAGTCCCAATCGGGAATCTCTGCACCGTCTTCTCCACCAATACCGATTCCGGTGTGAAAGATTTCTGCATCAGTGATGTTTAGATTTTCCATTGATGCACCGTACACATTAGAGTCGTAAATTTGAGCGCGAGTAAAATTTACCCTGTTGAGATTAGCTTTCTTGAAATTAACGTTAGTGACAATAGCTGAAGTTAAGTTAGCCCCTTTCAAATTGGCATTAGTGAAATCAGCACCTTCGAGGTTAGCTCCAGAAAGGTTCGCACCTTGGAGATTTGCTCCTCGTAAATCAGCACCAATTAAATGAGCGCCACTGAGATCTACTCTTGATAGATTACACCCAGTACATTCCCCAGTTGAAGTTAGCCTTTGTAAATCCTGTGAATTCCCAGCGTTGACTGAGCCAATAAAGAAAAATAGGGGAGTTGCTAAGGCTAAAGCCGCTAATGGCTGGAGTTTCATAAATTTTCCCCTTCGTAATTAAGTTGTGCCCGTTCTTTACCTCACGCTTTATATTATCTCATTAAATTGCTTGATTATATTGATTTAACTCATCAGCTAATTTTGAGTTGCCATGACTTTAGTGATAACGCTAGAAATATTATTGGTTCTAGTTTTTAGCTATTGTTGAGCAAGAAATTCTGCGAAAATATAACGATTAAATTAGTGTTAAATCTTGTTAAGAACCCATGCCACTATCATCATGATTTGTCATTAAACTTTGACCATTATTTTCCGGTTACTAAATAATACTTATTAGAAGTATTAATTTGTAGTCTATATGACCAAAAAATCCCGGATATACTGATTAACTAATTCCGGTTTTTCTTGCTGTATCCAATGTCCGCAAGAGTGAATATACCTAATTTTTAAGTCATTGATATAGTTTGCCGTACCATAGGTGAGTTCCTTGCCCAAAGCAGTATCATTTTCTCCCCAAATCATCAGTGTTTGAACCTGTAAAATACTCCAATTTTTCTTGAATATAAATACCTGAAAAATGTTGCGGTAGTAGTTCAACATTGCAGTGATAGCATTAGGCTTTGCAGCAGCATTTTTATAAGTGTTTATGTCTGTTTGAGTGAAAGCTTTTTTATGAAATGCTGTGCCTTGAATAACCATTTTAATGGCTTGAAAATCTGAAAGTTGTAACAAAAGTTCTGGTAGCCAAGGTAATTGAAATAATAATATATACCAGCTACGAAGTAATTGTTTGAGAGTGTATAAACCTTGAGCAAACTTAGCCGGGTGTGGTGAATTAAGTACAATTAAGCGTTCTACCATTTGCGGATGAGCGTAGGCAAATGACCAAGCGATCGCACCTCCCCAATCATGCCCAACTAAAATACACTTATCGTATCCCAATCCTTTAATTACTCCTTCCACATCTTTGACAAATTCATCCATCACATAAGCTGATTGTTCTTTTGGTTTATCGCTATCGTTATAACCGCGTAAATCAAGAGCAACAACTTGAAAATATTGGGCAAATTCTGGAATTTGATGTCGCCACGAATACCAAAATTCTGGGAAACCATGCAGCATCAACATCAAAGAGCCTGTTCCTTGAGTGACATAATGCAGCTTAATACCATTAGTATTGATATATTCGTGTTTCCAGTCGCCTTTTATATCAGACATAATTAACAAAATTGAAGTATTGTCAGAGGATATTTACATATATCCCATATATTTTTACTCAAAATATTATTTTGTTTGCAATTAAAATATGATAAAAGACATTAATAATGATAATTTTCTGTGAAAAAATTAATATATTTGACCTTTGATAGATGCGAATTATAAATAGATATTGGTAAAAATTTATTTATAATTATCTTCAATTACCATGACACAAAATCTGACGCGCGATCATTCACAATGGATCGAGCGATTGGCGCGATTTGGCTATATTTCTAAAGGAGTCGTTTATGGGATCGTTGGACTGCTAGCAGTACAAGTAGCTTTTGGTACAGGTGGTAGAACAACAGACTCCAAAGGCGCTCTGCAAACAATTGTTAATCAGCCATTTGGTAAGTTTTTATTAGCATTAGTTGCGATTGGCTTGATTGGATATGTAATTTGGCGTTTTATACAAGCAATTCAAGATCCTGAACATAAAGGTCATGATGCTAAAGGTTTAATGAAGCGAATTGGTTATGCAATTAATGGTTTGGCTTATGCAGGTTTAGCCTTTAGTGCCGTGCAGCTTGTCATCGGTTCAGATGGTGGTGGAAATAGTAATTCTACCGAAGATTGGACAGCACGTTTACTTTCTCAGCCTTTTGGTAGATGGTTAGTTGCGACTGGAGGAGTACTCATAGTTGCTTTAGGTTTTTATCAGTTATATAAAGCTTTTAGTGCTAAATTCCGCAGAAAACTCAATTTAACCGAGTTGAGCAACACACAAAGCCAATGGGTAATCGGGATTTGTCGATTTGGTTTAGCCGCTAGGGGTGTAGCGTTCGGTATTATTGGTTGGTTTTTAATTCAAGCTGCTAGCAAATCAGATGCCAAGGCTGCTGGAGGTTTAGATGAAGTGTTACAAACCCTAGCCCAACAACCTTACGGAACTTGGCTTTTGGGTATTATGGCGTTCGGTTTAGTTGCCTATGGAATTTATGAAATTGTCCAAGCACGGTATCGTCAGTTAGGCATAAATTAGAAAATACAGCCCAGATAATTATAGTTTCTAGAAATGGCAACAATAGAAACACGGGGCATTTGGCTCACTACTACTGATAGTAAGGTTTTGCGTTCTCAACAGCATATTGCTGAAGCTATGCATTTCCTGGCTGAGACAGGATTCAATGTGGTGTTTCCTGTGGTTTGGAACAAGGCTGTCACGTTGTATCCTAGTTCCACAATGCAAAAAACCTTTGGGGTGGAAATTGACCCTTTATGCCAAGGTCGTGATCCTTTACAAGAGGTAGTTATAGAAGCGCGGCGGGTTGGGTTAAAGGTTATCCCTTGGTTTGAATATGGCTTTGCCAGTTCTTATAATTTGAACGGCGGTTTACTTTTGCAGAAAAAACCGCAATGGGCAGCCCGTGACTGTAACGGTAATTTATTAAATAAAAACGGTTTTGAGTGGTTGAACGCCCTTGACTCCCAAGTACAGGAATTTCTGTTGAACTTGGTATTAGAAGTTGTCAATAATTATGATGTAGATGGCATCCAGGGAGATGATCGCTTTCCCGCATTACCCTGTGAAGGTGGCTACGATCAAGTCACTATTGCCCGTTATCACCAGCAATTTCAGCACAATCCGCCACAAAACCCCAAGGATAGACAATGGTTACAATGGCGTGCAGATATTCTCACAGATTTTTTGGCACGTCTTCACGCAGAGGTCAAAGCCGTTAATCCTAATTTATTGATATCGATGGCTCCTAATATTCATGATTGGGCATTTCAAGAATACTTGCAAGATTCACCTCGATGGTTGCAACAAGGACTAGTCGATATTATCCACCCTCAGATTTATCGCCGCGACTTTCAAAGCTACAAAGCGATCGCAGATAAACTAGTAAATCAGCAGTTTACAGATGTCACATTGCCCAAGTTAGCACCGGGAATTTTGATTAAGTTGGGATCTTACTGTATTAGCCCAGAATATTTAGTACGAGCAATAGAATATAACCGCGATCGCGGTATTAATGGTGAAGTATTCTTTTTTTACGAAGGTTTACGAGAGAACAACAATGCCCTAGCGAAAGTACTGCGGAATAATCTTTATGCTAAACCTGCTGTATTTCCCACCTTGTCAGATTTAAATGGATCGGGTGTGAACAATAATAAAAAATCACCCTCTATTTGGCGGAGGGTAGGGGATTTTTTGAGAAATATCTAAGAAATAGAGAATCACTAGGAGCATTCATCACTGCATCATAGCGCTGGCGTTCGCCCAAATCCTGATTCCACTTATCAAGTAGAGAACCAGACGCAGCAGGTATTACATAACGCAGTAATTCTCCTGTTTTTTATTCTTAATTACAACAACCCCAAAGTTACTTGAGTTGCTTTTAGAGGGTATAACCCGTAGTGAGTTTTGTCCTGGCGTGGCAACCGTAGCAATCATAATGCCATCCACCACGCAAGGACAAGGCGCATTCATACCATCAAAGTAAGTAACGTCTAAGTCGCGTGATTTGGCATCAAGACGCTTGATTGCATCTAGTCCGATACGAATTCCTAGAGCAATATAACTACCAAAACCTCCATGAACACGCCTTCCTAGAGTGACCCATTCTTCTGGAGTTTCTGCTAGTGCTGCTACAGGAGCAACTAAAAAATACCAACAAATTAGTAAGCATATAAGTCGTTCAAGTTTGCTAGGCATCACTATGTAAGATGTAAGTTTGATTTTGGGAATAATACTCATGGTTTTGGAGACTTCGCTGTGGTTAAGCTCACACCATGAGAGTGTCATTTTTGGGCAATAAAAAAACTGTATCTTGGTTAAATTTCGTATTTTGTTGGATTTTGTGGTTTTACTGGTTATTTATTTTAGCCTTGCCAGTATATGCGAATACCCCAAATTCAGTTGACAGTTTACGACAGCAGCAGCAACAAATTAATCAAGAGCGCCAGAATATGGTTCAAGAACGCGATCGCTTGACTAATTTGCAACAAGCAGCACAAAATCGTTTGACTGGTCTAAACCAAAACCTCACAACTACAACCAACTATATTCAAGATAGTGAGTTGCGATTACAACTTGCTAATCAACGCCTCCAGGAATTAGAAGCTGATTTAGGTGTAGCGGAACGTGCTTATGAACAGCGTCAAATAGCCACAGTTGCAAGGTTGCGGTATCTCCAGCGATCGCCAGCTTCTCAGGGATGGGCAGTTTTACTCCAAAGCCAAAATATTAGCGACTTTATTAGCCGTCGTCATCAATTAAAGCTCGTCTATCGAGCAGATCAGCAAATTTTGGTCAAACTCAACACCCAAGCAAATCTGATTAAGCAACAAAAAATCGCAGTAGAACAGCAGAAAAACGAAACAGCCTTGATTCGTGAGCAATTATTGGCACAAAAAGCCGATTATCAAAATCAAGCCCAATCCCAGTCAGAATTAATTCAACGCCTCAATAGCGATCGCCTAGCTTTGGAAGCAGCCCAAAATCAACTAGACCAAGATTCCAAAAATCTAGAAGTTTTAATTCAACAAAAAATTGCAGCAGCAAGAGCTAGAGAAGAAGCGCAGACTAAGACAAATAGCCGCACCAGCATCATTATTCATGGAACTGGAATGTTTACCTATCCTAGCGATGCTCCTACTAGCAGTCCTTTTGGTTGGCGGATGCATCCAGTTTTGCGATATCGGCGGTTTCATGCAGGTCTCGATTTTGCTGCTAGTTACGGCAGTACAATTCGAGCAGCCGATTCGGGAACAGTGATTTTTGCGGGGTGGTACGGTGGTTATGGCAGGGCTGTAATTATTAACCACGGCAAAGGCATTACCACACTCTACGGACATAGCAGTGAATTATTGGTTTTTGAGGGGCAAGCAGTACAACGAGGACAAGCGATCGCGGCTGTCGGTTCCACAGGTTTATCTACTGGTCCTCATCTCCACTTTGAAGTCCGGCGCAATGGTACACCCGTAAACCCTGCTGATTATCTGTAACCTATAATTTTAGTGTAGTGGTTCATCGCATTAATTCTGAGGGTTAGAAGAACGAACCGCAAAGGACGCAGAGAACACAAAGGAAGAAAAACTAAGAATGAGTTAACCAATCAAAATTAATGGGACAGACCAGTAGTACTTTGTCAAGATAATTTTGCTGGGTTAATGTGAAAAAGTCCAGTTCTTTTCTCCCCCTGCTTCCCCTGCCTGCCTCCACCTGTCATTTTTAGGTTGACAGACCAGTAGGCATCGTTAATTGAAAAGCGAGTTTGAGCGCAACTGTGCTATAATGCAGTAAATTGAGGGCGCGTGGCTCAGTGGATAGAGCAACAGATTCCGGTTCTGTGGGTCGGGGGTTCAAATCCCTCCGCGCTCGTTTTTTTAGATTAATTATTTCTCACTAAATTACTAAGGAGGAACCCTCCTTAATCGTATTATTTTCGGCAGCACAAGAGCGATCGCCTTGCATTTTCTTACAGAACTTGATCTGTCTGACGATCAGCCAATACGCGTCTATGCATCTTTGGATACAAGTAAACCTGTAATTTCTGTGTAGTTGGATCAGATTTATCAACACCCAGAAAAGCAAGCACACCTACATCCTAGAGATGAAAACCTGCGCTTAGGTAAGCCCAACAGTTACAAAGTGGAAGATTAATTTTTACTCCCATCACAAATTGGTGTGTCTTTTTTTCTTTCATGCAACAAAGCCATTATAAATAGCGGGATAAAACTTCAGCAGTGGTTAATCCTGTTTTTTGCCAACTGAATTGATTGGCTCTTTTTATACCTTGATTTGAAAGGTGCGATCGCAATTCTAAATCCGTAACCATCATTTGCATGGCTGCGGTAATTTCTGCTGTGTTGTAGGGGTTAATTAGCATAGTTGCATCACCAGCTACTTCTGGTAAGGAGGAGAGATTAGAGGTGATGACGGGAGTTCC
Organism: Halotia branconii CENA392; assembly: GCF_029953635.1. Taxonomy (NCBI): domain Bacteria; kingdom Bacillati; phylum Cyanobacteriota; class Cyanophyceae; order Nostocales; family Nodulariaceae; genus Halotia; species Halotia branconii. The sequence goes on along the minus strand of NZ_CP124543.1, from coordinate 6,345,758 downwards.
GCAGGCCATAGCTTCTAGAACAGGAAAACCAAAGCCTTCCCAAAGACTGGGAAACACAAGAGCGATCGCTTGATTGATAATTGTTGGTAATTCGCTGTATGGCACATAGTTAAGAAACTTCACTTGATTAGTTATGCCCAGTTCCTCAATTTGCGCCTGTAAAACTGGGGTATAACGAGAGTCTGTGGGGCCTGCTAACCATAGTTCATAGTCGCTGTTATTTGGTAGTGCTGCAAAAGCGGCGATCAGTCGTTGCAAATTTTTGTAGGGGTCGTGTCGCCCAATGTAGAGAAAATAGTTGTGGGTGGGGAGATTAAAAAATTGAAAATGAGTGCGATCGTGTGCTAGGGGAATTGGAGTAATTTTGCTGGCGGGAATTTGATAAAAGTTGATGATGTCGTTAGCTGTAGCTTGGGAGTTACAGATTATATGTTGTGCTTGTCTCAGAACTTGGGGAATGTAGTAGCGGTGGTATGGTGTCAATGGTGAAAAGCGTTTGGGAAAGCGCAATGGTATTAAGTCGTGGGACATGACGACAAAACGGCAGTTGGTGTATAGGGGTGCTTCCGGGAGTGGAGAAAATAATAGCTGCGATCGCAACTTTTTATAGATTCGTGGTAATTTAAATTGCGTCCATAACAGGCGATCGCTATGTCCTTTAGTACCTTGATCTGGTGTTAGGTTTGGTGAAATTGAATAACAGTCATACTTAGGAATGATTTGCGAAATTAGTAATGTCGGTTTTAGAGATCCTAAATTAGCAAGCAGATTTAAAGCGTAGGTTGTAATTCCTGTAGGTTTTGTAGACAGAAAAGAAAGATTAATTAACAACTTATTATTGTGAATTTATTTAACTACATAAGTGAGAGATAAATTCCTCAGCAGATTCTTGCCATGAGAATGGTCTATACTCATTTTTGATCTGCTTTACCAAATTATTGTAGTAGGTATCTGAATCAAATAGCTTTTTTAAAGCTTGGTAAAGTTCAACTGGTTTAGTAGGATTAAAATATATACAAAAATCACCTCCTACTTCAGGTAAAGAGCCACCAGTACTAGCGACTACAGGCTTACAATATTGCAGTGCTTCCACAACAGGTAATCCAAATCCTTCATAAAAAGAAGCTTGAACTAAACAATAACAGTTTTTATAAAGAGTTTTTAGCTGAGCATCACTAACTGAGCCTAATATATGTATTAGCTTGCCATACATTTTATTGGATTCTATTAGTGCATCAGTTTCTAAGTGCCAACCTCTATTACCTGCAAATAGTAAGTATATATCAATATAATTAGAATCTACTAATAAATCAAAGGCTTCTATAATAGCTTTAATATTTTTATGAGGAACTAAACTTCCAACCACCAAAATATAGCGTTTATTTAGTAGTTCGCTGAAATCGTTATAATTTAAATTTATTGAATCATCATGATTATAATAATCACATCCTAAACGAAAATTTTTGACTACTAAATTTGGGTTATTGCTAGGTATAATTCCTTGCTTTTGTGCGTTTTTATAATCTTCAACGCTATTTTTAGAGATGCATAAAATTTTATCGAATAAGATAGAATAGTCTCTATAAAATTTTGTAAAAGCCTCTCTAAACTTTGGAGATGAAAATTCAGGAAATTTTATTGGTATTAGGTCATAGCATACTATAACAATAGTAACTTTATGATGTTTTAAAGTTTGTAAAAACCTGTAATACGTTTTAGGTAAATCCCAGTTAGCATCAGCTATAACGTAAATATCTTCTGATTGTATTTTGTAGCCCTCAAAATCAATGTCAATATCTTTTTCATCATTTGAATCCCAAATATAAATCAATAATAATGTATTCAAAACTAAATTTTTAAACTTATTTGTGATTTTAGAAAACAGTATTTGAAGTTTATTTTTTATTTTTTCTACTAAATGCAGGTATGAATTATTCTTATTGTTGTCGTAAGTCAACGGATTAAGATTAGTTACCCTACAGATACGTTTGCCATCAAACATAACCGCTACTATTTCTATAGTTGACCTACTGGAATTTAATTTCAACAGTTCAGATGTTAGCTCTCTGACTACCCGATGGATTCCAGTATTTTTATATGTATGTTTGGCTGTGTGAGTGCAATCTATAAATATCCTCATTTGAAAACCTAGTTCCGATTTATTTTATTCCCAATTGGCATGAGAAAATACCCAAGAAATTTTATACCTCAACAAATTATATATCCTTCTTCTTGAGTATTTTTCGTCAAATATTTAGCTTGTAATGACTGGGAAGTTAGCTACTCAATTTCTTAAGATCATAATCAACCATTAACTCAACTAATTGATTAAAAGAATACTGAGGTTGCCAATTTACCTCCATCTTAATTTTATCAATACAACCTACTAACTGTATAGGTTCGTCGGGGCGATAAAAAGCAGGATCAACTGAGACATAATCTTGCCAGTTTAGACCAACTGAGTTGAAAGCACACTCAACAAGTTCTCTAACAGAGTGGGTTTCACCACTAGCGATAATATAATCATTAGGTTGCTCCTGTTGCAACATTAGCCACATTGCATAAACAGCATCTTTGGCATAGCACCAATCACGACGAGCATCAAGGTTGCCTAATTTTAGTTCATTTGCCAGACCGAGTTTGATTTGGGCAGCGGCGTGAGTAATTTTACGAAATACAAATTCTGTGCCGCGTCGAGGGGATTCGTGAGTATAAGTAATACCGCAGCAGCCGTAAAGATTATATTTTTGCCGATAGTTAACAGTCATCCAATGGGCGTAAGCTTTAGCAACACCGTAGGGGTTACGAGGACGGAAGGCGGTACGTTCAGTTTGTGGTGATTCGTCGGGTTGACCAAAGACTTCACTACTGGATGCTTGGTAGAATTTGGCATCTGGTTTGCAGCGACGAATTGATTCTAAAAGGCGAGAAACACCGAGAGCTGTATATTCAGCAGTCAGGGCTGGTTGAGTCCAAGAAAGGGGGACGTAGCTTTGAGAGGCGAGGTTATAAATTTCATCAGGTTGTGATTCTGTAATTACATCCATCAAGGAAGATTGATCCAAAAGATCACCTGACAAGATTTGAATATCACCTGAAAGGTGGGTGATACGTTCTAGATTGCTGCTACTGGAACGGCGAACTAAACCAAATACTTGGTATCCCTTTGTTAAAAGAAGTTCGGCAAGATAAGATCCGTCTTGTCCAGTCAAGCCAGTGATCAGGGCTTTTTTGAGTGTCATCTGCTATTTAATATTCTGGAGCTATTAGTTCTAAGGTGGGAAAGTAAGTGCGATAGCGATTAACGTCTCTGGTTAAAAGCATCATATCCGCGATCGCGGCATGAGCGCCAATATAGAAGTCTGGTAGAGGCGATCGTTTAGTTCCGCTTTGTTGGCGATATTGCATAAAGCATTTTCCCGCCAAAAATGCTGCTTCCCAAGGTAAGTCTAAACGGTGAAAAAAATTTAAAGGTAAGATTGCTTCTAATTCTTCTATTTCTTGAAATCCAATTGAAACTTCTGCATAAATAATGGGATTAATGTTAAGTTGAGTTTGTTCGGCATATTCAGTTAATTTTTCGACTGACCAATCAAACCAATTTGCATCTTCTGTGACAATATCAAGAACGATGTTACTGTCAACCAGTACTTCTTTCATTTATCTTGTCTAGTGAGTGCCATTATTTCATCGGTAGTCATTTTTACTGTTGCTTTACCTCGCATTCTTTCTACTAGATTTTTTGCAGAATTAAAGTTTACTTTAGCTTTTCTTAAGTAAACTGCGTCTCCAATGACTTCAAACTCTACTTCTGTGTTGGGTATAAGTCCTAATTTTTCTCGTATTTCTACGGGAATAGTTACTTGTCCTTTGGATGTAATTTTCATCTTTTTGATGTTAAGTAAGGATTTTCTTACTTTTAGTATTACATAATTTCACTACTGAAAAGGTCGTTAGTTGGCTAAAATATTTTAATTTGCTGGTGGTGTCATGTATGCGATCGCAGGATGAGCGCCAATGTAGAAGTTTGGTAGAGGCGATCGTTTAGTTTCGCTTTTTTGATGATATTGCACAAAACATTTCTCTGCCGAAAATGCTGCTTCCCAAGAGTAAGTCTAAACGGTAAAAAATTACAGATTATTTATAGCTTTAAAAAAACTAGCTTACAAAACGAACATAGTGTATGCCTAACCCTAACTCTCTATTATCACCATTATGAAAAACCTGAGCAGGTTTCCAGACTTTACTTGATATAGTAAATTTTCCACTCCACTTTTGGATAGAAATTTTGTACAACCCTTTCTCCGAAGATTTTTTTACGCGAATAGATTGCGCTGAATCACCAGTATTGATATTTGCATCTATATCAAACGGTGCGTAGTTACTAATACAAAATTCTATAAATTTAGCATCAATATTTTGCGCGCAAGTCATCACAGATTTGGTGTGTGTAAACCGTAATTTTAAGTTGGGGTCTGTCTCTTTAGTGGCCCAAGTTCTACATTCATCTGGCGGAAGTGTAATTTCAGATGGTTCATAATACATCTGACTTTTACTAGCAATTATTACATTAGCGAGGGGACTAATATCTGAACGATATCTTTTAGGAGTCCATCCCAGCATTAATAATGTTCTCAGAAAGTAAGATGGTTCAAAACCAAGTTCAAGCCAGCCAAACTTGCGAATAGACCAAACTGACATACCATCTAGTCTTAATCCCCAAGGATAAGGAAAATCTGAAATTGGCTCTGCTGCAAAGGCTATTAATCCTTCATCTGTAATAATATTATGCAGATTTCTTAATAGCTGTAAATGATTAGCACAATGGTGAAAGCACTCAAAAAAGACAGCTGCGTCATATTTAACATTGCTGGTAAAATCTAGCATGTCTTGATAAAGCGTTTCTACTTGATTGGGTAAATTTTGTGTTCTATATCTAATAAGATTAAGAAAAGATTCTTCGCAATCTACAGCAGTTACTTTATAACCCATTTGAGCTAGGTGTAACGTTGTATTTCCCCATCCTGGACCAAATTCAACAACTTTAGAATCAGCAGCTAAATTCATAGTTTTGATTAAAAAACCTTGGGCAATTAACTGTTCTCCTACTGTATTTGAACTTTTAGTAAAATAAGGAAAGGGATTATTTTTTATTGCTTCAAAATCAAAGGGAGAATGTTCATTAGCAATTGTATACTTATTTCTGCCTGATATATTCAAATACAATTGCATTTGAGCTTCATAATACTCTTGAGAATATGGGTCTTTAGGTAAAGGGTAATCCACAACATAGCAAAATTCTGATAACGCTTGCCGTAACTGGTCATCGGAAATTTTAGCTTTATTATCTGCTTTGGCAATTTCTATATCCAAATCTTTTAAATTATTAATATATTTAACTTTTTCCATATTTCTCATGTGGTTAAATTTTTTATAAACTTTTTTGAGCAATCTAACAATTTTAATATTTAGCGAATTATTTATCATAATTAATAAATTATATAAATGCATTTAACTATAATTATTTGCAAAAATGTTATTCATCACAACATGAATTGACTATTTCTATTAACTGACTTTTAATATTATTTAAAGCATCATTAGACACTACATAATCTCTGGCTAAATTTCCCATTACTACCCGTTGGTTTTGATCTGCCATAATTGTTTGTATTGCTGCGGAAAATTCATCATAATTGTGATAAATTTTGCCGCCACCGCTACGCTCAACATGTTCAACCAAAACTTGACATAAGCCATTTACTAATACTGGTGTACATTGAGCCATTGCTTCTAAAGTTACTATGCTAAAACTTTCATAGGGCGATGGCATAACAAAAATAGATGCTCCAGCCATGAGTTTAAATTTTTCTTCTGATGAAACAAAACCTTTAAAATCAATGTCTGGATGATTTGGTATTTCTATTTCATTTTTACCAGTTAAAATTAATCTTAAAGTAGAGGAAATATCTTTTTTAAACTGAATAAAAAAATTGATTAAATCATTACATCCTTTACGCGAATCAATCCTACCAGAGTAAAGAATATATGGATACTTTGTTTTATAAGGACTATAAGGAGTTGTATCTACACTCATTGAGACAACCTTACCCGGTAGTTCTCCCCATAAGCTTTCTCCCAAAACTTTTTCAGCATTAGTCACCCAAATCAACAAGCGTGCCCTACAAGCCATGTACTTATACGCACTCAAATATGCAGCAGGTTCGTCATGAAGAGTTGGTATTAGCAAAACTTTAGAAGAAGGAACTTGAAGTATTCCAAAATAAGTGGTTGGATATAAATAAGTTGCAAAAATGATAGATTGATAATCACTCCATCGCTGTTTGAGAAAAGATAACAAAGGTAGTGAGTAAGGGCCTTGACGGCGTATAAATTCTTCTTGGAGCGCAATATTCCAAGGAATTGTTTGGCTATTCGTTATACGTCTATACTGATATTTTTGAAACTCTTTTACCAGTCTTTCATGCAGGTTATGCCAGTAGTTACTTCGACCTATACTAACTGGGAACCGATAAATATTTATACCCTGCTGCGTTTCACAACCGGGAGGTAATTCGTTCGCCCATGTAGCGTAATCTAATGCAGTTGTAGTAATTATATCGACTTTAAACTCATCATTGAGTAAATTAGCATATTGCCATGCTAAAGCTTCTGAGCCTCCTACTATACTTTTATGACTTCTTTGAACAACGATAGCAACCTGTTTCATTCTATGTTTTCAATCGCCTTGATAAATTTAGATTCAATTTGTTCATTGGTAAAAATTTCTTGGTAGCGCCGCCATCCCATCTCACCGAGAGTAGTACTGATGGATTCTTTACTAGCTATACAGTCTATTGACCCAGCCATAAAATAAGGATCTGGCTGTTCCCAAACTAAACCTGCTTTTCCAACTGTATAAGGAATAGCAGTTGAACCATAAGCTACAATTGGCACTTTCATTGCCATAGATTCAACTAACGGCACACAAAATCCTTCATGCTCACTAGTAATCATAAAAATATTAGCAGTAAGATAATAAGCTTTTAGAGTTGTAGTAGAAACACCTCCTGTAAATACTACCGATTCTTGCAAACCTAAGTAATTAACTTTTTCATAAAGACTTTTAGTATAAATACTGAGGCGCTCATCATGCTTTCCAACAATTATTAGGCGACTATCATTATTGTAGTTTTTGTGATAGACATCAAAAGCATCAATCAAAGTAGAGTGTCCTTTATTCGGAGCAAGGCGACCGACCATTAAAATGTTTACTTTTCCATCTATATATTCATCTAAAATGCTAGTGTCGGCATCAATATATTGCAAATCATCAATGTGATGGAATGGCGGAATAACCCAACTATTGTCTTTAGCAACTCCCATTAAATACAATTCATTTGCATTGTATTCGGAATCAGATAAATATAAAGCACCATATATATCAGCAATCAATTTTAGTTGTTTTCTTCCTGATCTACATACATTTGCATAATCTGCATTAATACCATCAAAAAACTCAGGCGGAGTTACATTATGATATTTAACAACTTTAACACAATTAATTTCATTAATGATCTCAAGAGCAATATCCCAACCAACAGAATAATGATAAATTAATATATCTTTTTTTTGTTTAATAAAAGATTTAACTTGACTGAAATATTTAATATTATTCGTATTTGAAGCGTGCCAGTTATCTGCAAATATCTGTACATTGTAACCGTGTTTTTTTAAACAATTATACATTCCTACTACATCATTGCTAACTGCATCACCCTCTACGATGCAAGGGGTTAAAATAGCAATATTGATCATTGTTGAGTTCCTGATAACAAAAGTAATTTTTAAAACAATACATTAAACAAAATTTATATTTTTTTATATCCTAGTACAGCATAATCTTGATAATTCATTTTCTCATCCCGGAATATTCGTGTAGTTTTAGGGAAAAGAGAGGAATAAACTATTTTAACTTTTTTAAAACCGTGCCACTCTAATATAAATTTCAACATCTCAGGAGGAATAGGTTTTATATGGGTGGGATCTTGATAAAAATTTGATAAACCGTATAAGTTATGAGGGTTGACTGTTTCTATGATTATTACGCCATCATTAACCAGTCTTTCAAATGAAATGCTTAAAAACTTGTGGATGTATTCAAAGTTTAGATGTTCGACAACTTGAAATGCAGATACACCAGAATACTGCTCATTATGACTTTCTAAATAATCTAATATATCTGCTTCATGTGCATCAAATCCACTCTTGATTAAGTTATTTACTTCCAATTTATTTAAATCAACACCTATGCATTTAATATTTTTTTCAGTAAGATTTTGCAGAAATTCTCCTCTACCACAGCCTGCATCAAAAAAACGATATGATTGACTTACGTGCAGATTAATAAATTTCAAGTAAATCTTCTGCTTTTCTTTAACAACTTCAGAGTTATAAAATACGTTTTCAAACAAATAGTAGAATAAATCTTTTTTATTGTGCTGATAATGCTCTTCGATTGGTATTTTAGATAAAGCGATCGCTGTATTAATGTAAGATTCTTCAGTTACTTCTAGACAAGGTGGTAAACTTTGTGTAACTTTAGTGCCTAGAAGTTCCTCCATAACATGTAAACGTTCTTCAAATGATTGCTGACAACCATCAGCTTTAGTTAGACACTCTTCAAATGCTTGCTGACGAACATCGGCTTTAGTTAGACACTCTTCAAATGTTTGCTGACGACCATCAGCTTTAGTTAGACACTCTTCAAATGCTTGCTGACGACCATCAGCTTTAGTTAGACACTCTTTAAATGTTTGCAGAGAATCATCTACTATGTCCAAACGCTTATTTATCGCTGGAACACTATTTTCGATAATAATTGTAGATTGCTCCACCTGCGATCGCAAGTTTGCTATTTCTGAAATTAGTTGCTGATTAAGTAATAAAGACTCTTTGAGAGACTGAATTAAATTAAAGTTAACTTCTCGTTGGTCTTTAAATATAAAACCAAGTATTTTAAGAGCTGTTTTTTGTATAACACTACTAAAATTAAAAGGAAATCGATTCCACTTGTCTGGCCACTTCGTTCGGACATTAGCTCTAGATTCTGCATCTCCTAGCAAAGTTTCAATGTGACTGACATCAAACCTTACTGCCGAACTTTTAAACTTTGTGGAGTTCAAGACCACTGGTTGGTAGTCATTTTTACGTTGTGTTACCTCTTGACGAATTTTCTGCATCAAGACATCAACATTAATTTCAGGATTATTTGCTTCAAACATTGTCCGTATCTCATCTCTACTTGTACTACGAAATCTTATCGGTTTTCCACGATTTGTTGAAGCATCCCACTATCGTGTATTGATACAACTAACATTACCATTGAGATGATTCAATAGCTGTTGACTAGTAAAACTCTCCTGCTGTCATAATACCTACTTCCAAACTGCTTAACATAAACAAAGTTGCTGAAAATCTATGAATTATCTATGTTGTACACTTTACCTTAAATTGAGTTTAATGAATTTAAGTAGCAGTTTACAGTTTCGTGAGCATTTCCCATAAAGCGTATTTTTCCTTGATCTAACCAAACTCCACGAATGCACGATTGTTTCACAAAACTTAAATCATGTGAGACTACTAACACAGTTGCGTTATGATCCCAAAATTTATCAATCCTTTGCTTGCATTTATTCTTAAAACTTTCATCTCCTACCGACAATACTTCGTCTAATATTAAAATATCCGGCTGTGTATCTGTGGCAATGGCAAATCCCAGCCTAGCTACCATACCAGAAGATAATCCTTTGACAGGGACTAACGCATAATCTTGTAATTCTGCAAACTCTAAAATTGACTGAGTTCTTTCTCGCATCTCAGATCTAGAAAAACCTAGTAGTACTCCATACAGCAGAATATTGTCCATCACTGAAATTTCTGCATCGAAACCTGCTCCTAATTCAATCAAAGGCGCAATTTGACCTCGTACCCTGACGGCTCCACTACTTTGTTTGAGAATACCAGAAATGATTTTTAAAAGTGTTGACTTACCAGAACCATTTGCTCCAATAATACCTATTTTTTCACCTCTTTCTACTACCAAATCAATTTTGTTTAATACTAACTTCTTCGCCGGTTGACGATACTTACCTTCCAAAAAAGATAATAAAGTTTTCTTTAAATCATAAGAAAACTCTTCTTGAGTCCGTCGCCAAAGCGAAACTTCATCTAGGCGAATTACTTCCATTTACAGCAAATCCATAAACTGATGTCGCCACAATTGAAAACAAGTCCATCCAAATAGCAAAATAATAATACCACTGAGTAACGCGCTCCAAACTAAGCCTAAATCTGGTGGCAACCCTGATAATGTTATCTGACGCAGACTTTCAATAATTGGAGATAAAGGATTTAAACCTAAAAAAGGTTGTATTATTTTAGGGACGATTGCTGCTGGATAAAATACAGGACTGCTAATCCACAACACAAATACAACTAACTCGTAGAAATAAGGCAAATCTCTAAAAAATACATATAAAGCACTTACTAAAAACCCAACTCCTGTACAAACCAAAATGAGTGCTAAAATTGGGAACATTAGTGCCAGGACATTTATTAAACTCTTGGAATTAATAAAAGTCATCACTGCAACTAAGGGAAACACCCCAATCGCAAACTGAAATACATTTGCTGCAATCATTGATATGGGAAAAATGCTGACTGGTAAACGAATTTTATTTAAAAGCGACCCGTTTGTTACTACGCTTATTAAGGCTTGCATCGTAGAAGCAGAAAAAAAATTGATTACTACTAGTCCGGTAAAAGCCGCCAACATATAATTTAGTATCGAATTACCATAGTATGTTGCAAAAGTAGCCCCAAAAATAGCAGTGTACAACCCCGTCATAATCAACGGGTTTAATAGTGACCAGTAAACTCCCAGGAATGACCCTCGGTAGCGCACTTTAAGATTCCGCGATACTAAAACATGCAGCAATTCCCAGTAGCGGCGCGCTCGCAACCAATTTAAATTATCTTTAAGTGAAAGTATCATTCTTAAAAACCACCACCCACCACAAGCTAGTTATTCGCGCATCTTATAATATCAAAGTTTATTTTGCTGCATTAGCTTACCACCAAAAGTTTATTTTAAGCTCCCCTGTTGAATATAAAAGTTATTAATACCTTCCTCAGCATATTTTACCTCCGCAAGACCTGTTAATTGATGAATTAGTTCCTCTGAGGCTATCATTGCCATTATTAACTTAATTTAAACTATCTGGGTCAACGCCTAGAGATCGCAAATGCTCCGCTAGTCGCTGCGATCGCTGTTGTTCTTCTTCTAACCGCAATTCAGTTTGAGACACTTGTTGCTGTGCCTCAATGGCTGTCTGTTGCATTTCGATGGCTATCTGTTGCGCTTCGATGGCTGCCTGTTGCGCTTCCATAGCAGCTTCCTCCGGTGTTGGCACTAATTCTCCATCAAATGTAAAATATCGCAATTTACCATTTTCTACACCTAAATACAGACCAAGCACCTCACTCCAACACCACCCGCGTCTATCGGGTACAATTTCTTGGTACTTATTGCCAACCAGTTCAAAACCGACAAATTCCAAATTTTCCGGCGAAAACCAAAAATATTCCGGTGTATGAAAGCGATTCTCATATAGGCTTTTCTTTAAATTCCGGTCAACATCAGCTGTACTTTCTGAAAGTAATTCAATAATTAAATCTGGATAACGACCGTCTTCCTCCCAGACTACCCAAGAACTACGAGGATGCTTTTCGGTATCTTTCACTAAAAAAAAGTCTGGCCCCCGGAAATCTCGGTTTCGTAACTGCTGGCGGCTAAAATAAATCGTCAGATTCGCACCTATAAAGAAATCATTATGGTCGCGCCACAGCCACTCTAGGCAAGTTACTAGCAGCAATAACTGCATATAATGCAACGAAGTTTCCATTTCTGGCTCATCACTTAACAACCGAGTTGCATCGGGCATCTGTTTTTCTAGCTGTTGGGCTGTAACAAACATGGTTATGTACCTGCTTGGTTGTTGATTTAATTTTAATCTGTCATTGGGCATAAAGAAGAGGAACTGGGGCAGGGTGCGGGGTGCAAGGGAGATGAAGAAAAATTACCTATTTCCCTCTGCTCCCTGCCTCTTGCTGCTCCCCTGCCTCTTGCTGCCCTGCTTGTTTCCTAGTCCTTGTTCCCTGAATCTATTACAGATGCGGCACTGATTCAGCTAAACTGAGACTTGGTTTATTGCATTGTAATTAGGCATGGAAATCGGACAAAAGGTTAAGGTGGTTCGTCTGCGCGATCGCGTTTCTGCTCCTATTGTGAAAAAATTAGGACAAGTAGGCATCATTCAAGGTTATAAAGTCATCGATGGTAGCAGCGTTGGTGTAGTAGTGTTATTTGACGATAATTCTTCGACTTGGTTTTTTGAAGATGAAATCAAACTCGTCTCATAGAGAAACCCTTAGGCGGAAGCTAAGAGTATTTGCCTAGTGCTAAGTTGTAATTGAAAAGATCGGCGGTGAACATAGGAATCAAATAATGGCCCTGATATTGACATTTTTGGGCAAAGGCGGCATAGCTCGTACCAAAATTGCGATCGCCGCCGCCAAGCGACTAGCAAGCCAAGGCAAGCGCGTCCTTCTAGCAGGACTGGCAGAACCAGTGTTACCGATCCTGCTCGATCAAACCCTTGCCCCTGACCCCCAGGAAATTGCTCCTAACTTACAAGTTGTGCAGTTCCAGGCATCTGTACTGTTAGAGCGCAACTGGGAACAAGTCAAAAAACTCGAAGCGCAATACCTCCGCACGCCCATTTTTAAGGAGGTTTATGGTCAAGAACTGGTAGTTTTACCGGGGATGGACAACGCCCTAGCCCTGAACGCCATTCGTGAATATGATGCCAGCGGCAAATATGATGCGATCGTTTATGATGGCACGGGTGATGCCTCTAGTTTACGGATGTTAGGCCTACCAGAATCTCTCAGTTGGTATGTTCGGCGATTTCGGCAATTGTTTATTAACTCTGACTTGGGTAAAACTATTGCCGAATCGCCTTTGATTCAGCCGCTGATTAGCAGTTTTTTCAATGTCAATTGGACAGCAGATAACTTTGCTCAACCGACTAACCAAGTCAACAATTTCTTAGATCAAGGAAGAACTGCTCTTGCCGATCCCAATCGGATTGCTGCCTTCTTAGTTACTACAGCAGACCCGATTGATTTGGCAAGTACCCGTTATTTGTGGGGCAGCGCTCAGCAAATTGGTTTAACTGTTGGTGGTGTAATCCTTGTTTCTTCGGAAACAAACCTCAATTTATCAGAGGAATTTACACCTCTAAACGTCAGCGTTGTTCCCGATGCTGACAAAAGTGACTGGCAACCGCTAATCGATGCTCTACCTAACTTTGTAGAGCTTGCTCGACAAGCTCCTAAACCGATTGAAGTCGATGTCCACAACCGTCAGGTACGCTTATTCTTGCCTGGATTTGACAAAAAGCAAGTCAAACTTACCCAGTATGGGCCAGAAGTCACTGTGGAAGCAGGAGACCAGCGGCGGAATATCTTCCTACCCCCGGCTTTGAGTGGTAGACCTGTTGCTGGTGCGAAGTTCCAGAATAGTTATTTGATAATTTCGTTTTAATTTAGGAAGTAGAAGTTAGGAATTGCAACTTCTAACTTCTAATTCCGAACTTCTTAGCAAATAAGCTTATGTCTGAATCATCTCCCATTACCCCAAATTCTGACCCAGGTGAGGCAATAGACTCAGTAGCAATTAATCCTAGCTCAAAAACAGCTAGCGATCGCAGCGCCAAAACTAGGCAACTACTAGGGATGAAAGGCGCATCACCAGGAGAAACATCAATTTGGAAAATCCGGTTGCAGCTGATGAAGCCTATTACCTGGATTCCCTTAATTTGGGGCGTAGTCTGTGGTGCAGCTTCTTCTGGTAACTATACTTGGACACTAGAAAATGTCTTGAAAGCAGCAGCTTGTATGTTGTTGTCTGGACCTTTACTGGCAGGGTACACCCAAACCTTAAATGATTTCTATGATCGCGAAATCGATGCCATTAATGAACCCTATCGCCCTATTCCCTCCGGTGCAATTTCTGTACCCCAGGTAATTACACAGATTTTAGTATTATTTATATCGGGTATTGCCTTAGCATTTGTTCTGGACGTATGGGCTGGTCATGAATTTCCCAACGTTACAGTTCTGGCCATATTTGGTTCTTTCATCGCCTACATCTACTCTGCGCCTCCTTTGAAACTAAAGCAAAACGGCTGGCTAGGTAATTACGCCCTAGGGGCTAGCTACATCGCTTTGCCTTGGTGGGCAGGTCATGCTCTGTTTGGCGACCTCAATTGGAAAATTGTTGTCCTCACCCTAATTTACAGTTTGGCAGGATTAGGAATTGCCATTGTCAACGATTTTAAGAGTGTAGAAGGCGATCGCCAGCTAGGATTACAATCGTTACCTGTAATGTTTGGTGTCAATACTGCCGCCTGGATTTGTGTACTGATGATTGATTTATTTCAAGGATTTATCGCTGCATATCTCGTCACTATCCACGAGAACTTGTATGCAGCGGTTTTGGCACTGTTAATCATCCCGCAAATTACCTTCCAGGATATGTATTTTCTGCGTGACCCCCTAGAAAATGATGTTAAATACCAAGCCAGCGCCCAACCATTTCTGGTCTTAGGAATGCTTGTAGCTGGTTTAGCACTAGGTCATGCTGGCGTTTAAGTTAATACCTCTGTGGTCAGAAGTTAAGAACTAGGAGTTAGGAGTTAATATACTTCTAACTCTGAACTTTTATCAAGACTTGTTGTGTTAGAACTGATATCTTTAATCATTCATGGGATTCAGCAATTTTTAATCCCTATTTGCTTTATCGGTGCTTGGGTTTTAATTATTCTCTTTGCTTGGAGTTTATGGGTTGCAGCAAGAGATAGTGTCGCCACAGCCAAGCAAATGCATCAAATTCCCTGTAGTGGCTGCCAATTTTTTACAGCCGACTATCGTCTTAAATGCACTGTACATCCATCTATTGCCAACACAGAAGAAGCTATCAATTGTATTGACTATCAAGCCAAGACAAATCCTATGCTCTATTAAAAAATAAGGGATTAGGGACTAGTGGTTTGTCAACCCAAAAATGACGGGTGGAGGCAAGTAGGGGAAGCAGGGGAAGCAGAGGAAGCAGGGGGAGAAAAGAACTGGACTTTTTTCCCATTAACCCAGCAAAGTTGACTTGCCAGAGTACTAGCCTAGGAAAGGCAGAGGAGGCAGGGGAGGCAGGGGAGGCAGGGGAAGAAGAGGAAGCAGAAGCAGTGAACAGTGATAACTGATAACTGATAACTGTCTATGCCTCATGCCCAATAAAATTTACTATTAACTCATCTCCAATAAGACTTTTAAAACACCCCGACGTTGAGCTAAGTCAAAAGCTGCTATGCCATCAGTTAGGGGGTAGCAGGCGTGAATTAAGGGTTTTACGTCTACTTTTTGTGTAGCTAACAATTCAAGTGCTTTCTCAAAGGGGCCACAGCGAGAGCCAATCAAAGTAATCTCGTCTACGACTAAAGAAGAAGCATCCAAGCTGAGATTGCCTGCATAAGTGCTTTTCAGCACTAGCGTACCACGGGGGCGCAAAGCACGACGAGCGATCGCAAATCCTTCTGGGTTGCCAGTACACTCTACTGAGATATCAAAGGCTTTGTCTGTAACATCCTTGGCTAAACCTGTTTTAATGCCTCTTGCTGCTAAATTAGCTAATTTATCTTGATGACGACCTACTACCAAAAGTTTACAACCAGTTAAAGCTATTGTCTGGGCTACTAGTTGTCCTAGTTTGCCATCTCCAACTACTAGCACTTGGTCATTAGCACCTAAGGCTACCTGCTGCTGAATTTCTAGTGCTGCTGCTAATGGTTCAGTAAATGTTGCTACCTCTGTTGGAACATTATCAGGTACAGGATGTAAATTGGTAACTGGTAAGCAGAGATAATCAGCAAAGGCTCCGTGGTGGTTGACAATACCCAAAACTGTACGGTTTTCGCAGTGAGTTGGCTGTCCACTACGACAAAAACGACAATAACCACAAGCGACGTTAATTTCTCCCACTACCCGCTGGTTAAGTAGATGTTCAGGCCCTTGCTCGACAACGCCAACAAATTCATGTCCTAAAATACCAGTGTAAGGATAGTAACCTCTTTTCAGTTCTAAATCAGTATTACAGATACCCGCACGCAATACACGCACTAGGGCTTCTCCTAGTGTCGGTTCAGGATGAGGAATATCTGTGCGTAGTTGCAATTGATTGTTTTCTAGCCAGAGTCCTTTCATACAAATTTTTAGAGCAAAAAAGTGAATATTTAATCAGTAAAATGATGCTGGTAGTCAGTTGACTACGGGTCTAGCCTATCACTATTAAGTTTGGTAGTACTCTGCCAAGATAAGTTTGCTGGGTTAATGTGAAAAAGTCCAGTTCTTTTCTCCCTTGCTTCCCCTGCCTCTCATTTTTGGGTTGACAGACCAATAGTCAGGACTTTAGTCCTTTTGTCAGCTAATATTAATTCTGAGGCTTGACTTCAATTTTGCTCAACCAAATTACCAAATCATCTGAATGAATTGCGATTTCACTACCTAAAGTTTTGATATAAAGCAGTCCATCGCTAATAATTAAATCTTTGATGGGATACCATGAATCTCTTGTACGGATTAGCAAGTCTAAGGGAATCCCGGCTCGTAAAACATTCTTACGATATTTCCACCAAGCCCGCCAAAGTAAAACAGATTTGGTGCAATGCATTCGATAGTCTTTGGGAATTTGGCAGTATTTATATACATAACAATTACGACTATCTATCTCTCCTGTGAGAATATAGCTATAATCGGCTAATGCTTCATTCATCAATTCCCAATGAGATGATTTTGCATTAATCGAAAATTCAGATGGTGTATTGGTAAATTGAGCAGTGGCAATTACGCCCTCTGTTTTTGCTAACAATTGATTGCTTTTATACAGTGTTTGTGCTGTTAAAGAAGGGTTTGCTAACAAAACGTCTTTTTTCTGGATAGAGTTTTGTACAAACTCTCTAATTAAATCTAAATTAGATAACATAAAATTGTTTATACTAAATTAACCAGTGTAATGTCAGTCATAACACTGTGTAATTTAGTAAATACACTGGTTTATCCTTTAATTCAGGATTATAACAAGCTTTTTTTATACTTAAATATTTGATGAATATTTATTAAGTTTAATGTCGGATATGCTAGCTCAATTACTTGAGATAATAAGCAACCAAGTTAAATATTTAAATCTTTGAGAAACGGTGTAAATACTGAAACCAATTCCGGACGACTAACGACTAAAGTGGGAAAGGAGCGATCGCTGTAATCTTTTCCTGATAATAAAGGAAATGGTTCCGATTTGAGTGATGACCAGACCCCACCGACTGCCTGAACAATCACCCAAGCCCCTGCTAAGTCCCAAACTTTGGGTGTCGCCTCAATACCACCTAGTGTTGCTCCGGTTGCAACCGTTAAAAAATTATAACTAGCAACGCCCAGCATCCGAATTTTACAAGGAAAGCTTGGTTGAATAATTGCAGTACTCCGAGAGCAGACATTGAAAAAGTGATTTTTACTGGCGGTATCAGTACTGCTGTGGATGGGATGGTGATTGAGAAATGCCCCAAATGGCGTTGTTAAATTAGATGAACCTGGCCAAAAACCGTGAAAAGTTTGATTTAGGGGTGGGAGATGAACATAACCAAAAATGGGTGTACCTTGATACAGTAAGCCCAAAGAAATTGACCAAATTGGAATGCCTCTAGTAAAGTTGGTTGTACCATCCAAGGGGTCAATTACCCAACACCACTCTGTACCCGGAAAAACTTGATCGCTTTCTTCACTCAAAATTCCATAACCAGAAAAACTAGTAGCGATCGCATCCCGAATTTCCTGATCTGCCCATTTATCTGCCTGCGTCACCAAACTACCGTCAGCTTTTTGCGAAGCCTGTACCTTTCCAAAATCCTGCATGAGCTGTTTGCCCACTCTAGTAGTGGTAGTTTGAGCAAAATCAAGAATTGTTGTCCAAAAATCATTCATTGGTTAATTCTCGCGCCAAGGCGTTCCTGAGCTAAGATAGGTAGATTTGGGTTGGGTTAAGTTTCCAGTTTAATCTAAATCGCTTTCTAAAACCGAAGCGATCGCCTGTTTGGTACTTGTTTGAAATTCTGTGACGTTTACTTGGTTAACGTAAATTACGAAGATTATCACTAGGAGATAAATCCAATGATTACTAAAAGAAAACCCAGACATCCCGGTGGTTTAATCAAGCGTCAGTATCTTGAACCTCTTAACATCACAATTACAGATTTTGCGGATATTATTGGTGTATCTCGTAAAACCGTGTCTGAGATAGTTAACGAACGTGCAAGCATTACTCCTGATATGGCACTTCGTTTATCTGTTGCCCTGCAAACCACTCCTGAACTTTGGCTTAACCTCCAACAGAAGTATGATCTTTGGTCTGCTACTAATGAATCAGAATCTTGGAAATATATAACTCCTATAAATTTACGGGCTTGCTAAAGCTAAATTCGTTTCGACTAAATTATCACCGATTAAAAGAGCGATCGCACTCCAGTATTAGTAAGAAAATTAATCTAAATCATTTTCTAGAACTGAAGCGATCGCCTGTTTGGTATTTGTGTCAGCAATGAATACTCAAAAAACATTTGTCGCCGAAGATTATAGAATTTCATCTACCAGAGCCGTACCACCCTCACAAAAATCTATACTTAGGTGATAATCTTCAAGCAACGCAGTTCCAATAAGTGGACGACGACCCATTGCTAGTGCTGCAATATTACGCTCCACACCATTCCATACAGCTGTTGCCAAATAAACATCGGTTTCCACGCTGGAATTATTAGCGAGGTTTGCATTGATGTTGATGAGGTAGGGCAAGCCAAGATTAGCAATGACAGAAGGCGGCAAGGTTAAGAACCCTTCAAACCCTGTATCAATAACACATTCGATTTCTACACCTAAACGTTCTGGGGGAAGAATAATTATACTCATTCTTGCCTGAAGTCCAATTACAGTCCCGTGTATCACTGTGCCGTCCTGAGCAATGTACCACCAACTGCATAAACGGCATCAAAACCAATTCTTTCTCCCCAAAGTGCTGCATCGGGTTGTTTAGATCGTAATCGAAGACTTGTTTCGACTAAATCATCACCGATTTCGTAATCTCCAGTTTCAACATTAATCGAGATAATTTTGCCGATGTTCTCTTGCGTCTCAACTTTGGCACGGATACTTCTTTGATAGAGTTCCTTTCCACGTCGGGCGACTTCTTGGCTACTAAGCGTAGGGTGGGACATAAAAAAATCCCCTGTTTAAACTGCTAAGTTCTTCACTTCATTGTAGAGCAAGTAGCGCGCCAAAATGTTACATGGGCATTGATAGGAGTTAACTGAGATAGTTGCTTACTTCTGCTTTTACTGCTAAGACTGGTGTCATCGTTGGCGAACGCCATATAGATGTATCATTGATATCCAAGCATCTCAAACTTTACTAAAATTATCAGGGATATGGAACAAATATTAAACGAATACTGTAAACAAATTAATCCTGGGCTGCTTCTCCTCAGTAGGCCGACTGGTTCTGGTAAAACATATACTGTCCTCAATTTTATCTATTCTAATTACGAGGAATTTGCTGCTCAAAATATAAAAATATTATTTATTACAAACCTCAAGAAAAAGTTGCCAATTGACGAATTAAAAGAGCGTTTTATTGCTGACGGGAAGGAAGATGAATTTGAAAAATATGTTCTTTTTATTGACTCTAATACAGATACTGTTCTTAAAAATCTACTGACTATTGATGATGAAATTCCTGATCAATTCAAGACAGAAATTTATAAAAAATTAAAATCTCATATAGAAATACTCCAAAATCGTCAACTTCCCAAAGAAGTTAAAGATAGCTGGGAAACAGAAATTCGCAAAATTATTGAGCCTAAATTCCGAAGGGAGCATCTCAGTTTTTGAAGTGGCTCAAACCGACAATAATCCATTGAGGTAGGCACAGCGATGGGCGAGGACTTGAGGCACATTTTCTCGTTTCCATTGTGCCCGGGAAATTTTCGTTCGGCGGTCAACCTGTTTAACGGCAGATTCAACTGAACCAGAACCAATCGAACAAATTTCTTCAGCTTGATAATATTCGTAGTTAATAATGCGATTGCGATGGGGAGCATCCCACTTTTTTGAACGTCATTGCGAACGTAACGAAGTGGAGTGAAGCAATCGCAAAATCTCTGACTAAAAACAAGTCAATGCGATTGCTTCGTCGTTCCTCCTCGCAATGACACTTATTCTATTGTTGTCAAATAAAAACTGGGATGCACCCAAGGTAAAGGAGATCATGAAATTTGGTACAGCCCAATTAAAGATAACAACTTTGTAGTTGATAGTAAAATAAAATCACGTCATACTGCAAATGGAGTATTGAAACAAGCTGGTTTAGATAAGCATTTTTGAGTTTGTTAATAATGTTGGCTTTGTTGAAAAAAGGATGTTGTTAGCATCCTTATACTATTAGCAGTAATTGTGTAGCACTTAGTACTATGCTTAGCAAGTCCAATGAGTGTGGTATTTTCTCACAAATGATTTAGGATTTTAAGACAGGTCTAATCCAAATCGCTTTCTAAAACCGAAGCGATCGCCTGTTTGGTATTTGTTTGAAATTCGGTGACATTCACTCGGTTGAGGAACCAAATCGATACCACCATCCCCACAGCTTCTAAGGCAAATACCAATCCATAAGCTAATTCTAAGTTAGGTAACACTCTGCGCCCGATATCTAGGACTGTACCGCCTATAACTACTGCGATACCTCTAGAAATCGACTGTGCTAATCCCCACGCGCCGATAAATGTACCTGCGGCTTCTGCGGCGGTGAGATCTAGCATCAAGCTAATTGCTCCAGTCGTTAAAAAACCTGTAGCTAAACCAAACAAAACTAAACTCAGTTTGAGGAAAGCTGCATTAGCTGTGAATCCTGATATACCGAGTAATAATGCACAGAATGCAACTAACATACAGCCTAAGCGTGTAGTTCTACGCTTGCCCAAACGCGGCACAATCAAAAAGCCAGTAACACCGTAGGCAATAAGTAGACCTATGCCATAAAAAACATTTAGTTTGGTACTTTCCGCCAAAGGCATACCAAACACCTGACCTGCATAAGGTTCTAAAACCGGGTCTTGTATAAACAAGCAGAGTGTCATTACCACTAAAAAGGTAAAAAACAATCCAGTTTGCGGACTCGCTGTCAAGATTTTCCAAGCATTACCTAGAGTGATGCTGTCTTCCCGGTTTACCAGTGTAGAACGACTAGAATAGTGAGAATACTTTTTTTCTACGCCAAAAGTTGCTGCGATCGCCAATCCAAATACAATTGCTGGCACAATTATAAATAGCTTATTGACGGCTGCCTGTAAGGTTTCTACAGTTGCTTCTGGAGTTAATTGCTTGAGCAAGCTAGAACTGATAATCGCTCCAATAATAATCCCCACCATCAGCATTGACCAAACAACACCAACTACTTGAGAACGGTTATCTTCTTCAGATATATCCACCAACAACGCCGCAAAAGCTGTACCACTAGCACAAATTGCCAGACCATATACAGCAAACATCAGACCTAGAACAGCTATCCAACCAATAGTTTGGGTTGTCCATACCCAGCCGTTTGTACTACTGGCGGCTAAATTTAACTGCCACATTACTTGTACAGCTAAAAATGCAGCGATCGCAAATATAGCCGCACCCACCCACACATAAGCCGTGCGGTGGTATCCCCACAATGGCTTGGCATCGGAAATTTGACCAAACCAAATCCGAGAAGGTGCAACAAACAAAGGCAGTGCTAGCACTAATGCTACCAGTGTCGCTGGAATTGCTATTTCTTGAATCATGACTCTGTTGAGTACCCCCAGAGTCAAAATGGACATCATGCTCAACCCCATTTGAAACAAACCCAGCCGAAACATAGTCGGCAGGTTTACTCTTGGCACAGATAGGGATTTTGTTTGGGGTTCAAATACATCACCGCTTGCCATAGCTACTTTTTCGTATGGTTTATCAAAATAGTCTCTCTTTAATTTAAAAATAAACTGTTCGATATTCCAAAAAAACCCAGCTATTTCGGGAGATGAATTTTTAATTGTGGCGGTAGATATGTTTTATGACTGTTAGGACTTGATAGCAGAGGACTTCAGTTTGTAACGGTTGCATACCCTATCTACACTTTTAATCAACCTGCCACTAGCTATTTAATATAGTTTGTAAATTTTTTATAATTGATTATTTGTGTACGTATGTACTATAAGTCACCGGATAAGTATGAATCGAAACATTTACCCTAAAAACAGATTGCACAATGGCATCAAAACATACTGTTAAGGAAAGTTCAAATCCCTTACCACAACTAGATTACATTCCGTTGCTTGATAAAGTTTTACAATTACTTCAGGAAAATAAAATTTTTAAGTTATCGGACGAGAAAAATAAACTCCGCATAGCTGTTTATGAAATTGCATATGAAACTGCTATGAATGCAACCCAGCAACAACTCAATGCTTTAAATAAAGAATTAGGTGTTAAAGCTGCAACTGTCAATTTTACTTCAGAAACGGACTTTTATTCTAAAATTCAAGCCATTAGAGATGAATTAAGAAAACAACTTGATAATGCTTGTGAACAAAATCAAACTCAAGATGGTTTGAAAAATATTTGTAGTCCATTGTCTGATTTTAATAATCAGCCATCTTTACCATTTAACTATCCTTTTAACCAACCTTATAGTTTTACCTCCCAACGCTTAACTATTGAAAATAGCTTGGCTAAAGATAGGCGTAAAGGTAGCGAATCACTCATCAAAGCTCATCATTTAAATGTCAAATTTGAAGGTATATCAAAGTTCGATAATACATTGTCTTGCTTTCTCTCTGCTATTCTGAGTTTGGCAGAGCGCGATCGCGGATTCTTACTAATTTCCTCTTCTTGAGCAATAATTGGTTTTTTTGTCAATACTTTTAATAAAGGTGAATTTCTTAAACCATGCTTCACTGGTCGGTCTTCTAGACTATGAAAACTGATAATCGCAATTCGACCACCAGCAATAAGAGCGTTTGGTGCTTGATCTAAAAAGGTTTCTAGAGATTTTAACTCGTCGTTAACGACAATTCGCAAAGCTTGAAAAACACGGGTAGCGGGGTGAATCCTGCCATAGCGGTATTTTGGGGGAACTGAAGAAGCAATCACCTCAGCCAATTCTGTAGTCGTGTGCAACGGTCGTCGTTCGACAATCCGTCTAGCAATCCGCCGTGATAATCTCTCCTCACCATATTTAAAGAAAATATCAGCTAATTCTGCTTCATCCCAATTATTAATCACATCAGCGGCAGTTAGCGATCGCCCCCGATCCATTCGCATATCTAAATTTGCAGTTTGGCGAAAGCTAAAACCCCGTTCTGCTTGGTCTAAATGGTAAGAACTTACCCCCAAATCAGCTAAAATACCATCGAAAGTGTTAGGAGGAAACTGATACTCAGCAAAATTGCTATAGATAAATTGTACGCGATCGCCAAACTCAGCTAATTCTTTCTTCGCTGCTGCTAAAGCATCCTCATCTTGGTCAATCGCCGTCACTTGTACATCTGGTGCAACTGCTAAAATCAAACGACTGTGACCTCCACCACCTACAGTCGTATCCAAATAATGACCTCCTGGAGATACCGCAAGACCTGCAATAACTTCCTGCGGTAACACTGGTAGATGAGAAAATGTCGGTTCTTCAATAGCTAGCTGACGATTCATGAGACTTAAGGCAAAAAACCACAGATGAACTTTAATTATGTATTCTTTTTTTATGTCTTTAGTTGCAGGATGATGAAGTGAAAAAAATCTGATGCCTTAATTAAGTGGATATCGAGCTTCCATATAATAGTTGAAGAAGTGCAACAAACTAAAACATTCTAGTTGGCATCTTAGCGGTTCAATTCAAAATTTGCCTTCGGCACGCTACACGAACACAACGGGAGAACACAAAATCTATGACCAGACTAGAAACCCGCACTGAGCCAATGGTGCTAAATATGGGGCCACACCATCCCTCAATGCACGGGGTTCTGCGGCTAATTGTCACCTTGGATGGCGAGGATGTCGTTGACTGTGAACCAGTTATCGGCTATCTCCATCGGGGAATGGAAAAAATTGCCGAGAATCGTACTAATGTTATGTATGTTCCCTACGTTAGTCGCTGGGACTATGCAGCGGGAATGTTTAACGAAGCCGTTACTGTCAACGCCCCAGAAAAGTTAGCAGGTGTTGCTGTTCCTAAACGTGCCAGCTACATCCGCGTGATTATGCTGGAATTAAATCGAATCGCGAATCACTTACTGTGGTTTGGCCCATTCCTGGCTGACGTGGGCGCTCAAACTCCCTTTTTCTACCAGTTCCGGGAACGGGAGATGATTTACGATTTATGGGAAGCCGCCACAGGCTACCGGATGGTAAATAACAACTATTTCCGCGTTGGTGGTGTAGCTGCTGATTTACCTTATGGTTGGGTAGATAAGTGTTTAGATTTTTGTGATTACTTATTGCCTAAAATTGATGAATACGAACGCTTAGTTACTAATAACCCAATTTTCCGGCGGCGTATTGAAGGAATTGGCACTATTACCCGCGAACAAGCGATTAACTGGGGCTTGTCTGGGCCAATGTTACGCGCTTCTGGGGTGAAATGGGATCTACGGAAAGTAGACCATTATGAATGCTACGACGACTTTGACTGGGACGTGCATTGGGAAACCGCCGGTGATTGTTTTGCCCGTTATGTGGTGCGGATGCGGGAAATGCGCGAATCTGTCAAGATTATTCGCCAAGCTATCAAAGGACTGCCTGGAGGCCCTTACGAAAACCTAGAAGCCAAGCGTCTAGCTGCTGGGAAAAAATCAGAGTGGGATGGATTTGATTATCAATACATTGGTAAGAAAGTTTCTCCTACCTTTAAGATGCCCAAAGGTGAAATCTACTCTCGTATTGAAAGCGGTAAAGGTGAACTAGGAATTTATCTAGTTGGTGATGATAACGTCTTTCCTTGGCGGTGGAAAATTCGCCCGGCGGATTTTAACAACCTCCAGATTATCCCTGAGTTACTGCGAGGGATGAAGGTTGCAGATATTGTAGTGATTCTTGGCAGTGTTGATGTGATTATGGGATCTGTGGATAGGTAGAAAACATCGGCGTTGCTGAATTGCGTTATAAATCCAGATGTAGAGATGTTGCAATGCAACGCAACGTCTCTACAAGGATTTTAATATCATGCAGAATCATTTTCATACATGAAATCAGCAACGCCAAAATATCTATCTAAAGTGCATGAAAATAGGCGTATAAGCCTTAAAAACCTTGGATATCAAATTTTTTGGAGTTCAAAAAATTGGAAACCATAGGGATAAAACTGTTCCCTATTGCCTACCCCTACCAAAAGACTTTTTCAGCAAGCCCTAATTAATCCCTCTCTGGCTTTTCATCACTTTTTCAGCAAGCCCTAATTAGAGACGTTGTATCCACTGCAACGTCTCTAAAAAATATCAAACTTTTGATAGTAGCTAAGATTAGCCCTTTTAAAATGACTTATAAAATATCTACTAGACCAACTGCTTAATCTTCTAGTGATTTTGTTGGTACTTCGATCGCTGTAACATCAATTGTGCCATCTGGTGTGAAGCGCTGAAAATGACCCTGTTGTACTGAAAGTTGCTCTCCACAGTTAGGACACTGCAACTGACTACTATTTAAACCTGTAAATTCATAATTACACACGGGACATTGATCAGTAACCAAGTTGCGTTGCAGCCACCATCGAAACCCGAAAAAAGCCACAACGGGTGCTAATAATAGCAATCCGAAAAGAATCAATAACGAGTTCACTAACCAGCCCAAACCTACTGATGCCAGCAACCAAGCTACTGCTAACAAGATTAGCCAAGGGCGAAGATTCACAAG
Source organism: Halotia branconii CENA392 (assembly GCF_029953635.1). Taxonomy (NCBI): domain Bacteria; kingdom Bacillati; phylum Cyanobacteriota; class Cyanophyceae; order Nostocales; family Nodulariaceae; genus Halotia; species Halotia branconii. Next base: position 6,319,620 of record NZ_CP124543.1, on the reverse strand, counting down.
ACTTAATTGTAAAGATTTAAGACCCATTTTTTAAAAATCATGCTGCTATTTCTAGGATAGCGAGTTTAGCCCAGAGTCAAAAGTTAATGGTCAAAAACTTAGGACTATTGACTAAAAACTCAAGATGACAGTAATTCTTGCAATCGCTGTTGGAAGGCATCTTGACCGAAAAGAGCGATCGCTTGCTCTCTCAACCATTGTCCATCACAACGTTGATCAGCTCCTTTAAGAATTTCTATACAAGCTGCTGCTACCGCCTCTGGATTACGATGGGGTACTCGCCATCCTAGTTTACCATCCTGCAAGGGGTCGGCTGATCCATCGTCGTCACCAGATAACACCGGCAAACCACAAGCCATCGCCTCTAAATAAACAATGCCAAAGCCTTCTTGAGAAGGCATAATATAAGCATCAGCGAGGTGGTAATGTGCCATTAATGCTTCTGTAGGCACAAAACCCGCAAACACTACGCGATCGCTCACACCTAAATCTTCTGCTAACTGAGCTAATCTTGGTTGGTCATCACCACGACCAATTACCAAATATTTCACTTCTGGGAAAATTTGAGCGATTTGTGGTAAAGCGCGAATTGTCACATCTACGCCTTTGTAAATATCTCCTGACCATAGCCGCGCTACAGTCATTAAGACTTTATTTCCTGTTAAACCATACTTTTCAACTAATTCTAGCTGCTTAGAACCAGGAGTAAATTGTTCACCATCAATCGCACAAGGAAGCATTTTGATTTTATTGGGATCTAAACCGTTAGTAGCACAGGCGCGATCGCGGCTATAGCGACTAATTGTCCAAATTCCGGCTGCTGAAGCGAGAGCGCGGTGTTCTTGATTTTTAAGTGGTTCCCAAACTTCTTTACCATAAGTTAGAACTGTGTAGGGAATACCCAACGGTTGGCAAAGGTTTTGGATCAGTACTGCTAAGTTAATATGACCACAAAAAACATGTTTGGGGCGTTTTTGTAACAGATATTTCAGCAGAGTTACCCCCATTTTGACTCTACCTATTTGAGGGGATTGATTTTGAAAGTAATGGAATTTTAAATTATCGGACTCAAAAGGATTTGAGCATTTAAAAGTATCGCGTAGCAAAAATACATCTGCTTGATAGCCTGTATTCAATCCCAAATAACTACGAAAAATATCTTTTACATAGGATTGAATCCCGCCTTCGTGCGTAAAAATCTCTAAAAAAACGAAGACATGACGAGCTTGTTTGCCAGAATTTTTGCTTATATCTAGGTTTTCTCCCACTGTATCAATTAGCATTTATATCTTTACTTTTCCCAAAGATGATATAGCAGCGGGTGATGTTTTGAAATTGCAGCACTGCTGCCAAATCCTAGCAAAGGAGTAACTGCAAATCGTATGCTGACTTTACTATAATGAGTAATTTTTTTTATACCAAAACTTTCAGCAAAAGTCAGCATTAAACCCCGTCTTGCTACTAGACTTAACCTTGCTTCTGTTCTCATAGTAAAGTACGAGAGACTGCGCCAATGAGACGCTACGGCATTAGTAACTCTTCCCCATGCCCCATTCCCTATGCTCCATGCCCTTGACCTTCATTGGCATATTTGACGATCAAAAGACAATTTCTACCATCTGTACTGCGTTCGTAAACAACATGGTCAGCCAAACGCCGCAACAAAAACCATCCGTAACCTCCTACTTGTAGAGTACCTGGTTCTGGTTCTGCGATCGCATTGGGGTCAAAAGGTTTTCCATGATCCCAAATTCTCATTTCTAGTTTGTTAATCCACAGACTCACTTGAATCTCTATGGTTGTTTCGGGTGGTAAAGCACGATGAGCATGACGAACTGCGTTAGTAAAGCCCTCTGCTAATGCTAAATTGAGGCGATAAAGTTGGCCTTCTGACCAGCCCAGTTGAGACACATGTTGCAGACAAAATTGATCAAACCATTGTTGCACTTTATTTAAGAGCTTAAGGTCGCTCTTAACTGTCAGATGGTCTCGCTTCACCATGCTAAGCATTGACCGTGACTTGAATATAAAATAAGTAAAAATGCTGGAATTTGTCGTCGTAATAGCGATTTGAGATTTTGGAATCGCTTTTGCATTCAAAACTCAAAATTAAAGAAGTGGTCTGGATTATTAAATCAGTTATCAGGGGTATGGTGTAGCATTAAAGCACACCAACGTTTTCCACCAATTGGTGAAGGACTTGAACCCAGAGATGTTATTGTTCACTGTTCGCTGCGATGCACTGAGTTTCGACACTTCGACTATGATTCCTGAGCGACTTGCCTTGAGTTTATCCTGAACGTAGCCGAAGGGCGCAGTCGAAAGGAGTCGAAGGACGTTCAGCACAAGTGCACTCAGGCTAAACTCATTACAAGTAAGTGCGGCGCTGCGCGGAAATTGAGTTTCGACTACGCGGCAATCGAGCGTACTCCTACGGGGAAGCTAGCTATGCGTAGCGTCTCGTAGAGAAGTCGAGATTCAACTACCACTTGTCAAAGTGTTCACTGTTAAAATTGACGCTTGTGGACTCGTTCTAGAGTATATCAAAGAAGTTCAGAAGCGACGACTGTCGCAGTTCTTTACTTTGTGACATACTCTGAAAACTTACAAGCGTCAAAACTTTTTGCGGTGACTAAGTTTAGAACAATCCCAAGGTTAAAGACTTATCCAATGGAAGGGCAGCACCAATACCCAACCACAAAGTAACGAGAGTACCAAAAAGGAACACTGTAGTCGCTACTGGACGACGGAAGGGATTTTGGAACTTGTTCACGTTCTCAATAAAGGGAACGAGGATCAATCCCAGAGGCACGGATGCCATTGCTAACACTCCTAAAAGTTTGTTAGGAAGCGATCGCAAAATTTGGAAGACTGGATACAAGTACCACTCTGGCAATATTTCCAATGGTGTGGCAAAAGGATTCGCTGGTTCACCTGTCATTGCAGGATCTAGCACAGCTAGAGCCACAATACAAGCAAACGAACCCATGATTACGATTGGAAACACATAAAGTAGATCATTAGGCCAAGCGGGTTCACCATAGTAGTTGTGACCCATGCCTTGGGCAAGTTTGGCTCTTAATTTAGGATCGCTCAGATCGGGTTTTTTCTGTGTTGACATTTTTTAACGCGCTCTCCTGCTTAAATTCAATTAAAGCATTTGTGAAAGCCATCAGCTATGAGCAAACCTCACATGCGGTCAGCCACCTTCAAGATGGCTCCAGCTTTCAGTTAAGAATACTAGTGTTTGTTCCTTTTGTAACTTATTACAAATTTCCATCAATTTAAAACAAACGACTTGATCTGCAAACTGAATGCTGTTGCCTTTTTGCATACTGGCTCATTTAGATTACAAGGGGCCGGAAATACCTTGCTTGCGGATCATCAAGAAGTGGAACAACATGAAGACCGCAATTAGCCAAGGTAGTACAAATGTGTGGGCGCTGTAGTAGCGAGTTAGTGTCGCTTGACCAACACTAGAACCTCCACGCAGTAAGTCTGAAATTAAAACGCCAACTACAGGAATTGCTTCTGGTACGCCGCTGACAATTTTCACAGCCCAATAGCCCACTTGATCCCAAGGTAAAGAGTAGCCTGTAACTCCAAAGGAAACAGTGATCACAGCCAGGATAACGCCACTTACCCAAGTCAATTCGCGGGGCTTTTTGAAACCACCAGTGAGGTACACCCGGAAAACGTGCAAAATCATCATCAATACCATCATGCTGGCAGACCAGCGGTGAATGGAACGAATTAGCCAACCGAAGTTGACATCATTCATGATGTACTGTACCGAGGTGTAAGCTTCAGCAACTGTTGGTCTGTAGTAGAATGTCATCGCAAATCCAGTAGCGAACTGGATTAGAAAACAAACCAGAGTAATGCCACCTAGACAGTAAAAGATGTTGACGTGGGGAGGTACATACTTGCTAGTGACATCTTCAGCAAGCGCTTCAATTTCCAAGCGTTCCTCAAACCAGTCGTAAACATTGGCCATAAAATCTCAAGTTCCTAAAAATCGGTTGCGGTTGATCAATCTCCCAATTATCAGTATTTGGGATTTTCACAAAGAAAAGTTGGTTTGTTTGCTTTTGAGCTTTCAGAGTGGTAAAAGTTTAAAAAAACTTAACACTCTGCAAATATGAAATATATTGCGTTCTCTTCGCAACCCAACATAAAAAATGGTGGACACAAAGTAGATCTTATCGTTTGTTGAGTGCTATGCATGAGCATCAGTGCTTTAACAAGTTGATGAGAACAATGCACCACTTCTATAAAAAAAGTAACATAATCGAGAGATAGATTTCATCAACAACGAGGTAATTGGGCAGTTCTAAACAGTTTGGGTTGAGGTGGAATTGGAAATGGGGTTCATGCACAAACAGGTTTTTCGGTTAGGATTTTCAGTACTATTGGCTTTTTGCTTGGGGTTGGGTTTACTCATTCAACCAGCAGCAGCATTGACGGACGAACAGAAATTAGTTTCAGAAGTTTGGCGAATTGTTAATCGCTCTTATCTAGATGAGACATTTAATCATCAAAACTGGTCAGCGGTGCGGCTAAAGGCTCTAGAAAAGCCGCTTAACGACCAAAAAGCGACTTATGCGGCGATTCAGAAGATGCTCAAGAGCCTTGATGATCCTTTCACGCGCTTTTTAGACCCAGAACAGTACCGCAGCTTGCAGGTTAATACTTCCGGAGAATTAACTGGGGTAGGTTTGCAAATAGCCCTGGAACCTCAAACAGGAGTATTACAAGTAGTAACTCCAATAGAGGGTTCACCAGCAGATCAAGCAGGAATTAGACCGCGCGATCGCATTCTCAAAATCGAAGGTATTTCTACAGAAAACCTCACCCTCGACGAAGCAGCAGCCAAAATGCGTGGGTCTATTGGTAGTTTAGTCACACTTTTGATTGAACGAGAGGGAGAGGAAAAATTTGAAGTTAAAATAATACGCGATCGCATTGCCTTAAATCCTGTTGTGGCAGATTTACGCCTTTCTGCACAGGGTATACCCATTGGCTACCTTCGCCTCAGTCAATTTAATGCCAACGCCTCAATGGAATTAGCACACGCTATTTCTCATCTAGAAAAAAAAGGCGCTGCTGCCTATATTTTAGATTTGCGAAATAATCCTGGCGGACTTTTGCAATCAGGAATTGAAATTGCTCGCCTGTGGTTAAATTCTGGCCCTGTAGTTTACACCGTCAATCGCCAAGGCATTCAAGGTAGCTTTGAATCATTTGGGCCAGCTTTGACAGACGATCCTCTAGTAATTTTAGTCAATCAAGGAACTGCCAGTGCAAGTGAGATTCTCGCCGGTGCATTACAAGATAACGGTCGCGCCCAGTTAATCGGTGAAACTACCTTCGGTAAAGGCTTAATTCAATCTTTATTTGAATTGTCAGATGGTTCTGGATTGGCAGTGACAATTGCCAAATATGAAACTCCTCAGCATCGAGATATTAACAAATTAGGTATTAAGCCAGATATAGTGATTACTCAAGAGCCAATCAAGCGCGAACAAATTGCTACAGCAGCAGATCTACAATATCAAGCAGCATTGGAGTTGTTGAATAACAATTCGCAAACAATCTCGCATTCAATAGACTTCTGATTTGATTGGGAGAGTAATTATCAACTCTGCATTTTGACACTAGGTTGATCTGACATGAATCGTTAATAATAATTGTGGCGTAGTTTTAGCAGAGGTGATTTGAAATAGATATAAAGTAAATGAATTTGCTATACACAGCTACTCTTTTTACTTATTTTCTAAATCATCACTGCTCATATTCTTGATAGATTCTTAATTCAAATACTGCCAAATCTTCTCAATAACTCATCGTAAGATAATTCGAGTAACAAACGACTGTATTCTTGCGGTGGTAACTGTAATAAAGGCTCAATTACTCGTTCTAATTGTTCATCTAGTGGACCAAACCGGACACGCAACAAGTTTTCTACTACTTGACGCTGCCCTTCTTGTAATGTAGCTTCCCGCCATTCTAGGTAAGCTTGCGATAAGTTCATAATCACCTCTTGGTCATCTTCTGTAAGATTTGTTTGGTTTACTACAGTTATTCGCCAACTAGTAATCAGTTCTTGAATATTTTGCCGTAATGGATTGTTTTGAGGAAGTGACAGTAATTCACTAATAGCTTGACGTTGCGTTTCTCCCTTTCCTAAAATCCTCAGCCAGAGGGTCTCAAGAGTCAGTGGTAATTGATTAATAGCTACTATTGCTGTCCTGAATGAGTTTGGTAGAAAGTAAACACCCGCTAGCCAATTATCTGTATCTAATCTAGCGCCAAAACTCTCTAGTAAATTTGTTGAAGCTGAAGTTGCCAAAATCCACAGACGCGGTAAATCATTGTCTGATAAAGATGTATTTTCGCGCTTGGCTTGACGTTGCGATTCTCCATAAACTGAAAATAGCTTCAGCAGACAAGGGACTTCCAAGGAATAAAATGACCAATTATAATAATGATAATCATTCTAAGGGGGGAAGGAGAAGCAGCCGCAGGCTGCTTCTCCTTCCCCCCTATTCGTAGTAAATTCAATTTGGAGGGAATTTTGTGGGTGGACAGGAGTGTTGCTCGAATTAACTGATTCAGTCAAAAAAGTATTCAAGGAAACAGCAAACCAACTCAAAGGTGCAGCAAGGCGGCGTTTTCAAGCACAAATTGTCATGGAATTAGGTTACGGAGGACAATTACTGGCTCAAAAAGAATTGGGCTGGGATAGAAATACTATTCGTAAAGGAATTAAAGAACTAACCAGTGGGATTAGTTGTATAGATAATTATTCAGCTAGGGGTAGATGGAAAGTAGAAGAGCATTTACCAAACCTGTTAGAAGATATCAAAAAATTAGTTGATTTCCAAAGCCAAACAGATCCAAGTTTTAAAAGCCAAAGGCTGTATACACGCCTAACTGCTAGTCAGGTCAGAAAGCTATTAATTGATAAATTTGGTTATACGGATGAACAGTTACCTACTGAAGAAACAATGAGAGTTAAATTGAATGATTTAGGTTATAGACTCAAGCGAGTAGCAAAAGTTTTACCTCAAAAAAAATTCCAGAAACAGACGCAATCTTTGAACAATTAGCAATAGTTAATCAATCCGCCCTGGATGATCCAAGTATCTTACGTCTCAGTCTGGATGCCAAAGCCCGTGTAGATATTGGCTACTTTGACAGAGGAGGTAAAAACCGAGTTGTCACAGAAACAGAAGACCATAATTTTCATCCAAAAACTACCGTAACTCCTTACGGCATCTTCCTTCCAGAATTAGACGAACTATTTTTATACTTTACAGAGTCTAATGTAACGAGTGATTTTATTGTAGACGTTCTAGAAGATTTTTGGAAGAGTGAGAGTTGGCGATTTTCCTCAATAAAAACCCTGATTATTAACCAGGATAATGGGACAGATAATAATTCTAGACGTACCCAGTTTATGAAACGTATCGTTGAGTTTGTTCATGAATATCAACTGAATATACGTTTAGCCTACTATCCACCCTATCACAGCAAATATAATCCCATCGAGCGAGTATGGGGGATATTAGAAAATTCTTGGAATGGCAGTATTTTAGATGAAGTTGCAACCGCTTTAAAATTTGCTCAAAACATGACGTGGAAAGGTAAGAATCCTGTGGTTAAGTTAGTGACTCAAACTTATGAAACTGGGGTTACTCTTACTAAGGAGGCTATGTCTGCTGTTGAAAAACAAATAGAAAGACTCACTAACTCGGAACATGAAAAATTTCCCGATTTAGGCAAATGGTTTGTTGATATTTGTTGTGGCAGCACTTAATTTTCACTCTTCAGTTTTTAAATCTAAAAACATGAATATTAATTATGATATTGCACTGAAATTATTTACAGAGTGCAGATGCAGACTTTTCCTTCTGTGTTTGAGGGGGTAAGAGGTGGTTGCCGACGGCAACCACCTCTTACCCTTTCAGAATGATTATCATTATCTCTTAAAGATTAACTTATGATTTTTGCTGATTAATTTATTTCTTGGAAGTCCCCAATTACGTACCTCGGTTTTACTGGGTTGATTGCGGAAAGGTTCTAATAATGAGGCAGTTGTGGCAATTCTACCAAGTAACCCCAGAGATTGAAGGTCAGCATTGGAAGAAAATGTAGGAGAAAACAAGATATCTACTTGGCGAACTTCATCTGTGACTTCCCGACTTACTTCTACCTTTCCAAACGGGGAAAGCAATTCTTCTAAATATTGTTTAGCAAATTGGTCGTGTGGTTGTCGGGTCATGAAATTGTTAGCAAATCATCATAAATCTGAAATTAGCTCAGAGACTGCAACTGAAACTATTGAGTTTTAGGTATTATGACATTGGCACAGTGGAACTTCAGTTTAAAGTAGGGGCTGTATCCGCAACAAAGCTTGTAAATCCAATTTTGTCAGGCGCTGGTAAGCATTATCTATTACACGTTTGCCTCTGAGAAACCCCGTATTAGCCCCAGGACAAATGTATTGGAGAGTCTCTGGTGAATAACGTTCTAGCAAAAACTGGAGACTCTTAATTTGTCGTGGCCAGTGAAAAGTTTTTGCTGTGCGTAATGGTACTGGTTCGCCCTGTTGATTAGGAACTAAATGGCGGCCAGAAAATAGCACTCCTCCAAAGTCGCTGTAATATAAGCAAGATGAACCAGGAGAATGACCAGGTGTCCAAATTATTTGTGTTGTTGCAGTAAAATTAAGTTCTTGGTCAAAAGTAGTTACGGTTAATCCTGGCAATAGATAGGCTTCTTGCTCTTGAATGAGAATTTCGCAACTCCAGGTTTGTTGAATTTCTGCTGTTTTACCAATAGCACCTCGATGAGTGAGAAATAACCAACGCACGCCCCCATGCGATCGCAGAAAATCTTGATTTGTTTGGTCAAGGGCAGGGCAATCTATAAGGATGTTGCCTTCATTTCTTACAATGAAGTAAGATGTTCCTCCTAATGTGTCCCGATTTGGTGGAAAGGCAAAGATGCTATCTAGCGCGAAGTCAGAGCGGAGGTTTCCTCCGATCGGAACTTCGTAAGAGAGTACAACCCGTGGTGGCTTAACTGGATGATTCGGCGGTTGAGGTAAGGGGCACATGGGCAAAAACTGAAACTGAGGAGTTGTAAAAAATCTAGTTATAGAGTTGAACTTCTTAAGAATTTACATTTAAGACTGAACAACTACTGTTAACTATTGCGGCAAAAATTGGGATTGAGATTCTACCTAGTAGTGAGAGATGTGGTGCTGACATTACTGGTAGGACGTTTTTTCAAAATTACTGAAGATCACATGACATTTTGGTTTCTCCTTTTATTGGGACTTGCTACTTATCTGATGGTGCAGCGCAGCGTCGCTAACATCACCCGGACTCCTGTCTGGTTGTTGTGGCTGGTACTAATGACACCAGCATTGCTATTAAGCGGGTGGACGCTAATGTATGGGGTGAAGCAACCTCCACCGCCATCACTAATTATTTGGCCTTCACTGATCTGTCTTTTGTTATACTGGCTATTGTTTCAATGGGGGCGTAGAACACCAAAAGATACGCAAACTGAACCCCAATCTCCAGAATCACAATCGGCTATCCATCCTATCGCAGAACCAGTACCAGTGCGTCCCATTGAACCAACACAAGAAACTCAACTGCGAAATTGCTTTTCTTGGTCTGTATACTACATCCAAAACATTGAATACAGACCCCAAGCTGTGATCTGCCGAGGCCAGTTAAGAACAACGCCCGGCAAAGCCTACCAACAGATTAAAGCAAATATTGAAGCAGAATTTGGCGATCGCTTCTTAGTAATTTTTCAAGAGGGTCTCAATGGTAAACCCTTCTTTGTGCTTGTTCCCAATACTCAAGCAGCTAAAGCAGGAAATTCCAGTAAACCAGAAAAGTTAACTCGCCCAGGATTAGCATTATTACTACTGGTAGCGACTTTATTAACTACTACCCTAGTAGGGGCAAAAACTGCTGGTATTGACCCGACGAAGCTTCAATCTGACCCAACCATATTTTTAAAAGGATTACCCTATGCTTTAGGGCTGATGACTATTTTAGGCATCCACGAACTTGGCCATTATTTGACAGCTAAATTCTACAAAATTCGCTCGACTCTGCCTTACTTTATTCCCATGCCTTTTTTCTTGGGAACCTTTGGTGCATTTATTCAGATGCGAAGTCCAATTCCTAACCGTAAAGCTTTATTTGACGTTAGCATTGCTGGGCCAATTGCAGGTTTTATTGCCACGTTACCTTTATTAATATGGGGTTTAGCTCATTCTGAAGTAGTTCCTGTGACTGAAAAAACAGGACTATTAAATCCTGATGCACTTAATCCTAAATATTCAATCTTACTGGCGTTGCTTTCAAAGTTAGCATTAGGAAGTCAGTTAACAGCGAAATCAGCTATTGATTTGCATCCTATCGCCGTGGCTGGTTTTCTAGGGCTAATTGTCACTGCATTAAATTTGATGCCTGTAGGACAATTAGATGGAGGTCACATTGTTCATGCAATGTTTGGTCAACGCACTGCCATCATTATTGGGCAAATTTCTCGCTTGTTATTGCTACTACTTTCTTTAGTCCAGCCAGAATTTTTTGTCTGGGCGATTATCTTATTATTCATCCCCTTAATTGATGAACCTGCCTTGAATGATGTTACTGAACTGAATAACGGACGTGACGTTTTGGGATTGATTGCAATGGCTTTATTAGTAATGATTGTGCTGCCATTACCCCAGGCGATCGCTCGTTTATTACAAATTTAAATATTTATAACTTTCTTGTGTCACTCTAGGCATAGGGAAAATAGGGAAACTTCCTTGGTATTCTCTGCAAAACGCTACGCTGTGCGCTGAAAGCTGTAGCGACTTTTTTTATACCTATAACTAACTAGCTATACATGAACTCAAGGTATAAGTAGGGTTTGCTGAAACTGAAAACTTCTCTGTGAGCATTAAATGAACTCTTCTTTGAACTAAAACTGAGGTTTGAACTCATATTTATCTTAATGGTAAATCTCTAATTATAGCTCAACCAAGAGATATCTATTTAACACAGACAAGAATAAAAAGTCATGTTACTTACAAATACTCTAAAAACTTTTGCTGTCAGTTTTTTTGTAATGGTTTCTGCGTTTCCAGACCCAGCATTAGCATTGGTTAATCAACCCACATCTGCAAATAAAGTAGTATCTGTTAATACTAGTATTCGGACACCTAAACAGCCTTTATTAGTGGCTCAAAACTACATATATTGGGGACCACAACGGGATTGTCAAATTCTGATGCCAGGTGTAGTTACAGAAAACATACTTAATCGCTTGACATCTTTTAGTGCTACTACCCAAACTGCGTACACCATTATACAGAGAGACTTTCCAAAAGCTTCCAGAATACCTATCCCCCAACTTCGGCAAGTATTGCAAAGTGCTATGCGAGAAACGATTGGTCATACTGGCAAGATTATTAGAACTACTAATCTTGTAATTGATGGACATCCTGGCTTGGAATTATTGATGCAACATTCGGATGGAAGTCTGGGGCAATATCGCGCATTTGTAGTTAATCAGCGTTTTTATTTTATGGGGTCTTTGACAAAAGATGAGTTAACTACAGAAGCTGTTAACTTCTTTGATTCTTTTCGAGTTTACCCAGAGCAGATTCGTTACTCCAATTTGAGCAATTATGAATAATTAAAGTTATAGTTTTTGCTAAATCATGTTTTGAATAAACTTTATATTAGGAGGATTAAATTGAATATAATCCAAATAGTAACCAGAAATTGTTGCCAGCGTAGAAACAATCACAATTTCTTTGATCAAGTCAAATTGATTGACTGGCAAGCAATATTTTTTAGACTTCTTAGCTCAGATAAATATCAAAAATTGGATGTTACACAAGCTTTATCGGCAATTAAGCAGTATGTAATGTTATTATTTTTGATCCAAAAATATCCACATATAAGAATGGTTCCTAGTCAAGAAATTGATGCAGTTCTACACGCACATACAGCTAATATTCATCAGTTTGAAGAAGACTGCCAAAACCTATTTAGTGCTTGTCTTCAACACATTCCCGATTTTGGTATTAAAGAAGAAGCTGAACGTTTAGAATGGCAATTAGTGTTTGCTCAAACTCAGGAATTATTCGAGCTAAATTTTGGGCAAGGTGCTATGGGTAACTCTCCTGCTGCTTGTTGTGAAATTCTTTTGAATTATACATAAGGCTTGCTGTTTTTAAATTTATATAAAGCGGCGAGAAACTCCATTCCTTCATCGGTGATTAAATTAGTGAACAGTGATAACTAGTAACTGATAACTTTTTCTCCATTCCCAATGCCCTATGCCCAAAAACTCCATCCCCTTATGGGTGGAGTTTTTCATATTTCAATATCTAGGCTTTGCAGCACATTTATTGTTTCCTCTACTTCCGGTAGCATTCCTAGTTTTTCAAAGTTTTCTAATGCTTTATTTGCCCAATTTTGAGCATCAATTAAGTTGCCTTTTGCCTTTGCCAAAAAGGATAATGAGCGTTGACAAAATGCAATGCGACTTTTATCTTCGTTAGCTTCTGCTACACGCAATCCTTCTATTAATAATCGTTCGGCTTCATCTAGTCTTTGCTGTTTGATGGCAACATCAGCCAACCAGTTTTGGGTACAGAAGATGGCGCGTGTCCAGTTCATTGCTTGTGCAAGTTCTAGAGTTTCTTGAAAAATTATTCTTGCTTGCTCATATTTGTCATCTTTAAAAAAAATCTCACCTTGATAATATTTAATTTGGACTAATTGCCGCGATCGCTGCTGTTGGTCTAATTGTGTCTCTTGCAGTAATTGTCTTGCTTGGGTTAGCCAAGTCTGCGCTTCATCCAACCTTCGCTGTTGAATGCGTAAAACTGCTGTATTTCTTGCTAAGGTCAGCATAAACAAATTTTCTTGATAATGACGTAACTCCCAAGCCTGAGTAAATAGTTTGTCTGCTTCTTCTAACTGCTTGTGTTTACCCATCGAGGTGAGAGTCCAAGCACGGTCAACCATTACTTTGGCTGCAACTGACCAGTCCCCGCGTTGTTCTGCTGCTTGAATTAGCCATGCTGTCCAAGTCAGGCGATCGTCCCAATATCGTAAACGACTTTCTCGCCGACCCATAATATGAGTGTATGCCTCAAGATTTTGCCAAAACTTCAACATTTCGGCGTATCGATCCTCAACCATACACCACTCAATCGCAGCTTGTAAATTTTGCCACTCTTCCTCTAAACCATCAAACTTTCCTTGCCACCCTTTAGCATCTTGTCCGATGTACCTCTGGGAGAAATTTAAGTACCAACTAATCCACCCCTCTCTGGCTTTGCCTTCAAACTCAGGGTGGGTTTTTAGTTCAGCTAAGGCATACTCACGGGTTAGTGGTAGCATACTGTAGCGATTATTCTCTTGTCTGACCAAGGAAAGTCCTCGCAATCTAGCCAAGTCAGCACTTGTTGTATTCGGGTTTGTTTCTGGCACTGCAACTTGCACAAGAGTATCTTGTAAAGCTGGCATCGGAAATAACGCTAGTGCCATGAGTAACTTATGGGCTGATTGTCCTACAAGCGGGTTCACAGAAGTTTCAAAGCAAAAACGGGCAACGTCTCCTGTAGACTGAGACACCCCTCCCAATACTTCTTTGATAGGGTAGCCATTGGCTAACTGTCCTACTGCATAACTGATGGCGACTGGAATACCACCCGTAACTTGGTAAAGTGTTTGACTATCTTTATTGCTGAGAGCAACTCCTTTTTCTTCAGCTTCGTGCTTAATTAAACAAAGACCGTCTGATTCTGGCATTGATGTCAACCGCACAGGTACAAACAAAATTTGTTCGCGGGTAGTAATGACTGCTTTAACGGTTGGTGGTAATTCATACAAAAATGCCAAAACATCCTGCTGATTTTCCACCGTCTCTAAATTATCAACAATTAGCAACGTGTGCTGACAGGAGAGGGCATCTTTAATCAAATCTAATTGTTCTTCAAAACTCACCCCAGTAATATCTAACTCATCTAATATGCGTGCAATCTGGTAAAAAATATCACGTAAAGTTCGTCTGGGAGCCAAACTTGGTAATAACCCGAAACAAGTAAGGTAAGACTGTTTGGCCGAAGTAAAAATAATAGTATCGAAGGTTGGCACACCCAGAAAGGCTTCATTGTTATGACTAGCGTGCATACAGCGGTAGGCTGCTTCTAGAACAAGGGTTGTTTTGCCTACACCACCAATACCATCGACGCTCACCAAATGTGCAGAATGCCTGGGTGAAAGTAACTCCAAAAGCCGAGCAATTTCTTCTTCTCGACCTACAAATGTAGTGCAACTAGGAGCAGGTAAATTGTGCCGCAGTTGTTTGGAGAGAATAGGCGCAGGAATTGAAGGCAGTTCGATGGGGGTAACAATTTCGTTGTCGTTACTTTTTTGAGAATTTAATTCTTTTAATAATTTTTCTAAGACTAATTTTACTGTATTAATACGTATCTTTTGCTTTGTAGCGTCTGATAATAATTCCCAAAGTTTTGGACAAAATACTCGCTGTACCGTGCCATCCGCGTATCCAGTAACCTGAATATCTTTAAGCTTTTTTCCTGCAAAAACTTGTTCCAGGATAGATTTTTGCACATCTGTCAAACCTATTCCTGTTTTAGGGATAACTAGATCATTTGCCACTCTGATGAGTTCCGACATTTTTTCAGTACCCATTTGTCAACTGGAAAAAAATCCTTTTAGTGAGTTTAGCTTATTTCGGAATTAAATTAATACATTTAATCAATTGAGTAACAAAAATGAAGATATTGAATATTCTGAATTTAAAGTTGAATATATAGTTGAAATTCAATTCACAAACTGAATGATGTTTCTGATACTGTATGAATAAAGCTTCAACGTAAAAGTATATAAACTGATTTTTTGAAAATAAAAATATGTTGCAATTTTTCAGGTTTTCTTTGTGCTTAGTTTCTCCAGTCTTAATTTTGATACTAATTGCGAATGTAAGAGTTAAAGCTGAAAGTTTGCAATCTAGTGAGCATTTAAATGATTCTCTTCAGGAAGTTAATCAATATGTGCAACTAAATTCTACACCAGTTATTTCAGTCTCTCAGCTTTCTGATGTACAGCCAACTGACTGGGCATTTCAAGCATTACAGTCTCTAGTTGAGCGTTATGGCTGTATTGCTGGCTACCCTGACGGTAGTTTCAAAGGAAGTCGTGCGATGACTCGCTTTGAGTTTGCTACTGCATTAAACGCCTGTTTAAATAAAGTTAACCAACGAATTGCTGCTGATATCAACAACGTAGTTGCCAAAGAAGATTTGGTAAGTTTGCAAAAGCTCCAAGAGGAGTTCAAAGTAGAACTCACTACCTTACAGGGTAGAGTTGATGTTTTAGAAGCACGTACAGAACAACTAGAAAAACAGCAGTTTTCTACAACTACAAAATTGAATGGTCAATTGATATTTGCTGCGGTAGATGCTTTTGGAGATGCTAGCCGTAGTGGTGATGAAGATAATAGCAACCTCACATTTTCTAGCCGAATACGCCTCAACTTTGATACTAGCTTTACTGGAAAAGATCAGCTACGTATACGACTTCAAGCGAGTAGTGTGATTAATCCGAATGCACCTGGAAATGAAGCTCGCTTAAGTTTCCAATCTGGTAGTGATACAACTAATAATGCTGTACTCAGTAAGTTGCAATATCGTTTTTCTCTAAATGAGCAGTTGACAATTACCGCTGCTACAGGTTTTAATACTTACTTTGACGATGGAGATGTTATTAATCCTCTACAAAGCGATACAAATGCGACAATTTCTCGCTTTGGTCGATACAATGCCATTTATCGTTTGGGTGGAGATACGGGTGTAATAGTTACCTATCAACCGAACAGGAATATCAAAGCACAGGCGATATATCTAGCAAAAAATGCCAATAACCCTGGTAGTGGCTTGTTTAACAGTGGTTATGGTGCATTGGGGCAGATTATATTTTATCCAAATAACCAAGATACAACTACTAAGATTGCTTTCACCTACGTCAATGCTTACAACGACAACGGTTTAGGCCACAATACTGGCAGTTTACCATCTAACTTAGGAGGCAGAAAAGTTTCTTCTAATTCTTATGGTATTGAAACGAATGTCAAAATTAGTAGTGGTTTTCAACTCGGTGGATGGGTAGGCTATACCAATGCACGGGTACTGACTGGAGAAGTTAAAGGCGATGCTGATATTTGGAACTGGGCTGTAACCTTAGCTTTCCCTGATTTGGGCAAACAAGGTAATTTAGGAGGGATTATTATCGGGATGCAGCCTAGATTGACAGGTACTTCAGCACCTTTAGCAGACTTACCTCGTAGCGACCCAGATACCGGATTTCACATTGAAGGGTTTTATAAGTATAAGATTAACGACAATATCAGCATTACTCCTGGTCTGCTTTGGCTGACAGCACCAAATCACAATAGTCAAAATGGTGACATTTTTCTGGGAGTAATTAGAACTACCTTTGAAATATAAACAAAGACTCAAAACTTCATCACAAATTATAAGATTAAATTATGATAAAAATATAATTTTGAGGATGTTGTTAGAATAATGACTTCATTTGATAACTATTACGTAAATAATAATTCTGCAATATGACTATTTATTAGATAATGGTGACATGCAAGGACAAATGAGGTTGAAACTAGCTTGGATAAGTTTACAATCTATATTTGTATCTAGTTATTTTAGCTTTTGCTTCAGAAAATGAAGTGTAGAAATTGCACATAGAGATGAGGTAAAAATTTAGCTTCATTAAAAATCATATGTAATAAAGAAAAATTACAGGTCTGCTTGTAAGTTTTTGCTATTTGGTATGTAGCTATAGTCAAGCTGAAGGTTAATCAATGAGAGTTTACTGCACTAATCCTAACTGCACATCACCTGAAAAGAATTTGACTGATAGCTTGCTTGATATCAATCCTAAAGAACAGAGATATTGTGACAGATGTAGGACAGATCTTATTCTTGAAAGTCGCTATTTGGCTTTAGAGGAAATAGGCAGTGGAGGATTTGGAAAAACATTTCGCGCATATGATTTCACCTTTGAGCAAGAATGTGCTGTAAAAATTTTGCGTCCTCTTCAACGGCTAAAACCATCAGATCTCCAATTAGTAGAAAAGGGATTTAAGCAAGGAGCAAAAATTTTACATGGTCTAAGCCATCAACAAATTCCCAGAGTATACGATTATTTTGATTTAAACATATCTGCACAGCAAAAATTCTTTTATTTAGTACAAGAGTATATTCCTGGTCAAACCCTGGCTCAGGAATTAGCCAATAAAACTCACAGGCGATTTTCGGAATCTGAAGTATTAGAAGTTTTGCGATCGCTGTTAGAAATAATTAGCTACACTTATTCACAAAATGTTATTCACCGAGATATTAAACCCTCGAATATAATTCGTCATAGGGATAATAATAAAATCTATTTAATCGATTTTGATGGAGCTATCAAAAGAGAATTAGAGCCTGGTATTCCTGTAAGTCAATCTCGTGCAATTGGTACACCTGGATATGCACCACCAGAACAGCTATGTGGTAGAAATATAGATATTACAGCAGATTTATATGGTATCGCCGCAACCTGTGTTTGTTTATTGACAGGTAAAGAACCAGCACAAATAAGCAATATTTCTAATCCTCTAGGCGAAAACTGGAAAATATATGCTCCTAACGTAGAACAAAAGCTTGCAGTCATTTTAGACACAATGCTGTTGCCATTTCCAGCTCAAAGATATCAGTCTGCACAAGAGGTGCTAGGAAAACTTGATCAGCCACCGACACAATCACCACCACCGACACAATCACCACCACTTATAACGGCATTATTAACACAATTAAGAAGTCTTTTCACTGTTCAAAAGATTAGAATAATTTTTAGACGATGGCGTTGGAGAAGTTTAGGCTTTTTGGTTTTGTTAGGAGTAGCGATCGCTTTTATTATTGCAAACTTCAACCCACATCTAACAACATATTTTAGCAGGGGAGAAGAAGCTTTAATTGCCGAAGCACAAGCAGTTGCCACCGTTCCAGAATGTAGAACAGCATATGATTTAAAAACTCAAGGAATGAAAATATTTGCAAATGCTAGTTCTCCAGCAGATTTTAGAAGAGCCGAAGATGCTTTTTTAGAATCCATAGAGAAATTTAAACAAGCTGCTCTTAAAACATCCTCTACCGATAATCAGTGTGAAGTTGATCCAGAGACATGGATTTATTATTACAACTCCAAGGCTGCTCAAACCATTAATGGTAATCTTCCAACTATAGCAGTTGTTATTCCAGACTTAAAAGTAGATCGGGGAAATGCTCTAGAAATATTGCGTGGTATCGCCCAAGTTCAAAGTGAACAAGAAAGCGCGCCAGTATTGCAAATACTTATAGTAAAACATGATAGTCAACAACAAGAAGTTGAATATATTGCTGAGCAGAATATTCTCGGAGACCTTCCATATTTTAGCAATAGTAAAATATTAGGAGTGATTGGTCGTTACACCAGCGACGAAATTTGGAAACCAGGAGATATTTTTGGTAAAAAGCAGCTTGTTCTGATTTCACCCACAAGTACTGCTATTAGACAAGATTTGTTTGGTCAACAACAGCCTCTGAATGAATACGTTTTCCGCACAGCTTCTAATGATTCTATTGCTGCTAAAGATTTAGCTAACTATATGCGAAGCAATAGCCAATGGCAGAAAGTCTTAATTAGTTTTGATTCTGAAAACAATTATAGCGAGTCTCTAAGAGATAAATTCGTACAAGAACTGAGAAGACTAGGAGCAATAGATAAAAATATCACAGGTTGTGATTTAAAGCTTATAAATGCATTGCAAGATTGTAAAGATAAAGCAATAAGAGAAAACGTGCAAGTACTAATGTTAGCTCCCAGCCCTAATACTCTGAAAGAGGCACTAAATATTGCAAAAGAAGTTAAATCACAAAGACAAAGTCGCCAAATTTTAGGAGGAGATGTTCTGTATGATCCACAAACTTTAGAACTTGGAGACGCAGCGAATGGTATGGTGATTGCTGTATCTTCTCATGCAACTCTTGCTGATAGTAATTTCAGTGGAACAACTACAAAACTTTGGGGAACAAAAGATGTGAGTTGGAGAACACTTACTTCTTATGATGCAGCGAAAGTATTTGTTGAAGCTTTGACTAAACTAAAAGGAAATAATAATCCAACCCGTCAACAAGTATACGAAAAATTAAACGAACCGAATTTTTTTGCACTTGGTGCTACGGCAAAAATAAAATTTAATCACCAACTTAATGACCGACACGATCGCAAACAAGTTGAAGGTATTGGTATTTTAGTACAAGCTGAATGTAAACGTGACACCAATAAATGTTACTTTAATTATTTAAAGTCACCAGAACGAAATAATCCCTAGTGGTTTGTCAACCGAACAATGACGGGTGGAGGCAAGCAGGGGAAGCAGCAGAAGCAGAGGAGGCAGGGGGAGAAAAAAACTGGATTTTTTTCCCATTAACCCAGCAAAGTTGGCTTGATAGACTACTAGTAACGCAAGATAGAATTAAAGATTAAAAATGAATACAGCACAAGACTATGCTAAGTCTCAAAGTTTCTCAAAGCGGAAAACTTTTCATTAAAAAAGCCAGGATAAAAAAAATTGAACAAGCCAAAAAGGAAAGAATTGAGGCAGTAGGCAAGATTGAAAAGGCTTGGGATACGGATGAAATATTTCTTAGGGAAGCAAGTAAAATTCTAGAGCCGCATAAAAACTGGGACAATACCGAAATATTTGCTGTTGCACTAGCGACTTGGAAACGCTTTCGGGAAGCAAGACAACCCATTAAAGCTGATACTTTCAAGGCTTTTTGCCAAGTATTAAACTTAAAATGGGAAGATGTCGCAGAAAATGATGTAGAACGCCGTAAAAACCTCAGCGAAGCACCAGAGATATTTAACTTTTATGGTCGTACAAAAGAGTTAGCCGAAATTCAGCAATGGCTCATTAAAGAACGCTGTCGGTTAGTTGTAATTCATGGAATAGGGGGAATTGGAAAAAGTGCTTTAGCTCGTCATTTAGTAGATAAAATCGCCGATAAATATGATTATTTGATCTGGCTTTCTTTGACATCAGCACCCCCTTTTCTAGAAATATTGATAAAACTAATACATTTTTTATCTAAAGGCGAAAAAGAATCAGGTGACATTTCTCAAATAATTCAGTATTTAGATAATTACAAATGTTTAATAGTAATGGATGGTTGGGAAGAAGTTGCAGACGATGATAGCGAAGATTATGCGAACTATAGCGTATTTGTAGATAGAGTTGCTAAAGAAGCACACAAAAGCAGTTTATTATTACTTAGTAGAACAATAACTCCGAATATTGAAATATTAGAAGGAAAACTAGTTCGTTTAAAAAGATTAAAAGTTTTGGACTATGAAGAAGCAACGAAAATTTTAAGAGCAGAAGGTATTTATGCCACAGATAGTGAACTAGAGGAGTTTAGTAAACGCTATAGCAACCCGTGGATACTGAAAAGAATTGCACGGAAAGTTCAGAACGTGTCTTTAGATTTATCAGATTTTTTAGAAAATACATCAATTTATGTTGATGATGTAATTACTGAATTTTTAGATCAACAATTTCAAGAGCTATCAAAAGTAGAAACAACTCTTATTTACTGGGTAGCTCTCAGACGTAATTCAGCTACATGGCATCAATTAGTACAAGATAGTCATCAAGTTTTTTCTTATAATCAGTTGTTTAAAGTTTTAGATGATTTAATCGCAAAACGCTCTTTCATTGTTAAAAATACAGAAGATATTACCACACTTTATATATTAGATCCAGTAATTTTGAAGTATACTACAGAAAGATTTGTTAAAGAAAACTCTAGAGAGATTTTTCAAGTAATTAACAGCAAAAAAATTGATTATTCAGAGCTATTTATTATTCATAGTTTCATCACCGAATATCCCAAAGATGAGGAACTAAATCAAGAGCAAATCAGGCGGATTGTTAAACCTATTCAAAAAATGTTATTGACCGAGTTGCGTATTCAGGAGCAAGATCTTGAAGAGGAATTAAAGCAAGTTCTGTCTTTATTGAAGGATAAAGAATTGTCTTTGGAGTACGCATACCAGAACATTTCATATCTGATTTCGGCTTGTAAAAAATCTAGCTTAGAGGATATTTGAAAATTTATGTAAAAAATTAAAACCTGTAGAGGTTTGCGGTTTCCCGACTTCAAGTGAGTGGCGTTTGAGAAATAAAACCCAACATGATCAAAGCTTTGTTGGGTTTCGCTATGTCTTTGAGTGTCTATAAACAGCAAGACTAACTTGATACGGGGTTAGCCGCCTCTGATACCTTGGCCGCTGCGGGACTACCACCCATGCGAATTTCAGAAGTAAAAGAAGCCGTACTAAAACCGTCAGCGCGCTTGATAACAAGTACACGCATCCGCAAATTGGGACTAGCAAACCACAAGCGTTCTTCAGAACAGATAGTTTCGGACTCTGTAGTTAGGATCAGCGCCTCATCAGTGCCAATTTTATAATGTCCAGTGACAAGGGCTTTTTTGGTATCGCCTGTTTCCCGCAGTAACTTACCTTCGTTGGCTTTATCCACATCAGGAACTAAAACTAACACAGTGGAGCCGCTGTGCTTTTTTTGATCCTGTTCGATTGTGCCGTTCCAAGTAACTTTAGCACCACAAGCAGCTGAATTAGGAATAATTTCGTCAAGCTGACATAATTTAATTACCTCTGGATGGTCTGCTGCCAGCATTTCAATGATAATGTCTGATTTGCCATCTTCAGATTTATTAAAAGCCAAATGGTGGCTAGTACGGTGGGAAAACCATTTACCAGCACTTAACTGAAAAAACTCTTCAATATTCATGATTCAAATGCTAAAAATCCCACTTAATTATGATTAAAAGATACCAGGAAGCCCGAATACTAAGCTTGATAGCCTATTTCTTCAAGCCTCTGGAGAGAAATTTTTGCAGCTTCGGCAACATGGGGATGGTTGTCTTTTGCTAGATATTTTAAAGCTGAGATGCTTTTGGCGGTAGGCAGATGTCCCAAAGCTTCTGCAAGACGCTGCCGTATTAACCAATCTTCTGATTGGGCAAACCGCAAAATCACATCTACAGATTCAATATCTTCAATTTCTCCTAGTGCGGAAATTGCAGCTTCTTGTAAAACAACTTCTTTGCTATCTAAAGCCTGAATGAGAATTTCACTAGCGCGGGGATCTTTAATATTACCCAAGGAAACTGCTGCACTAAAACGTACTAGCCAATCAGTATCTTCATAAAATGCTCGTGCTAGTGCCTCAAAAGCCCTAGCATCACCCAAATATCCTAAAGCACCAGCAGCATCAGCACGAATGCCATAGTCTGGGTCGTTCTCCAAAATTTTGACTAAAATTGGATAACTTTCTGGTGTTGGCTTAACTCCTAGGGCAAATACAGCCATAGAGCGCAGTTGCAGAGATTCATCATCCAAAACTTTTTTGATTAAAGGTACTGCATCTTCGGGAGATACATGGCGCAGATTAGCCAAGGCTACCATGCGATCGCGCAAATTTGGACTTTCTAATTGAGCAGAGATTTCTTCTAAAGGTAGAGCAGCCATTTAGTTTAAAGCACTTTCTTTACTTATCTTTACTTTAACTGATTAGCTGATCAGGCTGTTGCCATCGTGGTGTTTCTATTTATTTTCTGGCTATACTAGTTACTTAAGCTGGTTATTTCTACAGTCCAACTTAATAAAATGTACAAAAACCTTATCTAGTTTTCCAGAAAATAAACTTCCTGAAACAATGATAAGACCTAACCCATATTTTAGTTGTTTTGTCAAGCGGTTACTAAAATTAATATACAAAGCAAATCTAAATCAATCACACGTCTTGTGAGTAAATAGCTATGAAAGAGGAATTGATAGCCAGAGTTTTGCAGGTCTTGCGTATTAACATGAGTTGGATGACTTGGAATTTGTTTCTGGCTTTTATCCCTTTAGCTTTAAGTGTCTGGCTATTTCGTGGCAGACGCGGCCGTTCTTGGGTTTGGTGGCTAGGATTCTTGGTATTCTACGCGTTTTTACCAAATGCACCTTATTTGTTGACTGATGTAATTCATCTTATCCACGACATCCGCACAATTCAATCGATATGGATGATTACCTTAGTGCTAATTCCTGTTTATCTAGTGGTAATTTTAGCTGGGTTTGAAGCTTATGTAATTTCCCTAATTAACTTGGGTCACTATTTACACCGCATTGGGAAAAGTCAATGGATTTTAGGAGTTGAATTAATTACTCATGCTCTCTGTGCTGTTGGTATTTATTGGGGGCGGTTCTTGCGTTTCAACAGTTGGGATTTCATCACTCAACCAGATGCTTTACTCACCAGAGGCGTAGAGGAACTTATTGGCAAACAGCCGTTGGTGATTATTACTGTCAGTTTTTTAATCCTTATAGGTTTGTACTGGCTGATGAAACAAATATCTTTGGGTTTTGCTAGGCAACGGCAAACAGAGACAGGCATCAATTCGCAACACCACCAAATTTAATCCTTTAAATGCTGGATGAACAAAAATTAATCAACTTATCTTTTAGCTTTAAACAGCAAACTAAGTTTTAAGTTCAAAATATTTATATCTCTACCCACTTGTTTATCCATCTAAAGAATGGTGTACATAGTGGGTAATTTATTGTCGAAAGAAAGATGAATTTTGGTAATTGAAGCTTTGAAATAGATAGGAATTTAATTATTGATGACATTATTTTCAAGTAATGACTGTAGATTTACACCCAGAGCCAGAACCAAACGATGAAGACATATTAGATGCTGCCATTCAGACACTTTTAAATGGTGGTGAGGTTTACACTGTTGAGCCAGAACAAATGCCAGAGTCTACGCAAGCAGCAGCAATTTTCCGATATTGATCATTTTTGGAGTGTTGTATAAAGTAGAACCAGCTATATACAACACTCATGATCAATATTATTCGTACTTTCATCAATCAATCTCTGATCGGTTTAGCTGTTTTAAGCATGTCAGCTGTATTCACTCAACCCAGCACAGCAGAAACGATCGCAGGGCAATCGGGCAATGTACAGGCAAAAATATCTTATGACAAACCAGAAGAATACCAGTATAAAAATGTTCGGTTGCAAATTATCCGGGCTGGTCAAACTGTTTTAGATCAAAAATTGCCCCAAGAAAGCGAATATGACCGACCTGCTGGGGTTTTTACAGATAATAAGTTACCAGTCCTAGATTTAGACGGCAATCAAGAACCAGAAGTAATTGCCGATTTTTTCACAGGCGGAGCGCACTGTTGTACTTATTCATTGATTTACCGTTACGACAGCAAATCCAAAAAGTATACTCAAGTTCGTCATGATTGGGGCAATGGTGGATATCGGCTCCAAGATGTAGATAAAGACGGGCTACCAGAGTTTGAAAGTAGAGACGATCGCTTTGCTTACGCTTTTACAGCTTATGCGGCTTCTGGGTATCCTTTGCAAATTTGGCAATATCGTCAAGGAAAAATGATTGATGTTACTCGTCGCTATCCCAAATTAATCTACAATGATGCCTTTGAATTATGGAAAACTTACAATCAGGCAAGGCAACAAGGCGACGACGGTAAAGGATTTTTAGCACCTTACTTGGCAGATAAGTATTTGTTAGGTCAAGGGCAAGATGGTTGGCAACGAGTGCAACAAGCTTATCAAAAAAGCGATCGCCTCCAGTATTTTGCTAACTTACGTAAGTTTTTAAGAGAAACTGGATATACAAAATAAGTAGGTCGGTGTAAATAATTATTGTTGGAATAAAGCAGGGGGCAGGGAGCAGGGAGCAGGGGGAGAAAGAGTTTGAGCCTTATTTACTTTTCGTTACATAGTTTGGTTTTATTGCACCGACTTACTTAAATTAAAAATTTCCTTTTTATTTCTTATTTATGGAAGGATGAAGTTTTTTGATTTTTCATCCTTCATTTTTGGTAATTCGACTTTTTTACAAACCAAGTTCACCAAACACCTGTGGAGAGAACATGTGCCACAAAGCCTGAAAATATGGCATTAAGGTGTCAGCTTGTTCAGAAGTCAGGCGAGTGTTTATTTCCTGTCCTAATAAGTGCAGCATTTGGCGAATTATTTCCCAATGCACTTTTAATGTCGGATAAAGCATTACACATAAAGGAAACAACTCTTGTTGAATAGCGGCGATACTTCCTTCTAAGGTACATACCCATAGGTATACTTGGAACATCTCCACATCTCGAATACTAGAAGTTTTGATTACTGGGTCGCTTAAAACACCAGACATGGAGTAATAATTTGGGTAAAGTTCAATTACTCTTTGACAAATGTTCTGGGCAATTTGCGTACTAGCTGGTAATAACTGTTGTACTGCGGATAAGGCTAAGGAATTATAATTATGTTCTGCCGCTGCTTCGTAAGCACGTTGCAATGGCATATATAAATGGTCATCAATGACTTTAAAGTATGCACCAACAAGCGATCGCTCTAAAGGTTCTAGCAGTTGTAAGAGCATTTGGCTAGTGTAATGAAACTGCATATTCACAAAGCCGACGACTCTAGGATCAACACTTGTGTATTTTTGTCTAATAGCTCCGATATCTGCACCAATTACTGTAGCCAGTTGATTAGGAGCTATTTGTTCTGTACACACTAACAAGGCTTGTTCGTAAAGCGGCTCACCTGACTTGGCTAGTTTTATAATCTCAGATAAGGGTCTTGATGTAACTTGCTGGGTGTATACATCTAAAGTTTTTTGGTAAATTTTAAAAGAATCCGCTGCCATCTCCCAGGGATTAATAATGTCAGGATCTATGGAATGCTGCTTGACTTGGTGAGATAGCAGTGCCTCTGTTTTATTCCAGGCTTTAGCACTGACACTGCGTAAAGATTCCATTATTTTTTGAGCAGTTTTCTTTCTTCCAGCTGGCGAGACTATCTCTGACAAATTTAGCGGTTCGGAGTTTTCTTGATTGCTATCAACCTGGAGATTCTGCACATATTTTTTAGCCCATTGTTGTGCTAAAGATTCAACACCACTTTTATTTTCTCTATGCAAAACTGGTTCTAAATTATTGTTTAAAATTTCCTGCTTAATAAACATTCTTTGTCATCCGATGTCATGAGTATTTCGTAGCCAGCTAAACATAGCTTAAACAATTATTTTTGAGCTGTAAATAAACTTTACTGAAAGTCTATAATTGATATTTTATAGGTGATTTAGCGTATGTAAATTAGTCAAAAAAATATTATTCCCGGCGTATTAGTCAAATTGTGATGCTGATTTAAAAAGATTTATGTTATGAGTCTAAAAACCATGATGATTTTACTTAGACTCAGTGCCTACTGATTCATTTGCTGACGTGCCATTGCTAAAATCAAGCGTTGTTCGGCACGAGCGATCGCCTGATATGTTCGCTCTACGGCTTCTGGTTCGACAGAAATCGAAGTTATACCCCATTCCACTAGTTGATCAATGATTTCGGGATAAAGTGCTGGTGCTTGACCGCAGATTGAACATGGTATGCCCGCACTTTTCGCCATTTTGATCAATTGGGCGATCGCTCTCATTACCGCCGGATGACGTTCATTAAATACTTTTGCTAATTGTCCTTCTTCTCGATCTACTCCTAGCAGCAGTTGAGTTAAATCATTTGTACCTATGGAAATTCCAGTTACACCTGCTTTGATATACTCTGGTAATAAAAACAACACACTTGGCACTTCTGCCATAATCCACAGTTGAAACTGGGAGATCTGAGTTAACCCTGCTTGCTCAACCTTTTGCCGACAAAAGGAAAATTCTGCCACACTCCGCACAAAAGGCAATAATAGGTGAATATTGCTGTAACCAGCTTTTTGCACAGTTGCTAAAGCTGCCAGTTCCAATTCAAAAACTTCCGGATTGGCTATATAGTTAAATGTACCGCGATCGCCTAACTTCGACTGTGGACTATTCGCGTATGAGGGAAAATCGGGCGATCGCCAATCTAAAGAGCGATAAAATATTGGTCTAGGAGCAAATATCCGAGCAAACCGCATAATTTGCTCAGACCATAACTCTAACAATTCTGTCCGCCGTCCATTTAGAAGCCAACTCTGGGGATGCTGTCCCTCTAATGTACTTAGTAACATTAATTCTGAGCGCAATAATCCTACCCCATCCACAGGTAAACTTTGCACTTGTTCTACCAAGTTGGGTTGACTGAGATTAACCAACAGCTGGGTAGCAATCATGGGTAGGTTAGGTGTAGGTGATGGAGTTATAAGGTGATGGTGTTCCTGATGTTCTACTTCTTTTGATCTGTCTTCTTTGATCCGATAGATTTCGCCTTTATCACCATCCAAAAGTAGCCGTTCGCCATTGTGAATGAGGATGGTGGCATCAGTAGCACTCACGACAGAAGGGATACCAAGCTCTCTAGCCAGAATTGCAGCATGGCTGGTTAATCCTCCCTGTTGTGTAATAATTCCAGCAATTTGTTGTAGCAGTGGCAACCAATCAGGTGTTAATGCTTTAACTACTAAAATTACTCCTTGAGGAAGTTGTTCTGGTTTTTGTTGAGAATTGGCAATTACATAAGCTGTTGCTGTGACGCGTCCAGTTGCTGCCCCCAATCCTTTAATAAACTGTAAATTGGGAATTGCAGATTGGGGACTACTCACTTGTGTTAAGTAGAGCTTGGGCGCTGAATCTGACTCAGAAATAGTCCATTCAACGGTAAAATTTTTACCTAATTCACTCACAAGTTGATTCCCCAGAGTGATTACTTGTTGCAGGTATTCTTCTTGTAAAGCGTACTGTTTTTGTTGAGCTTCTTCAAGTACATAAGCTGATATACCAGTGTTATCTGCTGTTACTACTGAGTTAAGTATCGAGTGCGAAACATCTACAGGTGTGCCATTGTCAAAACGATAAGCTAGCATTTTGTTGCCTAAATGGCGCTTTAAGACAACCTCAGTACCATGTTGCAAGTAGTATGTGTCTGGTGACACATCTCCTTGAGCGATCGCAATTCCTAATCCCCAAGTCGCCTCTATCTTCCACCCTGAGGAATTAGCATTAATTAAGCCACTAGCGAGCGCATTTTGAACTGGTTGTACCAATACTGCTAAATTAATTTTTTGGAGGCTAATTCCTAATCGCTGCCAGTACAATAAACTTCTAGCACGGAATAGTTGGCTCCAGGTATGCTTTAATGCTTTGGCGATCGCTTCTTCATTACAGTAGCAAAATGTTGACTCTAGTAACCCAGATGTATTACCCAACCCTGGCATCACCTTTGATAATGCTAAGGTTGGTCGCAAAATTAGATAATTACTTTCCCATTCTCTAGTTGCCTGAAAAATCGCACTTACCCACTGTGATGGTACAGTCGCTGTCATAATTTCTTGACGCAAGCGACCTGCTACCTGTTGAAGTTGCCGCCAATTAGCTACATCCAGGTGCAAAGAAGAATAAGGTAAATCTGCAACTAATGACTCTGAACTGTTGAGAGTTTCTAGGAATTGTCGTAAAACTTCTGCTGAAACTACAAAACCAGGTATCACTGGATAGCCACGCTGTATAATTCTGCTCAAGTCAAATGCTTTGTCACCTACTTGGGCACGGTCTTGTAGTTTAATTTGGTTAAGCCAGTAGAGTTTATCCACTCAGTATATTAATTATCAGTTGTAATAATCTCGCTGTTAGTGAATATAATTAATGTTGACATAGATTATAAATGAAATATGAGCTTTTTGAATAAAAATAATATCTTCTTGAGCAGACTAGTAAACAAATATAAAAGATTATTGTATAGCTATAAAAGTATTATTCAATATGTTTGATTCAAGAAAATATTGATTTTGTATTTAAGTTATTAAAATTTAAGTCAGAATATTTTGATCTACATTAATTGGTATTATAGTATGTAGTATTTTTTCCTAGTAACAGAAATTGTCAAACGCTTACTATATTGCACCCGATGATTGGCTGAACATCGTCTTGAGGCTATGCCTTGCTTTACTGATAGGATCAATTATTGGCGTAGAACGTGAAGTTAAGAATAAGCCGGCAGGTTTAAGAACCCACATGTTAGTATGTCTTGGTTCTGCTGTGTTTGTTCTCATACCTCTACAGATAGTTTCGCTACAACCAAGTTCTGATGCTCTCAGTCGCGTGATTCAGGGTATTGCAGCGGGAGTAGGATTTATTGGGGCTGGAGAAATTGTCAGCAACTCTTCCAAAACATCACAGCGATTAAAGATCCACGGATTGACATCAGCTGCATCTATTTGGGTTTCTGCTGGTTTGGGAATTACGGCTGGATTTGGTTTATGGCGGTTAGGATTAATTGGTGCTGTGTTAACTTTTATAGTTCTCAAATTGTTTAAAAGATTAGAAGATATCTAGTTAATGCTCACTAACTAAATAATGCTAATGCCTGAGCAAAAATAGCTTCTTTTGATCTAGTTTCTAATATTGATTTAACTAAATCAATAAACTCCACATCTGATTTTTGATCGTTTTCAATCGTTTTGCTAGCTGCATAAAAGCTCACATCATCAAGACATAATTCGTTGGTAGTACCTGTTTGCAATTCTGGTTTTCTTGTATCCCAGGAAATAGATTTACCGCGAAATGTAAATTGAAACCATGAAATTTTATTATTGTTAAATTCAAAGAAGACATCAAAATACGGTTCTTCACCTTGAAACCAAATTCTTGTATTACCTTCTTTGTGAGCTTGTTTTAGTGATTTTTGCTCAATTTCTCGTAATGATGCACCTAGTGATGCAATTTCATTTTGATCTAAGGTATGGTTTGTTTTGGGCATGGGGCATCCCTTCGGGAATTAAAAATTAAATTGAGTAAGATTAAGTATTTTCTTTGTTGTCTCTTTATGTTCATACCCACTCACGATGATAGTTTTCCTGCATTTACAAGCAGAACTTGAGAAGAATTTAACCACTGGGAGTCAAAAGAACTTATGTGAGTGGTGGTAATTAAGGTTTGAAAACGGTCTTGAATGGCATCAAGTAATTGATTTTGGCGCGATGGGTCTAACTCGGCTAAAACGTCATCCAACAAGAGTAATGGAGGCTCTTTGACGACTTCTTCAATTAATTGTAATTCTGCTAGTTTTAGAGCTAATACTAAAGTTCGTTGTTGACCTTGAGAACCATACTGACGAGCAGGTGTTTGGTTAATTGTCAATTCTACTTCGTCACGATGGGGACCGACAAGGGTAGTACCTCGGTACATTTCGGCAACGGCTCGCTGTTGAATTTTTGTTAAAAAAGCTAGCTGTACTTCTTCTGGCTGATTTTGTGTTAAGGGTACACTAGGCACATATTGGATTTGTAAAACTTCTGTGCTGCCGCTAATATTAGCGTGCCAAGCAGCAGCAATCGGAGCAAGTCTTTGAATGGCGCGATCGCGTCTTCTAATTACTTTTGTTCCTGTGGCTGCTAATTGTGCATCCCACAATGCTAATTGTTCTAAGTTCTTAGGACTAGAAGCTGCATCTTGAGCTTGTTTTAAAAAGGCATTGCGTTGACGTAATACCTGATTATACTGCTGCAAAATGTGAGCATAAATCGGTTCAAGTTGAATTAAAAGTGTATCTAACCAATTACGGCGACCATCAGGGCCGCCGCGCACTAAATCTAAATCCAAGCTGGAAAACTGCACCGCATTAAGAACACCAAGAAAATCCATTTGTCGCCGCATCGACTCGCCATTAAGAGCAACGCTGCGGCGACCATTACGACGCAGAGTTAAAGTTAAATCGCTGATGCCAGTTTGTCGCTCTAGGGTGGCTTGAATTTGAGATACAGATTCCCCTTCCTTAATTAAATCGCGATCGCGTGCCATGCGATGCGATCGCAATGTTGCTAACAACTCTACCGCCTCCAACAAATTAGATTTTCCCTGAGCGTTATTACCTACCAAAATTGTTTTAGCAGCAGTAAACTCAATTTTTTGCTCTTGGTAGTTGCGAAATTGTCGAAGGTGTAGGGTTTTGAGATACATGAGTGAATGTGGGTATTAGCCGCTATGGTTAAAATTTATAAACCACAGAGACACAAAGAACACAGAGTTAAGAAATTTAAAGAGGAGCATTATCTAACATTTTTACCTACCTTGAAAAGGTTAGTACCGCTGTTCAAAAGTCAAAACTCAAAATGCTTATTTTATTGAAAGCGGCGGGAAACTCCATCCCTTCATGGATGGTTAAATCAGTTATCAGTCAACAGTGATAACTGATTACTTCTTCCCCATGCCCCATTCCCACTTGCCCTATGCCCAAAAACTTCATGTTTTTTATACACTCTTCTTGCCGATAATGCGTAAGAATAGCTTTTCTAATTCCACCCACACAAACATCAAAGCACTAAAGCCAATACAAATTGCCAACTCTGTCGGAGGTAGCCAGTGTGTACCAAAGAAATCTCGCAGGGGGGGAACGTAAATCAGCATTAACTGCAAAATCGTTGTGACAACCACAGCCGCCAATACAAAAATATTAGAGAAGGGATTCATTTCGATAGTCAGTCTGTTATTAGAGCGAATGGCGATCGCGTGACCCATTTGGGCAATACACAAAGAAGTAAATACCATTGTCTTCCAGCGTTCTGGACTTAGTCCTAGCCCCACCACTGCCTGGGAATGATAATATGCCCACTCCATCAAAATAATTGTAATGATGGCAAAAATAATCCCAATCCGAATCATATAAGAACCCAGACCCCTAGCAAAAATACTTTCACGGGGACTAAAGGGCGGACGCTTCATTACGTCTGGTTCCGGGGGTTCTACAGCTAATGCCAAGGCTGGTAAACCGTCTGTAACTAAGTTCATCCACAGAATTTGCAGTGGAGTTAAAGGAACACCTCCCAATCCTAAAAGTGGGGCAGCAGCGATGGTGAGAACTTCACCGATGTTACTACCCAAGATGTATTTAATAAAGCGGCGAATGTTGGTGTAAACGACTCTGCCTTCTTTGGTGGCGGCAACAATCGTGGCGAAGTTGTCATCTAATAAGACCATATCACTGGCTTCTTTACTCACATCAGTACCAGTGATACCCATTGCAATCCCGATATCAGCTTGTTTTAAAGCAGGGGCATCGTTAACACCATCGCCTGTCATGGCGACAAATCGACCGCGGCGTTGCAGTGCTTGGACAATTCTGAGTTTATGTTCTGGAGCCACCCTGGCATAGATGCTTACCAAGTCAACGTTTTCTTCTAGTTCTTGGTCGCTCATTCGTTGCAATTCTTGCCCTGTGAGGACTGTATCACCTTCTTGGGCTATGCCCAAATCCACAGCGATCGCTCGTGCGGTTAATTGATGATCGCCAGTAATCATTACTGGACGCATACCTGCTTCACGAGACTCTTGGACTGCGGCTCTCACTTCTGGGCGGGGGGCATCTAGCATTCCTACTAGTCCTAACCACACCAAATTTTGTTCAGATGTCTCATCTGAGCCTTCCGGCGGAATCTCAGCTAAAGGTTTGTAGGCGAAACCAAGTACCCGCAAACCTTTACTCGCCATTTGGTCATTTGCTGCCAAAATTTGCGTGCGTTGTGCTTCAGTTAAAGGAGCTGATTTAGTACCCAAATAAATTTCAGTACAACGTGCCAAAATTAACTCTGGTGAACCTTTGGTGAACATTAAGTAAGGTTCAGAATTGACAAACCCTGCGATCGCCGGGTCAACTGCTGTGGATGGTTCACCTGTGGCTATTGATTCTACTTGAGCAATGATGCTCATGCGTTTGCGTTCTGAAGAAAAGGGAAATTCACCAACACGGGATAATTTACTGTCCCACTGATCTTTTTCAATACCTGCTTTGCCTGCCAAGGTGACTAATGCGCCCTCTGTAGGGTCTCCTAAAATTGCCCATTCCCCTTTTTCTTTTTGCAGCACTGCGTCATTACAAACGGCGCAAGCGACTAATAAAGCAGGAATCTCTGGATGCTCATCTATAGAAATTTTTTGCTCACTTAATTGAAAATCTCCTGTAGGAGCATAACCTTCGCCTGTAACTCGAAAAGTATGGTCATTTGTATAAACTGACTGCACTACCATTTTGTTCTGAGTTAGAGTGCCAGTTTTGTCAGAACAAATGGTGGTTACAGAACCTAATGTTTCTACTGCTGGCAATTTGCGAATCAAGGCATTGTGGCGCACCATCCGCTGAGTTCCCAGTGCCAAGGTGACAGTAATTACAGCAGGCAAACCTTCTGGAACTACTGCCACTGCCATACTTAAGGATACTTCCAACAATTCTTGGATGTTACTAAAACCTCTGGCTTGGATGACACCACCAATAACAACAATCGCCACTAAAATCAAAGAACCAGTAACTAAGACGTTACCCAGTTGAGTCATGCGCTGCTGCAACGGAGTAGGTTCAGTTTCCACCGCTTGCAACATGGCAGCAATTTTGCCTAGTTCGGTTGTCATACCAGTGTTGGTTACAAGCACCTTAGCGCGTCCTTGGACTACTTCAGTGCCTTGAAAGACCAAATTCAGGCGATCGCCTAATGATGCATCTTCAGGCAATAATAGAGTTGCTTGTTTATTGACAGCTTCGGCTTCCCCAGTCAGTGCTGATTCTCGGATTTGTAAATTAGATTGTTCAATCAAGCGACCATCTGCGGCCACTTGCATTCCCGCTTCTAGCAGCATCACATCGCCTGGAACTAGTTCTTTAGCTGCGACCTCTTCTAATTTGCCACCACGCAGGACTCGTACTAAAGGAGAGGTGAGTTTTTTCAGTGCTGCTAAAGCTTTTTCAGCACGGCTTTCTTGCACATAGCCGAGGATACCATTGAGGATAACAATCGCCATAATTGCGATCGTATCTTTAAATGGCACTTCACCGGCCTTTAAGGTTCCTGCTTGCCAAGCTACGAAATCTAAAAACCCGGAAATCAAAGCTACGCCAATCAGCATCAATAACATAATGTTCTTGAACTGATCTAGCAAAATTTCCCAAGTGCTGCGACCGCCATGTTCCTCTAGTTCATTGGGGCCGTATTTTTGGAAATGCTGTTCAACTTTTGAGGATGTTAAGCCACTGTCTGCGTTACTATCAAGCAGGTCTAGCGCTTTATTAATTTCCAAACTGTGCCACATGGCAGCATCTTCAGGCAGAGAGTTAGCAGACATCGTGTTAGGTTACAGGAAGATAGTTACAAAATTCGATCATAATTTAGTGATGACTGGAAAAACATCAACTAAAGTTACAATAGACTGATGGTTAAATCAGTTATCACTGTTTACTGATTCAGTCGAAGACTTCAACCCAAGATAAATACATCGCTGTTCACTGTTAAACTGTACAAGTGTAAATGTGATTCTTGATAATTACAACTATTTTCTTGTTTAGTTGGTGAGTATTATTTCTGATAAAATAGTTTTTCTCAATACACTGTACTGATATATCAATGGTCAGTCGTTAGTAGTAAAGCGAAAAGTGCAGTCTTCTCCCAAGGGGAGATGCTAAAAGCGATGGGGTCTTCCCAAGTGGAGGATTTAGCGTTTCTACCCCAGAGGAGCAACTTCAGGCGCAGAACTTTTTAAGAAGATGTTTTAAAATCACGCCGCTGCGCCTTGGGGATATTAAACCAGATCAAAAACAACTGACCACTGACCACTGACAACTGACCAGCGTAGCGTAAATTAATCCTATGGGGTGCTAAACCATTGAACAAATAAGCTTAATATGAGTTTTGCACTCCCTAGTTTGACTGCTAGCCAGATGTTTGGGCAAAGGACAATTCGACCGCTTACCGCTGCTACCCTAAGTGGCATTGCTTTTATCAAAGATACGCTGATTGCAATTGATAGTATCAAAGGGCATCTCTTAGAGATTGACCCTACCTCTGACAACAGCAAAATTCTTAATCCTCACCAAGTTAGAGAATTTAGTGATGTCACTGGTTTAGCAGTGTGGGAAGATACCCTGTGGGTGACTCGTGAAAATAGTATTTATTTATCCAAGCTCACCTCTTTAGGGCTAGAGCATTTTACCACCTTGCCTTATGCTGCTGATGGAGTTGCCGTTTGGGAATCGACAGTATATATTAGCTGTCAAAAGCTGGGCTATATTCTAGTTTATGACCGCAATACGCGTAAAGAAATTACTAAGTTTTATGCACCAGGGGTAGGCGTAGAAAATTTGGTAGTAAGTCAAGAAGTTCTTTGGGTTTGCGATCGCACAGAACAAACAGTTTATTCTGTAGACAGGGCAACTGGAGAAATTAATTTTAGCGTCCTCACCCCGTTTGCATCTCCAACAGGCATTGCTTTACATAAAAATGCTGAGACAGGCGCAGAAAACCTTTATGTTGCCTACTCATCTGAGGAGCCGTATATCCGGGATAATCCCAATGCTGACCCCAATCATGAGTTAACATATCGCGATCGCACTTTTATTCATCCCCTGTATTATCATTACCAGCCAGATAAACACTACGCTCTTTCTAACGGCTATCTAATTGAAATGTCTTACGCCGAAGAAATTGCCCCCTTAGAAGAGGTATATTTACCGGATGTAGAATGGCGTATCGCCTTGCCATCAGAAACTGAGCGTCAAAAGCTCAAACATATTGAACCCATAGGTATACCGTTTAGCGAAGAAGTAATAGATGGGCAAAAAGTAGCAGTATTTAAATTTGATGCCCTGACTCCAGGCGAACGGCATATATTTGGCTGGAAAGCTTTATTAGAAGTTAGAGGCATCAAGTATCGCATCACACCCAGAGATGTAGAAGATATTCCCGAACAATCACCAGAATTTGAAAAACGCTATTTGATAGATGATGATGATTTAGCAATGGACACTACCATTGTTCGTCGTGCTGCCGAGGATGCAATTGGTTCAGAGACGAATTTACTGCGGAAAATGTATAGTATCCGCAACTACGTTTATGATGAGTTATCTTATGGTATCAAACCCCATATTGACACCCCAGATATCGTCTTAGAACGAGGTATTGGCTCTTGTGGAGAGTATGTAGGTGTTTTACTAGCTTTATGTCGTTTAAATAACATTCCCTGCCGCACCGTAGGTAGATATAAATGTCCTCCCAATGGCGAACAGCAAAATGTACCTTTACAACCAGACTTTAATCATGTGTGGTTAGAGTTCTACATCCCTGGTTTTGGTTGGTTGCCAATGGAATCAAACCCAGATGATGTGGGTAATGATGGCCCATATCCTACGCGCTTTTTTATGGGCTTATGCTGGTATCACATTGAAATCGGTAAAGGCATATCTTTTGAAACCTTAACAAGTCAAGGTACAAGGCTTACCAAAGAAAATATTCCCCTAGGAGACTTAGCAATTAATCATATCCGGTTTACGATTCTCAAAGAATTGCCACCTTTTTAAACTGTTCATTCCCCATGCCCCATACCCCATGCCCAATGCCCCATTCTTTAAACATTAGTTCTTAAACTTGGCATTGGGTACGATTGAGTTGGCTGATGAGAAAAATCACAAATTGATTGAAATGGACAAAAACGACAGTGATTTCCGGGATTAGGTGGAAAAATCTTGCTAAAGTTACTAGTTTTCTCTTGATATTTTTGCAAATCGTGCTGGTGTTTATGGGCAATATTAGCCAACTCAAATTTTAAAGATTCTAATTCGCCATTGTTGATGCTAATCAAATCCGATTTTTTACACAGTTCTAAATTATAAAAGGATGCGACAGCTTTACGCCCAGGATAAAGATAACGAGCTGCCAGTAAATAAACTAATGCCTGTCTTTGGTCAAAAGCGGATTTACCAGTCTTAAAATCTAAAATATGCAAAGTGCGATCGCTTTCAATAAAAACACAGTCCATAGCTGCATACAAGCGGAAACAATAATCTTCTTGTTCCACTAAAATTGGTTTGGGGAAGCCTTCATCACCCGGAGTTAATTGGACAATATTTTTATCCAACAGCAAAGGATCATCGTGATACTTTTGCAGAATTTGTAGCACACGCTGTTGCACTTGTTCAGTAGATTTACTTAATTTCAGTAGTTGGGCAACTTGTTCTACCCCATCTGATTGGTGCAGGAGATGTCTATGATGATGAAATTCGTAAACGCCTTTTTGAGCGAGTATGCCAATGCGCTGAGGTGCAGTCGCTTGTCCTAATAGTGCTTTAACTTGTGGTTCATGTTGACGCGCTTTGATAAACCCCCGTCTCATCTGGCAATGCCAGCGTTCTTGCCCTCTAGCTGGGGCAACTAAAGACCAAAGGTGATAACTGGCAAAAGGTCGATCAGGGGTTGACATTGCTAAATAGCTGTAAGGGAAGTCACAGTTGAGATAATCGCTTTGCGGGAACTTCCTAATAGCATTGCAAGAAAGTGACAAAAATAAGTGCTAGTGGCAATTCCAGCAAAATAAGTTTGGCTTTGACGGGCAAAGAGGGATTATTGCTTTTCCTGATGTATGGAAAATAACAATAGCGATCGCAAGTTACTTGGAAACAGCCTACACAAAAGATAGACCAGTTCTTATTGCCTACGATACTCGCTTTTTAGCTGACTAGTTTGACCATACAACGGCTCAAGTTTTAGCAGACTGAGGAGGAAATGCAAGAATTACTGATGGGGATTTTCCCATATCAGTTATTGCCTACAACGCCAGTTACCTAAGTTTTGCTAAGGCATTGATGTTAACTGCCAGCCATAATCCAACTCCTAACTGTGGGATTAAATATATCTCTGATTATGCAGATTCTGCCACTCCAGAGATTACTGATACTATTGTGGCAAATATTAAAAGTACATTAAATGAATTGCCCAGTCGTAGCCCATTAGGTTCAATAGGTACGCGTTTACGTGCAAATTAACTCACCAAAGTTACTCAAAAGTGATTGTTAAGCTAGAAATAGTAGTAGCTTAATAAGTTAACAATTCTTAACTTATTAATATTTAACTTTGATCAAAGTATGAAAACCTTAGCTCCTTTTTTGACATCTTTAGTAATAGCAATTTGGGTAGTGGCGATCGCAATTATTTCAGTTCAAAATGCTACACCAGTATCGTTAAAATTTTTAACATTCCAATCAATTCAAATACCAGTGGGTTTAGTGTTGGCTTTTAGTGCTGGTATTGGGTTGATTGGCATGGCTGTATTACAACCGCTATGGAGTTTAGCTGGTTCTCGGCGGAGTAATTCTCGATTTGAAGATGATGCCGAGTTTTTTGTTGATGATGAAGATTTTTGATGCATCAAATCAATTGCCCATGAATGCAGGTTAATTAATTTACTATTGTATTCATGCAATTTGAGTGGGATGAGCGTAAAAACCAAAGCAACATAACAAAGCATGGTTTTGACTTTGCTGACGCTTCTCGTATCTTTAATTTACCAATGCTCATAAATCTTGATGAGCAAGAGGATTATGGTAATGCTCATAAATCTTGATGAGCAAGAGGATTATGGTGAAGATAGGTATATTGGCATTGGATTACTTGATGGACGAATCGTTGTAGTTGTTTACACCGAGCCTGATGAAGAAAAAGTTCGGCTCGTCTCATTGCGAAAAGCACTATCTTACGAACGAAAACGCTATGAACAATACCTCAAGAACCGATTGGGATAGAATCGATGCTATGAGCGATGAAGATATCGATAGCTCAGATATTCCACCATTATCAGATGAATTTTTTGCGAAAGCACAATTGCGAATGCCTAAGTCAAGTGTAAAAATTACAGTTCAGATAGATCCTGAAACTTTTGCTTGGTTACAGTCACAGGGAGATATTGCTGAACAACAGATGGCTGTCGCATTAAAGATTTATGCAGAAGCACACAAAGCTTACTCAACCTCTGAAATAAAGAATGGAAACTGAGTATGATTTTAGCAACGGTAAGCAAGGAGCAATTGAACCAACACCAACAGGCAAAACTCGAATTACAATTCGCCTAGATAATGTAGGAGGCAACTGAGCATCAATCCAAATTTTCATGCTGTCAGTCGAGGAAAGTCTGTTCGCCGCGCTGCAAACAATAGACAGGCTTGGATATCTTCAAACTCAAGATCGGGAAAATCTTCTAAAATCTCAGAAAAGCTGACATTCTCAGCCAGCATTTCTAAAATATCACTCACACGAATCCTCATGCCTCGAATACAAGGACGGCCACCACATTGACCAGGTGTTTGAGTAATACGAATCAACAAATTAGCCCTTGAGTTCATTCAATCTTTGAATATCAAGTAATTTCATTTAACTCTATGATACAGTTGGCAACTCTATTAATTTTGCGATCGCCTTTATCTTCCCTTAAAACCTCGGTGCGACAGACAGGCGATCGCGGTCTACTTAACGTTAAAATACTAATCGCAATCTTGTAGAGATGATTAGCAATGAAAATTAAAGCAGTTATCTGGCAAGAAGACGATGTATGGTGTGGTTCTGTACCAGCTTTGCCAGGATGTCACACTTGAGGAAACAGCTACGAACATCTATTAGAAATGCTGCAAGATGCGATTCGAGGTTGGTTGGAAGTTGCTAGACAACGGGAAGAACTTGACCCTGAAAAACATTTGGTTGAACATATCACTTATGGCAATCATCGGTTTAAGTTTCTCATTAAAAGATAAATGGCTGTAAATTATCACAACATTATTACTATTGAACCTGGAAAGCGAAGTGGTAAACCTTGTATTCGTGGGATGCGAATTACTGTATATGATGTAGTTATCTTATCTTGCTTCTGGGATGACCTATGAGGAAGTATTTAATGACTTTCCTTATTTGACGCAAGAGGATATTTTGGCTTGCCTCAGCTATGCGGCTGATCGAGAACGGCAAATGCTGACAATGCAAGCATGAAGTTATTATTTGACCATAACCTATCACCTCGGTTAATTGATCGACTAGCTGATAGTACCCAAACTCTCAGCATCTTTTTCTTATAAGCTTAGATCAAGCAGATGATCTAACTGTTTGGGAATACGCCCGACAAAATGAATTTACTGTTGTAACGAGAGATGCTGATTTTAATGAGTTGAGTATTTTGCGAGGATTTCCGCCGAAAGTAATTTGGATTCGTTATGGCAATTGTTCAGCCAGACAAATTGAAGAAATTTTGCGATCGCATGTAGAAAATATCCAAGCTTTTGACAAAAATCCTAGTTTGGGAGTTTTGACACTGTATTAGATAAAAAAGCAAATTTTAAGTACTAAGTAGTATCTAGTGACTGAAAATTGCTAAGTTAGTTTGTGGGTCAAAAAAGTGAATTTTATCTTGGTTCAATGATAACCATAGTTGTTCACCAATACTTACTAATCTTTCTGGTGGTACTCGCACTTGTAAATTATTAACTATATTTTCCGGCTCAGTCAGTTTAACGGCAACAAAGGAATCATTACCAAGGTTCTCGACTAAATCTACTTGCACTGGTATATTTTTAGTAGCGGGCAAACTCACATTTAAGTGTTCTGGGCGAACACCTAAAATGAGGGTTTGTCCATCATATTTTTGCAGGGCGCTTCCCCAACTTTCTGAGAGAGTGAGACGAAATTGGGAATGGGTAATTAACAGCGGCGCATGAAATTTTACAGGTATAAAATTCATCGGCGGAGAGCCAATAAATTCTGCCACAAAGCGATTAGCAGGACGATTGTAAAGTTCTAATGGAGAGGCAACTTGCTGAATTTGACCTTCGGACATAATGGCAATGCGATCGCCCATTGTCATGGCTTCTGTTTGGTCATGGGTAACGTAAATTGTTGTTGTCCCTAATTGGCGTTGCAATTTGACAATCTGGGCGCGGGTTTCTGCCCGGAGTTTGGCATCCAAGTTAGAAAGCGGTTCATCCATCAAAAATACTTGCGGATTGCGGGCGATCGCTCGTCCTAATGCCACTCGTTGCCTTTGTCCTCCAGAAAGCTGTTTGGGTAAGCGATTCAGTAAAGTTTCAATTTGTAATAAATGAGCTACATTCCTGACTTGTTGATGTATCTCTCGTTCTTTGGGAGAAACATAACGCAGTCCTTTGGGAAGCGATCGCGTCATTCCCACAAATGCATTTTCAGCCCACATCCGAAAATAGGAAGATGAAGAACTAATTTCTTCCCCTGCCTCCCTGGTCACTGAGCGAAGCCGAAGTGCTGCTCCCCCTGCTTTCTCTTTTCCCCGACGACGCAATCCAAAAGCAATGTTATCATACACCGTCATGTGAGGATACAGGGCGTAATTTTGAAATACCATTGCAATATCTCGTTCTTTGGGAGGTAGATCATTAATTAAGCGATCGCCTACCAAAATATTGCCGCCAGTCATCGTCTCTAACCCAGCGATTAACCGCAGCAGGGTACTTTTACCACAACCAGAAGGGCCAACCAACACCATAAATTCCCCATCGGCGATCGTTAAGTTAATCCGCCGCAGGACATTAATGTTTTCTGCACGCTCTGGTGATACATCAATGTTATTCCCATATTTGGCTGGAAGTTGGGTTTGTAAGGTAATATGTTCCCCTTTACGTGGGGGAAAACTTTTATAAACGTTTTCTAAAATAACTTGTGCCACGATTATTAATTATTGTCGTTGGTCATTAGCTTGAGACAAAAAATAAATTATAGATTAGCGCTCATGATACACGTTTCATCTGAATACGAAAAGTAAAAAAACAGTTTCAAGCATGAAAAGCGAATTAACCTAAATGTTAGGGCTGTCATTTAGGTATTGTTATGACTACCTATGTAACTGAGAATCCTTCCCAAGAGCCTAGCGTTAATCCTGCTCATGACATTGTAGACGTACAAACTACCGATTGTTGCATTGTCGGTGGTGGCCCAGCAGGAGCCGTCTTGGCGCTGCTGTTGGCACGTCAAGGTATTCCTGTCATGCTATTGGAAGCACACAAAGACTTTGACCGCGACTTTCGGGGAGATACAATTCACCCATCGGTGATGCAGATTATGGAGGAATTGGGTTTAAGCGATCGCTTGCTACAATTACCTCATGCAAAGATGCGCCAAGTTAAAGTTAAAACTCCTGAAGATACGGTAACACTAGCAGATTTTAGTCATCTGAAAACACCATATCCTTACATTACGATGCTTCCCCAAGTGAAATTTTTGGAGTTTATCACCCAAGAAGCGCAAAAATACCCTCATTTTCAACTGGTAATGGGTGCAAATGTCCAAGAATTAATTATTGAAAATGGTGTAACTCAAGGTGTGCGTTATCGAGGCGGCGGTGGTTGGCAGGAAGTTCGGGCAATACTCACAGTAGGCGCAGATGGTCGCCACTCAAGGTTAAGACTACTGGGTGATTTTGAGTCTGTTGAAACTTCGCCGCCGATGGATATTCTCTGGTTTCGCCTACCCAGAAACCCAGAAGAATTTGAAGGAGGAATGGGACGCTTTGCTCCTGGACACATTGTCGCCATGCTTGACCGTGGTGACGAATGGCAAATTGCCTACGTTATTCCCAAAGGTGGCTATCAAAAATTACGGGCTGCTGGTTTGGAGGAATTAAAAAAATCTATTGTGGAAGTTGTTTCAGAACTAAGCGAACGCATCGAAAATTTACAAGATTGGTCGCAGATAGCCTTTCTTTCAGTAGAATCCAGCCGTGTTCAGCGCTGGTATCGTCCAGGACTGTTACTTATTGGTGATGCAGCTCATATCATGTCTCCAGTGGGGGGAGTCGGCATTAATTACGCCATTCAAGATGCTGTAGTAGCGGCGAATGTCTTGAGTAAGTCGCTGAAAAACCGATATGTGCAACTGAGTGATTTAGCAAAAGTCCAGCGTCAACGGGAGTTACCGACACGAATTATTCAAGCATTTCAGACTTTTATTCAAAAACAGATTTTTGCTCCGGTTCTGCAATCAAATCGTACCTTTCAAACACCTGTTTTATTGCGTTTGCCCATTTTGCGCGATTTCCCAGCGCGGTTGATTGCTTTGGGTGTGTTTCCAGTTCATGTTGAAATTTAAATTGGTGGCAAGTATTTTTTCTGGGATTTAATGGTACAATTATACTACTCATGCAGAATTGAATGCTCATTATAGTCAGGCGGAAGCAGCGAATAGCATTTTAGGTGCTATTCAGAGCGATCGCTTGGCTTTTATGCTAAGAATGGCTAAAAAGTAAAGGTAGATAATCGATTCCAGCAATATTAAAAATGCCAACAGTTAAACATATCTAATTAACTACTTAGGAGGATTGAATGAACAGTTGTGTTTTAATGGCGGAAATTATTCAAGAACCGCAACTACGTTATACATCCGATAATTTGGCAATCACTGAGATGCTGGTACAGTTTCAAAATTCCCAGAAGTCTGATGATGCGCCAGCGACTTTGAAAGTTGTCGGTTGGGGAAATATAGCTACAGAAATTCAGCAAAACTATCATCAAGGCGATCGCGTCATTTTAGCAGGACGCTTAAGCATGAATACTGTAG
Source organism: Halotia branconii CENA392 (assembly GCF_029953635.1). Lineage (NCBI taxonomy): Bacteria > Bacillati > Cyanobacteriota > Cyanophyceae > Nostocales > Nodulariaceae > Halotia > Halotia branconii. The sequence goes on along the minus strand of NZ_CP124543.1, from coordinate 6,276,046 downwards.
ACCGTCAAGAAGGTTTTAAAGAAAAACGGGCTGAATTAACAGTACAGCAAATTCAAGTTGTCGGAGGTAATTTTGAACTTAATTCCTCGGTAAATACATCATTTACAGAAACTTCTTTTCGTCAAACTACTCCAGCAGTCGAGATTCCTAGTTACGAATCACAACGTCCACCAGTAACTACCCCAGCTACAAGTGCCGTTGGCGTTGTTCCTCCAGTGACAAATCCTCAACCTAGCAAGTTTGAACCAACTGCTTACCCCCCAGTCAAAGAGGAAGAACCAGATCCAGATGATATTCCGTTTTAACTTTTTATCTGTGTGGTTATAATTACTTTCTAACCGCAGAGGCGCAGCGAAAAGTTCCTCGAAGCCGGGTTTCCCGGCGTAGGAAACTTTTCAAGACAGAGGCGCAGAGAAAAAAATAGAAGAGATTTTGAGGTTAGGGGTACGATAGAAGCTGAGATAGATGAATAATATACCAAAAGTAGATCGTCAACGTGAGCATCAAGCAAACGAACGTACTTTTCTAGCTTGGCTACGGACTTCTATTGCATTAATTGGCTTTGGTTTTGCCATAGCTAGATTTGGTCTATTTTTGCGTCAGCTGAATACTGCAATAACACGACAAGACTCTCCGGTCAATCCCTTGTTTAACTCGGAAAATTTGGGCGTTGTTTTAGTAATTTTTGGTATTATTGCGATCGCTTTAGCAGCATGGCGATATAACCAAGTTTTTTGGCAAATTGAACGAGGCGACTATCGACCCAACCGTTTGCCAGTTTGGATTATGACTGGAGTAGTCATTGTTTTAGGATTTCTCAGTATTCCTTTACTCTGGCTGCGTAATCACGTTCCTACTCGTCTATATTCTCCAACTCAGCCACAGTCACGAAATCTTCGTTAACTCTCGGCTCGACTTTATCCATTCAGGAATACAAAAGCTAAATTTCTGGGCATAGTATCAGAACTACTGTTAAAATCCAATTAATTTTTTAGTCCTGATTCTACCAGACTCCTATGAGTGAAACTGTACTAGAGGTTCGCAATCTCCAAGTTGAATTTTCCGGCGATTACAGTATTGTCAAAGCCGTGGATGGTATTTCTTTTCAGCTAAATCGAGGTGAAACTCTAGGAATAGTCGGAGAATCTGGAAGTGGCAAATCAGTTACAGCACTGGGTGTAATGGGTTTATTGCAGACTCCGGGTAGAGTTAGCGGTGGTGAAATTTGGTTTAGCACCCAGGCGAATGCTAACCCAATCAATTTACTAGAGTTACCGCCTGAAGAAATGCAGCTCCACCGAGGCGGCGATATCGCGATGATTTTTCAAGAACCAATGAGTTCACTGAATCCAGTTTACACGATTGGGTTTCAGCTCACTGAAGCGATTATGCGACACCAAAATGTGTCAACAGAACAAGCAAAACAAATTGCGATCGCAGGTCTGCAAGAAGTTAAACTTTTACCTAGCGATGAACTAATCGAACAACAGTATATCGAAACAGGGCATCAAGCAAAGTTGTCTCAACTGGTCAAGCAGCACAAAGAAGCCATCTTAGAACGTTACCCACACCAACTTTCTGGGGGTCAATTGCAACGGGTGATGATTGCAATGGCAATTTCTTGTAACCCTTTGCTATTAATTGCAGATGAACCAACTACAGCTTTAGATGTTACAGTGCAAGCCACTATTGTTGACTTGCTGGGAGAATTGCAAAAAAGCCGTGACATGGCGATGATTTTCATCACCCACGACTTGGGATTGATTTCGGAAATTGCCGACTACGTAGCGGTAATGTACAAAGGTAAAGTAGTGGAATATGGTGCAGCAGCGCAAATTTTTAGTAATCCCCAGCATCCATATACCAAGGGATTGGTAGCTTGTCGTCCTACACTCAACCGCCGTCCTCAAAAACTCCTCACCGTCTCCGATTATATGAATGCAGAGCAAACATCTACAGGAGAGGTAGTAATTCAAGCCAAAGAACCACCCCAACCCGTAGAAGTTACAGCCGAAGAGATATTTGCAAGATTGAACAATCTCAGCGAAAAGCCACCTCTGTTGCAAATCCGTGACCTTAAAGTTGGCTTTCCAGTGCGGGGCGCATTTGGCGGTACAAAGCGCTACACTATGGCAGTCAATGGTGTTTCTTTTGATGTCAAACCAGGGGAAACCTTGGGTTTGGTGGGAGAATCTGGTTGTGGTAAAACTACTCTTGGTAGAACTTTGCTACGATTGATTGAACCCATGAGTGGTCATATCATTTTTGATGGCCAAGATATTACAACTCTTAAAGGCGAACCGTTACAAAAACTGCGGCGAGAAATGCAAATAGTTTTCCAAAATCCCTTTAGTTCTCTCGACCCGCGGATGAAGATTGGGGATGCAGTGGTGGAACCGTTGTTAATTCACTCTGTAGGGAAGACAAAAAAACAACGACAAGAACGGGTTGCGGAACTTTTAGAACGAGTGGGATTGAGTGCAGATGCTATGAACCGCTATCCTCATCAGTTTTCTGGCGGTCAACGTCAGCGGGTTTGTATTGCTCGTTCTTTGGCATTAAATCCAAAATTTATTATCTGTGATGAATCAGTTTCCGCGTTGGATGTATCGGTACAGGCGCAGGTATTGAATCTTTTGAAAGAATTGCAAGATGAGTTTCAGCTAACTTATATCTTCATTTCCCATGATTTAAGTGTAGTAAAATTTATGAGCGATCGCATTTTGGTAATGAATCGTGGTCAAATTGTTGAACAAGGTACATCCGAAAGCATCTACCGTGAACCGCAAGAAGAGTATACACAAAAATTAATCGCTTCGATTCCTACTGGTAGTCCGGAACGGATGCAAAGTCGTCATAGTTTGTAGTGGGGACTGTAGTCCTCAAAAGCCAGGACTGAAATCCTAACTACAAACGAACAGGGAGCATTCTGTTTTGGCGAATCACCCTGTAAATTAGCAAATGTACTTAGTATTATTACTTAGTTTTTTTGCGGTTTCAAATCAAAATAAATGATTAAATGAAGCAAAGCTACCTAGTTTTAACACTGAGAAACGTAATGATAAATTTGCATATTTATAGATGATTTTGCATATATATTGTTTACTAGACTTTTGTCGTGATCTAGATCACTGATTATTTATCTCCATTACTTCGTCTTTTCTACCCCAATAGTCTTTATAAGATAGTAAACAGATATTACAGCAAATATCTATAACTGTTGTTAGATATAGATTTTAGCATTTCTCAACAGCGCAATTAATTACTAAAACTCTTATCCAATCTTCAAATATAAAGTTAGTTGCTACACTGCCATCACGCATTTACTGCTAGAGAAGTTACTTATTTATACGGAAGATTTTTATAGCAGCAAAAGTTACATTCTATTTGTATAGTTTATTTAGATAGCACATAAGAAGAAATTGCTTTCCTTTCATTTATGCCCATAAGCCTTAAATATCAGGGTTAAATACAAATACAACAGCAATTCATTTCTATGCGTTGCCTAAGTATATTTTTTTAAAGGGAGCAAATTATTTTACTCCCTTTAAGTGCATTCCTGGAACATTCAAGTTTTAGGTTGATATAAACGGTAATTCTTCAAGGAATTGCCGAACTTTATCCTGCTTGAAGATTCAGGACAGAAGTTCAGCAAACAAACAAACTACTTATATGGTAAAACAAAACAAGTCTGTAAACAAGCAACGTCAGCGTTATCAATCGTTAATAGCAACAGCATTATTAACTGGTAGCCTTTTTCAATTTCTCGCGCCTGTATTAGCAGAGGGTACTACAGCAGGTACATCTATAAGTAACACAGCAACTGCAACCTACGAAGATCCTAACAATCCAGGGACAACAATTAATGCCACCTCTAATACTGTAACTGTAACCGTGGCAGAAGTTGCTGGTATTACCGTTTCGGCTTCTGGTGTAACGGATAACACCGCTAGCGCTACCAATACAACAGTTCAGGTTGGTGATTTACTAACCTACACCTACACCCTAACAAACGTAGGTAATGACCCTACCAAATTCCATATTCCCAACCAAGCGACAACAACAGGCCCAGGTACAGTTTCTGGCGTATTACCTAATGATAAAAATGGTCAAGCACCAGCTAGTGGTCAGTTACAATACAGCACTGATGGAGGTGCAACCTGGACAAACGTGGCTCCAGGCGGCGTAGACACATCATCAGTACCCGTTGGCGGCACTGTGTTGGTACGTGTGCCAGTTACCGTTCAGAATGGCGCTCAAACCAACGATATAATCACCGTCACTCTTGGTAATACTCCTGGTAATGCTCAAAACCAACTGCGGAGTCCTGATGGTGGTGACGTTTACACTGTAGATAACCCCGATGGTAGTCCTGGCGAGGTAGCTGGCGCACCAGTTAATGGTACTCGTGAAGCTAGCGCCACAGAGCAAATTAAAGTTGGTTCTAGTGTAAAAACATACGCTTTAGCAACCATCCTCAAGACTCGCACTGCTTACAACAATGCTGGTACTTCTGCAATTACAGATGACAAGCTAACTTACGGTCTGAGTTTACGAGTTGAGTCTAATGACCCAACAGGACAAGGAATTATACCAGCAGCTTTGACAGGGACAAGCATCACTGTTGATGGGACTCCAGTCAATCGTATCCTGATTTCTGATGCGATTCCTGCGGGTACAGATTTGGCGGCTGCACCAACTCCACTGCCTGGTTGGCAAACTGTTTACACCACAAGCCTAATTTCCATTGATGCTAATACAGCTGCGTGGACTACAACAGTACCAGCCTCGTTAGCTTCGGTAACTCGCGTTGGTTTTATCAATAATCCAGCTACTATTACTTCTATCGCTCCAGGTACAACGGTAAATGGCTTCTCGATTCAGCTAGCTGTTGAATCAAATGCAACTTCACCTTTGATTATTGCTAATATTGCCCAGTTGTTTGGTCAAACCCCTGGTACTAATGCCCCAGTATACGACGAATCCGGTGATCAAAATCCCAGTAACTATGATGGGCCTATAGGCAATATGACACCTCCTCCGGGTACAGATACCAATAGTGATGGTGTTCCTGATACTCTATTGTCAGCTGATGTTGATGATGGCTATATTGATAACCCGACAACTCCTGAAACAGGAGTTGATACAGGCAATAACAATAGTGGTGTTGGTACTGGTGGCGAAGCAAACGTCTTCACAGTGCAAACACCTGTAGCCTCAGCTATACTCAACGGGCCACAAAATGCGCCAGATGCTACTGGTCCATCAGGTCTAACCAACGATGATTTCACTAACAAATCTTCTCTCGTTCCTGCTGGTATAGCACCTGGTAGTACGATTGACCCACAGTCAGTTGGCTTCACTAACACAATTAGGAACAGTGGTACTAATCCTGGAACGATCACATTAGTACCAACACCACCAACGAATAGCGCAGATTTACCAGATAATACCAAAGTAACTGTTACCTATAATAGTCAGTCTGCTGTCTATAACTATACTCAAGCAGGAGGATTTGCCTTAGTCAGCGGTGCAGTGAGTATTCCTAACGTTGCTGCTGGTGCAAGTATCAACTATGGTGTGGAAGTTGATTTACCTCCAGGTACAGCATTATCTACTGATATTAATAGAGGCTTCCCAGTACCAATCACTGCTTCTATTGATACCAATGCAGATGGTACACCAGATGGTCAAAATATCACTATTGATCGCGTATACACTGGCTTCTTACAACTGGTGAAAGTGTCACGGATTTTACAAGGAACTGGACCAGCAGTTGGTGCAGGTCAAGATAGTTTTGAGTCTACACCAGCTTACACAAATCCTATGACCACCACTGTGATTGATCCGAATCCAGGAGTTGCTGATGTACCCAGAAAACCTGCTCCGGGCAACATTGTTGAGTACCAGATTCGGTACAAGAATATCTCTGATGCCCAAGCTGGAACTGGTAACGTGATTTTGAATGCTGACAAAGTTGCGATTACTGAAGATGGTACGCAAAGCCCCAATAACTGGGCGCTAGACAATGATAGCAACAGTCAAATTGATACTAGTAATATTGTCGGTTCGGCTAAGGATTCGGGTGCTTCCACTGTCCAATTCTTCAATGGTAATCCAGCTAGTACCTCTAGCATTGACCAAACTGGAACAACGGTAAACACTGATGTTACTAAGTATGTGAATACTGTAACTGGTCAGGTTGCACCTGGTATTCAAAGAACATTTACTTTCCAACGCAAGGTTAACTAGATAGTTTAATTTCTTTTCCTCTCAGCTTTCTGAGAGGGAAAGTCTACATTTGTGGTTGGCGTTTTATAACTACAAATTTATGAAGTTAATCTTGACAGACTAATACGACATTCTCTAGCAAAAATAGGGAACTATAAATCAGCAATCAACATTTTGCAAGTTGTTTGAGGTTATTAATTTATGAAGGGTATTTTCATTGCAAGTTTAGGAGCTTTTGCTCTCGTTACTATAGTACCATTTGTTAGTCAAATCCCCGGAATACCAATTGTATGGCAACCAGGAAGTGCTGTTGCTCAAAATGTTAAAACTCAAGGGCAAATACAATTACATCTAGATGCTGAAAAGCAAGTGGTAATGAAAGATCAGCAGGGTAAACAAAGCAAAAAATGGCAACCTTTAAAAGGTCAAGCTGTAGTCCAACCTGGAGATGTATTGCGTTATACCCTCAGTGGCGAAAATAAAAGCGATCGCCTGATTAAAAATTTAACTCTTAATCAACCCATTCCTAAAGGTATGGTATACGTACTGAGGTCTGCTAATGTCACCAATAATGCAAAAGTGACTTATAGCATTGATGGTGGACGCAGCTTTGTAGAGAATCCCACCATTAAAGTTACTCTTCCTAACGGCAAGGTGGAAACTAAACCAGCGCCAGCAAGTGCTTACACCCACATTCGCTTGCTAGTTCCAACTGTTGCAGCTAAGACTACAGTCAAAGCGACTTATCAAACTCAGGTGCGCTGATGTTTATCAGCTTAATTCCCAACTCCCTTTTTTATTTGGAAAGGGAGAATAAGGCAATTTAAATTTATGTATTTATACCCAAAAATGTCGTTATTAATCAATAAGGCATCTTATATCAATTCCTTATGAAGATGCACTAAATTTTTTAATTACGAACCGCTATCGCGCAGCGTCTCGTTAGAGAAGAAGCCAAGGAAGAATAAGTACAAATTTATATAGAATTGGTATTAGAGGAGATTAATTAAGTGTTACATCCTCAAAAAAAACAGCAAATTATTTTTAATAATAGCTATCGTATTTGGTTGATAATTACTATTTTTATCGGAAGTTTATTACACATAAATACACCAGCAAAAGCACAAGAATTTGAAACTCGAAACATAATTAACCAAGCTAGTTATACATATACAGATCCGGCTACTACATATAAATATCTAGGAATTTCTGCTCAGGTTGATCTGAATACAAATATATTAATTGATCCATTAGGACAAATATTAGGTTGTGCTGGGATAGTTTTACCTAACTATACAGGTTTTTCAGTCAGTCTTTATGAACCTAATCCAGGTGATACCACAAAAACAGAATTAGGACAATTAGTTTCCCTGACGCGCACAGAATTACCTGATATTCCTAATAATAAGATTCCTGGTGGTAAAACGCCAAATATTGAAAATAGTAATCCTTACTTCCTGACAAATAATCCTGCTGGTGCTTACAATTTTTTACTTGATCGAAATAATGGTCAAACTAATCCAGGTAAAACTTATATTTTTGTAGTCAATCCTCCGTCAAATTCTATTTATAAACAACGACGTATCAAAATTCAAATTCTTGATAGCACTGGCACACAAGGTAACGATATTGTCAGGTATGTAGCTACTTCTTTAGATGGTCAGCCGATTAATCTTACAGGTCAGACCAGGGTAGAAAGCTCAATTGTTTTAGTTCCTAATGCCGAAGTTGTGGGGCTGCAATTATTAGCGTTTCAATTCACCACAAATATGTGTCAAGCGAATCAGTTGCAGATTATTAAAACAGGCGATCGCGCGGCTGCGGAACCTGGAGATACGGTGATCTACCGCTTGTCAATAAAAAATCTCGCTGATATTGGTTTGAATAATGTAGTAATTACCGATAACCTCCCTTTAGGATTTAACTTTTCATCTAAAACTGTACGGGGAGAATTAGATGGTCAGCCAGTCGCCATCATCTCAGAACGCAATGGGTCTACTGTGACATTCCGCACAGATATTACCATCCCAACAGAGAAAGTTCTAAATATTGCCTACGCTGCTCAACTTACAGCCGATGCTTTGCGTGGTACTGGCCGCAATAGTGCGATCGCTAATGCCTTACGAGTTGACAACGGTTTTAGTATCAAGGACGGCCCTGCAACTCACCAATTAAAAATTCGACCAGGAATTGTTTCTGATTGCGGCACGATTATTGGTCGTGTGTTTGTTGATAAAAACTTTGACGGTGAACAGCAATCTGGTGAGCCTGGGATTCCCAATGCAGTGATTTACACCGAAGACGGCAACCGCATCACCACAGATCCTAATGGTTTGTTCTCCTTAGCCAATGCCTTACCGGGAAACCATACAGGTGTTTTAGATCTCAGCAGTGTTCCTGGTTATACTCTCGCTCCCAACCACAAATTCCGTGAACGCAATAGCCAATCTCGCTTGGTGCGTTTAGAGCCTGGCGGATTGGTACGCATGAACTTTGCAGTTACCCCCACCTTCCAGGAGCAAGGCAAATGAACCCTAGACTGCACCATGCAAATACCTTGAATCTGAAATTGATGGGGGCGATGCCGATAGTAGCTCTCAGCCTTGTTTTGTATCCTGCAACAGTCAAGGCGGAACCCAATAATGAATCTCTAGCTGCTAATTTATCTTTGCCAGCAAACACAACCATCGAAGCTCAAGAACAGGAGAATAAACTTGCTGAAAATAGCATAGATTCAAATTCTCCCGATCTTCTAGAAAATTCTCAGCAGCAATTTCCGCATATTCAATCTCCTGCAACTTCTTCAATATCTATTGATCTGGCTGATACTTCAACTTCAGATATTGAGTTAACTAAAACAAAAATACAACCATTTCAATCAGAAAATTCTATTCAATTACTTAAAGGCTTACGTAAAGTAGCGAAGCTAGAGGAAAAGAAAAATAACATACAACCTGCTCTTTTTTCTCCAGCTTCATCAATAGAAATCCAACCATTTCAACCAACAACTTCTACTCCATTACCCAGAGGCTTACGCAAAATAGCACAAATAGCCGAAGACAAAGAAACAATTCCCTCTACTTCCTCTGTTTCAACAGCAGTTAAAATCCTCACACCAATGGCTAACACTGTAGTAGATATTCCAGCTACTACAGTGATGTTACAATTTCCTGCTGATAGTCAGGTGGAATTGCGAGTAAATGGTACTTTAGTAGATCCTGCTTTGGTGGGACGAACGGAAACTGATGCTACTACCAACTTGATAACGCAGACATGGTATGGTGTCTCTTTACAAGAAGGAGCAAACACCATTTCCGCACAAATTGTAGCAAGTGCAGAACCGCCTACAACAGTGCAGGTAGTAGTACGAGGAGCGCCACAACAACTCAAATTAGCTACAGTTGAGTCTCGTATTCCTGCTGATGGACGTTCTATAGCTACCATCAAAGGTCAACTGATTGATGCAAGTGGTAATCGCTCCAATCGGGATGCAGTTGTGACTTTGACAGCCACGGCTGGGAAGTTTATAGGGGCAGACTTCAAGCCTGACCAACCGGGATTTCAGGTGGAGGCGAAAGCAGGGCAATTTACAGCGAATTTGCGATCGCATCTTGAGGCCGAAACTGTAACAATTCGGGCAACAACTAATGACTTAGAAGCCTTTACTCAACTGCAATTTGAAACCGCCCTACGTCCTAGTTTGGTGACTGGGGTTGTAGATGTCCGTTTGGGGGCTAGAGGTACAAATTATTACGGTAGTTTTCGTGATTTTCTGCGTCCTGACAAAGACACCAGCACCCAATTAGATTTTAATTCAGCCGTCTTTGCCACTGGTGCGATCGGCGAGTGGTTGTTTACAGGGGCATATAACAGTTCTCGCAGCCTTAACGAAGATTGCGATTGTAATAATCGCTTATTTAGAAGCTATCAATTTAGTGAACAAAATTATCCTGTTTACGGTGATAGCTCTCAGGTTGATGTAACCACACCTTCAATTGATAGCGTATATCTCCGGTTTGAGCGTTCGACTGGTATTCCTGGAACTACTCCCGATTATGCAATGTGGGGTGATTACAACACCGAAGAGTTTGCTCGTTCATCGCAGCAATTTACTAGCATTACTCGCCAACTCCACGGCTTTAAAGCTAACTATAATTTAGGAAACTTTCAGATTACAGGCTTTTATGGCAACCATCTAGAAGGATTTCAACGAGATACTATTGCTCCCGATGGTACTAGTGGCTATTACTTTCTTTCTCGTCGGATTCTTGTTCCAGGTAGTGAAAATGTCTTTATTGAATTAGAAGAACTGAATCGCCCTGGTACTGTATTGCAACGCGAACAGCTCAATCGAGGTTCTGACTACGAAATTGATTACGATCGCGGTACTCTATTATTCCGTGAACCTATCCTTCGTACCGATATTGATGCAACTGGTCAAGTATTGGTACGGCGGCTTGTTGTTAGCTATCAATACGACAGTCAAGACTCTGATAGCAATATCTATGCTGGTCGTTTGCAATATAACCTTTCTCGTAATCTGAACAATGAAAGTTGGTTGGGTGCAACCTACGTTAAAGAAAATCAAGGTGTGCGTGGCTTTGAACTCTACGGCGCAGATACCATGATTTCTCTGGGTTCTCAGGGCAAATTAACGGCAGAATATGCTCATTCCACTAATGACTCTGACCTGATGGGACGGGTACGTGGTGAAGCTTATCGTTTGGAAGCAGAGGGAAAAGTTACCAATGCAATTCAAGGTCGTGCCTATTATCGCTATGCCGATACAGGCTTTGCTAATAATGCCACCATTAGCTTTGTACCCGGTCAAACTCGTTATGGAGCGCAGCTGACAGCCAAATTAACCTCAAGTACTAACGCTAGGGTGCAGTATGACCACGAAGATAATTTTGGGATTGCACCCCAACCTCTAGATACCTTTGAAGAACTCTTTTCACCACGTTTAGAAGCGATTCCCGGTAGTAAAGTTAATAATTCTCTGACGACAATTTCTGCCGGTATTCAACAACGCTTGGGTAAAGCTATTTTTGATGTGGATTGGATTCACCGCAATCGAGAAGATCGTATCCCCAACAGTGCATTGAGCAGTAATTCTGATCAATTGCGATCGCGTTTTTCAGTTCCTATCGCTAAAAATCTGACTTTCCAAGCGCAAAATGAACTGACTTTATCTTCTGATCAAGATACTGTTTACCCAGACCGTACCATCTTGGGTTTAAATTGGGCAGCAATGCCTGGTGTCAATATCAGTCTTGCTCAACAGTTCTACACCAGTGGTCAATTTTCGGGTAATTCCATCACTAGTTTAAGTGTCAACGGCGAACACAAACTTGGCTCAGATACGACCTTGACTGGTCGTTATTCAATTTTGGGTGGTGCTAACGAAGTTACTACACAAGGCGCAATTGGTCTAAATAACCGTTGGTCTATTGCTCCTGGTTTACGGCTAAATCTCGCTTACGAACATGTATTTGGTAACTTCTTCGGACGCACTGCAACAGGTCAACAATACGCCCAACCCTTTGCTTTTGGTCAGAGCGCCTCTTCTATTGGGTTTAACGGTGGAGATAGCTATAGTGTCGGGTTGGAATATAGTGATAATCCTCAGTTTCAAGCCAGCGCTCGTTATGAATATCGTACTTCTTCTGGTGGTTCTAACACTGTAATCTCAGCAGCCGCTACGGGTAAGATTTCTCCAGCTTTAACGGCTTTAGTGCGTTATCAACAAGCTGGGTCTTCCAATCAAAAGCTGACTGGATTGGGGGATACCGCTAACCTCAAGCTAGGTTTAGCCTACCGCGACCCCAAAAACGATAAATTTAATGCTTTGTTGCGTTATGAATATCGCAAAAATCCGGCGTTGATTCCTGACACTATTTTTTTAGGTAGTGGTACGGGTTCTGAGGATCATACCTTCGCTTTGGAAACTATTTATGCTCCTAACTGGCAATGGGAATTTTACGGTAAGTATGCCCTGCGTAACAGCACTTCTTATATAGCTAGTGATTTAGCTGGTACTAGCACGGTTAATCTAGCGCAAATTCGGGCTACTTACCGCCTCGGATACAGTATGGATTTGGTGGGTGAAGCTCGTTGGATTGGTCAATCTAACTACACTGAGACAGGCTTTGTTGTAGAGACGGGTTACTATTTGAGTCCTAATCTGCGTCTTGCTGCTGGCTATGTGTTTGGTCAAGTCGATGACCGAGATTTTTCGGGTACGCGTTCCGCAGGCGGTCCTTACTTGGGTATCACTCTCAAACTCAATGAGTTATTTGAAGGTTTTGGACAGCAGAAGCCTGTACCACGCCAGCAACAGGAATCTCAATCACAACCAGCAGTCAATCAAGTAAAGGAGGTAGGCAAGCTAAAGATATGAATTTATTTATACGAAATTTTTTATGTAATTTTACTAATAAATTAAATTTCAAAGTAAATGCTGATTGTAAATACGTTGCTTTGGGCAAGTTAAAAAATGGAAGAAACAATGCGATCGCTGTTATCCAAATAATATCAGGAGCTAGTCAAGCATAAATGAGTCTACTGTTAAAAGGTCTTTTAGCGGCCCATAAAAACCCCTTCAACCGCTATAGAAAATTATTAGGTAGCCTTGCTTTATCACTGTGCGTCCTGAGTTCCTGGACACATACTGCTCAAGCTGAAGGTAGTCGCACTCTGTATCCCAGTACCGCCCCTGCCGGAAGTAGCAGAGCTAACCTAGAGTGGCGTACTGATACTTATGGCGGCTTGGTGCTGCGACGAACTTTACTAAAAGTCTATGCCAACCAAGGAGAGTATATTCTTTTGGGTTCCAGTGCAGTTGGGGTAGGTAGCGGTAATATCAGGGTTTACAACCCTAATCGTGTCAGTGGCAGCATTGGCAGCGAAACGATTCCCACGACACCAGATTTTCAATGTTCCTCTCAACCTGGGCGGGGTGTTATCTCAACTCGCCAACAGGAATTAAATGGCCCCCGCGCGATTTCTGGCACAGGTAATCCCAACGGCTATATTCCCTGTTACTATCAAGCTCCATCCCCTGGAGTTTATGACATCGTTTTCTACGGACCTGATGGGGGTAACGCCGCAAATAATGTCGCTCCGACTGGTGAAATTAATTTGAGTAGTAGCAGCAATTTTGGTACTCAACAAGGAACTAGTGTTGCAGCTTGGGATGTAACGGTACGCAGCAGCGACCAAACTTCCACAACTGACAAAGAGGGACGGTTATTTAGCTACTATCTTGCCCTCTACACTGGCAGTAATGGTCGAAATCTCAACTTCCCAATTTATCCTATAACGACAGATGGCTTCCGATACAAAGTAGAACTTAGAGGCACAGATCCCAATGGATTTGTTGTCTATGGTAATCAGGTAGGCTTTTTTGACAGTGATGGAAAAACGCCTCTTTACCACGACATATTAGGGGCGGATGGTCAGGTTGCAAATCCTCTAGGTAATGTTAGCTTGGCTCGTCCCCAATATGCTACCTTTTTCAACCCCATCGACTCTAACGTAATTCCATACATTGATCGATATAAATCAGATGGCACTTTAGAGGGAATAGGCATTCCTCTTAATCCAATTATTCCCGAAGTCAAAAATTTGCAATTCAACGGCACAGTTACGGGAAACAATAGTTCTTTTGGTACAGGTGGTACTTTCAGCTTTAGTAGCAACGTTACAGGTACTTACGAACTCATTATCAGTCGAGACGGTAGTAATTTTGATCCCAGCAACTCACAAAACCGCCTTTTACGAGGGGGGATGACTGTAACGGGACAGCAATCAGTTAGTTGGGATGGTAAAGATAACAGTGGGAATTTTTTCCCGGTTGGCAGTAATTATAAAGTCAGTATTAGAACTTTTGGAGGTGAATATCACTTTCCTTTATTGGATGCGGAAAATAATTTTACCGGTGGTCCTACCATTACAATGCTGAATGCTATTAATCCTATAGGCAATACAAGAGGATTTTATGACGACCGTGGTTATAAAACCATCGGTGGTACTCAAGTTGGTACGTTGGGTCAAGTACTTTGTGGTAAAGGTCCACCAAGCCCAGCCTTCAGTGACCCAATTAATGGCTTTGACACCGCAAGTAATGACCGGAAATTTGGTCAATCTGGTAACAATGGTAATGCTAATAAATTATGCGATTCCACCGGTTCATTTGGAGATACCAAAGGACTGGATTTGTGGACTTATTATCCTGGTGTAACTCAACCAACTCCATTGAATATTATTGATAGAGTTTCAGCTAACTCTGGTAAAATTATTATTAACGAAGTGTTGTACAAAGAAACAGGAACTAGTACTAACACTAACGATGAATTTATTGAACTATATAATGCTTCTACGTCTGCTGTAGATTTAAGTGGTTTTAAATTGGCAGATGGACATTTAACTGCTAGTGACAATGATGGCACTAACGGATTGACTCATATATTTCCTAATGGTGCAACTTTACAGCCAGGGCAATATGCTGTGATTTGGATTGGAGATAACAATGTCAATCATCAAGCCACAAAAGCCACTTTGCAATATTGGTTAGGACAAACTCCCAAACTCAATAACTCTGGTGATGATGTTTGGTTATACGATAATCAAGATCAGATTATTGACTATATCGCCTATGGCACAGGCAATGAGGTTAATACGCCTCCCTCAAGTGTTTTAAATCTTTGGGATAATACCTATCAATCTTCTTTGGCTGGGGCTAATACAGGCCAATCTATCAGCTTGACTCCAAATGGGCAAGACACTAATGCTAGTGCTTGTTGGGAAGCAACAACTAGTAGTAATGCCGCTACTAGATGTACAAACTATTTACCAACTAGAAACACAGATACTATAGGCAGTCGTGTGACTAGTGTGGGCGAAAATAATAACGGTGCTGCTGTTACTCAACCAACCTTAGTGTTAGTTAAACGTATTACCCGCATCAATAACCAAGATTTAACTGATATTGTTGATGGTCGTAGCGATGTTCCTACTAATGCTACTAACTACGTAGCTACACCACGAGATACTGATGATAACGATCCTAAATGGCCTAGTGGTTATTTACAAGGATTAATTAATGCTGGCACTGTTAAACCAGGAGATGAATTGGAATACACTATCTATTTTCTTTCTAATGGTTTAGGTAATGCAACTAATGTAAGATTTTGTGATTTAGTTCCTGTAAGTACTAGTTTTACTCCTACTGCTTTTAATGGTATGACTTCCAATGATGGTGGTTTACCAGGAGCAAATCAAGGTATTGCTCTGGCTGTTGGTGCTAGCACGCCTACGGTTTACTTCAGCAATGTAGCAGATGCAGATCGTGGACGTTTTTATCCTGCCAACGATTCCGCTACACCGTCGTACTGTGGAACTAATATCAATGGGGCTGTGGTAGTCAATATTACGCGGAGTCCAGATTTGCCTAATCTACCAAAAGCAACTGGATCTGGTACACCTACTAATTCTTATGGTTTTGTTCGCTTTAGAGCTAAGGTGAAATAAAATATTTATTTTTGGTTTTTTGGTGGTTAAATAGTCAATTTTTAACCACTAAGACACAAAGACACTAAGATGAAAAGCCTAAAATTAGGTAACTTTTTTGAGACTTTACCCACCACTAACTGGGGGAATTAATACTACTTCGTCGCCTTCTTGCAGTAGGGTATCTGGTTCTACAAATGTCAAGTTGATGCCAAAGCGGGTAATGTCACGCCATTGGGTAAGTTCTGGGTGTTCAGCGATGAGGCGATCGCACACTGCTCTAACTGGTGTATCATCAGGAAATTCTAGCGCTAGTTCCGAAACTCCATAAGCTTCTTGATAAGCAGCAAACAATTTGACAGTAACTGTGATCGCAGACTTAGACATATAATATGCTTTGGTAATAGCAAATTCGTAATTCGTAATTTGTAATTCTAAGAAGTAAAGAATTGGTATAATTTCTGAAAATTATTATACATCAAAGGGCATGGTGAAGAGTTGGCCTAACTAGATGGCTGTTGCAGATTCAATTCTTGAAATGGTTCTGAAGACTCTTCTAATTGCAAACTACCAGCTGATTTGCCATTAATTTGCAAGATGTATTGACCTTTTTGTAAACCTTCTAAATAATATACTCCTGCACCGTTGGTGACAGAAAATCGCCGATTTAGCTGATTTGGTTGTATGGCTTCTACTCGTGCGCCTGCAACTACATTACCTTGAGCATCCGTTATCACTCCTAATCGCGTGTAAGAGCGAATCAGCGATACCATTACAGGAGTATAACTGCCAGCAACCACATCAACTGCCAAAGCATCAACCGTAGCTTGCCAGTCGGGGGGAAAACCTGCTGGATCGAGTTCTAGGCGATAAATTCCAGTAGGCATACGCACTAAAATGCGATCGCTTCTAATATCTGGTTGAAAAGATTTAATTGAGCGATTGTTAATTACCAATAGTGATTCGGGATTTTTGGTATAAAATTCTTCGCCCTGATCGCGCTTACCGTTATTATTGCGGTCAAAAAATGGTTGAATTAATAAACCGCCTTGAGTGCGGAAGTATTGGGAACGGCGATCGCCTGGGGTAAAACCTTTTTGTAAACCAAGGCTAGAAACTAAATCTACACTAAAAGTTGCTTGATCGGAATTGACTGACACACCCTGATAACGTCCTCGCAACTGTAAACCGGGTAAAACCGTTGTTGATAATGTAGCAATTAGTCCTGTAGCCTGAGAACCAATGCCATAACCAAGCTGAAATTCCCAAAGATAATTACCATCAATTACTCTTTGGGGAGAACGATAACGCCAACCCAAGACAAGTAAGTTATCAGCGCGATTTTGATTCAGTGTTTCGTAACTTAACAGCAATGAGTTACCGGAATCTACCCAGCTATTTGCAGATAATTTGTAGATGAGTTCTGACAAAGTACCAATTTCGTTTCCCCGCTGCGTCAGTTCTAATTTGCCTAGACGTTGCAGTAAATTCCACCGCCAGCGATTTTCAGTATCTAAGCTGACACGGGCAAAAGTAAAGGCATCTTTGCCACTAAAATTAATTTGTACTCCGCCAAATGTAGCATCTCGTGTGCTGGTATTAGTGAATAAACTGAAATTAGAAGAAACTCGCCAATCTAAATTAAATCGACTAGAAAAGCGATCGCTGGTAAATACAGCATTCAAGTTAGGAAATGGATCATAACGAATATCTGCATTTATATCCCACTTGTTACCTGTAAGTGCTGAAACTGCTACCTGTAAAGGCAAATCGCCAGAACGCCAAAATAACTCTGCTAAAGCTCTGGCAGATTCATCGTACACTCCACCTAAACCTACTGTAAGGCTTTCTGACAAACCCCACCTTTGAGCAATTCCACCCCTAAATTCCGAAAAGTTTCCTAAAAAACTGGGATTTTCAGAAAATTCTCGTCGCAACCCACCAGAAACAACTAATGCTGAAGCACCTGCTGGCAATTGCCCTGGTACTATAGAAAAAGTTGCCTCTCGAATTTCTGGTTGGGCTGTGAGTCGCCCTTGGGGATACAGTAAGACACGATAATTATTACCCAGAAATTGATTATCGCTCTTAATATTTTCAAAGCGGTAAATGCCAGAAGAATCAACTAAAATTTCCGCAATGACGCGATCGCCTAAACCTTGTACTAGGCGTACTAATGTACCTGGCTCAGTTTTACCAGAAATCGTACGGCCAACTGCGGCGGCTTGTAAGCGTTGGCGAGGATCAGAAAAACCACCACCAAAAAATTGAGGAGGTACAAACCCCTGTCTTTGAATATAGGTAAAACCCCAATAATCTCCGGTTCCTTGATTTTGCCAAAAAGTTGGCTGGGAACCAATAAAATAATCAGCTAAATTAGTTTGCCGTAAAAACTGCGCCTCGGCAATATTCCAAGTTTGCTGATTTTGTAAGTTTGGTTGATCGGTACGGATAAACCATGAACCGCCAAAAGCACTACCAACAGCAACTACGTCACCTCGATAACTCGCTGACGTAGTTGCAGTGCCGCTAGCATTCACCTTTTGTTCAATTGTTGCTATATTAAAATTTGCAGGTGCAATATGCGGTAATCCTTGGAGTTGAATAGCGGTTTCTGTTTGGGTTAATTCCCCGCTGGATTGATTCAGCCAAGGAATTTCTAAAACAATGGCGTATTCGTTAATATCAAATGTCGCCGCTACTCCAAACAAAGTTTGTAAATCTTGAATAGAAAATACTAGTCCCAATTCTGAATCGGTGCGAAGTTTTTGAGGATTAATCCGAGTGACAATACCAGGCGATCGCACTTCTAATTGTCCATCTGGTAATGTAGTGACATTCAATTTCAAAGCTGAAATTACAGCATCATAAGGCAATAGCCAATTAGCAAAATTAATTGCTTGGGAACCATTTTCTTGACCACGTATTAAGATACTAGGATTAACGTTGCGTTTGCCTACATTCAAGCCCACAGGAAACACCCCAAAACTTTTGGACTCATCAGTTAATGGGGTAGTAATTTCCGCAGTATTTGCAGCAGCTGGGGTGACAATAATTTGGCAAATAATAGCGATCGCTGCTAGCAAATATCTAATGTTGGTGAATAATAACCAAGGTCGCACAATACTCCAAATTTACCAGTATAATTACGCATAAACAGAAAGGCGTTGATTGCAACGCCTTGACAAACGTATAATTCCCGCTATGAGTCCAAAATTAACGTGATTAGTGATGTATTCCAAACTACACTTTATTTCTTTTCTGATGCAGCAGTTTGAGAAGGGATAGTAACATTTAAATTAAATGGCAATTTCTTTTTATTATCATCTGCTGACCAGACTAACTCACCACTTAATTGATAACTACCAGGAGAAAGCGCTGCTGTATCTTGTTGGGGGTAGCTTAATAAAAAATAGCGATCGCTTTCTGCTATAACAGCACTAGCATCTGCTTGACCAGTTTTAATTACAGTATCTCCACGGCGTAGCGTCCAATTAACACTGGGGCGGGCAGTTGCTTTACCAGTATTACGAATCAAAAGTTGAATTTGTTTTTGTTGTGAATTGAAGTTAGCATCATTTACTGCCAAATTAGGAGAAAGATTACCTTTTCTAACATAAAGAGTCACGCCAATTCGTGCTACTAAGCTAACATTATTGCCAACATTATCCTTAGCATCGGTGAGAGTTTCATTAAAAACTACTGCTCGATATTCTCCATCTGGTAAACTAGGAGCCAATCGACTGATAATGCGTACCCGGCGGCTTTCTCCTGGCTTAATAGTCAATTCACGAGGTGAAAATTGCAGATATTTAGTCAAATCATTGGGGCTAGAAGCTAAGGTTTTAAACCCAGTATCTCGGCTATAGGTGAAAGGTTCAGCGTAAACACGAACGCGAGACGGAGCATTGCTAGTATTTGAAATAGTGATCATTCCTTGGGCTTGTCCTCGCTCTGCTTTGGCTTCAATTACCATTGGGGAAACACTCATTTGTGCTTTAGCAGTACTGGGAAACAGAACCAAAGCGGATAAGAATATGCTAGAAGCAGCTACTGACAACCATTTGTCATCAAACATATTTATTAGCCCAAGATAGTAAATTTAATTTTTGTGTTCAGGACACTTTGCTCAACAAGAAAAACCTCATAGACAAGTGTCCTAAACAAACTGTTAAAGTTTGATTTTCCAGGTAACTTGAATTGCTGCCTTATGGCACGATAGTCAAAGTTGTTATGTAGCTGTAGTTTCCTGGAACCAGCGGACTGCCTTTGTCTACAATCATGTCAACACTCAAAGGTACAGAGCCACCAGTAGGTAATGGTAAAGGAGAACCGCTATTGGAATCTGTGCTGCCAACAGGTGAGTTTATGTGTCCAGCAGAGAACATAGGCGTAAATGCAGGGCCTCCAGTTTGCTGTGGTTGAGATATACTCACTCTGGCAGGTTGGTTACAGCTAACACTAACTTGACCAAATACTCCTCCAGAAAACCCTCCCGCTAGAGCAGTGGGGCTAGTAGGCTGATTGAGTCCTAACTTACCAGGAGTCACTTGTCCAAAGGTGCAAGCACCATTTACACTTCCAGTGAAAGGAACATCTACGGTTTGAGCCATTGTTTTGGGTGCAAGAACAACGGAACCGACAATAACCAAAACTGCGGTTAATAATGAACGACGAATCATATTTAAATCCTTCTTCCAAAAATTAGGGTTGAACGAATCAAAACAAAAACCAGAGTTATGGTGTAATGGTTAAGGTAACAACGTAGATATAAGTTCCTGGTGTAAAAGCTTGTGGTCGCTCTATTAACATACTTATCTCTAAGTTCGTATTACCAGCAGGTAAAGGCGCACTTCCACCGCCAACATCACTGCGAAAGTTAGTCGAACCAAACTTGACAAAAGCTGTGTGCTTTGTTCCAGATGGATCTTCAGTTTCTCCAGAGACAAGGCGGGGTGGTGAAACAGTAATAGTGGCAGGCGTAGTGGATTGAACACTGACTGTTGCAGGAGTTATTGATTCATACCTATTGGCATTTCCATTAACACCTACTATTCCTGTCGATTGTGCAGTACCGCCACTAGAATTACTAAAGGTAGTTTGAATAGGAACAGTTCCATTGAAAGGAACGTCTGCACTTTGAGCTAGCGCAGCTTGATCTAGAGCGATCGCACTTGCTAGCATCAAACTAGAAGTCAATGCGAGACGATAAAACATAAGGAAGTTGCCTGATTACTTAGCTTTGTCTGGCATCAGTGCTTTGTTATCAGGCTAACTATTAAAAAATACATTTTACAGAGAAAAAATACGTAATTAGGGTGAGGTGGCTCAAATTACGCTAAAACACTTAATCATTCAGAATTTACATAAAATCTTAAAAAATTTGCTCCAAGCGCTGAAAGTCGCGTTGCACCTCAAGCCACAGAGCCTTATTACTAGGGTCTGTTTTCAAAGCCTTTTTGAGATAAATTCTGGCTTTAAGTAATTGGTTTTCGGTAATTAAAGCTCGTCCCCAAATTTGATAAGCAACCGCCAGCCATTGACGTACTTCTGTATCCCCTGGTAGGCGTTCTGCTAAAGCTTCCGCGAGGGCGATCGCTTGGGGAAATCGTCTTTCTTTCAAAAACCGTTGCAGTTGCTCGTAAGTTTTCCACTTCAGCCGTTGTTCTATTTCCACCAAATTAGGGGGCTTTGGCGTTGGCGGCTTTTCGGTTGTCACCGTGGTTGTTGGTGCTTTTTCTCGGTGGGTGGCTTTTGCTTTGGGAATATCACGCTCAGATGCGGATGGCTGACGTGGCTGTGGGACTGTCTCCTCTGGAGGTACTACAGTTAAAAGCAGTCTGTAAGCCTCTGTCAAGGCAATAAATTTATCTTTAGCTTTTTTGTCATTTGGGTTAATATCGGGATGATATTGCTGGGCTAAACGTCTATAAGACGTTTTGATGTCGGCAAAAGAGGCTCCCGACCTTAAACCTAGTAAACGGTAGCAATCTCCAAGATCCATTTTGATCTATATAGCGATTGAAAATATGCAGCTTTCGGCTATTCGCTTCCAGCCTTAAGGTTTTTATTATAAAGACTAATTTTCTATTTTATAGTTCATATTTGGCAGTTTTTTTAGGGGCATTGGGCATTGGGCATGGGGCATTGGGCATTGGGCATTGGGCATTGGGGACAAGGAGAATTGGAGAATTGGGAAAAGAACTGTTCCCTTGTTCCCTTGTCTCCTTGTCTCCTTGTCTCCCCTGCTCCTCTAATCTACGGACGTTCTTCAATTACACGGTCAATTAAACCGTATTCCTTAGCTTCAGCAGCAGACATGAAAAAGTCACGATCCATGTCTTTTTCTATCTTGGCTATGGCTTGACCAGTATTTTGAGCATAAATCTCATTGAGTTGGTGACGAATCCGCAGAATCTCTTTAGCTTCAATTTCGATATCAGTAGCTTGCCCACGCGTACCACCAGAAGGCTGGTGAATCATAATCCGTGAGTGAGGCAATGCCATACGTTTGCCTTTAGTGCCAGCGGTCAATAGGAAAGATCCCATTGAGGCGGCTAAACCAACGCAAATTGTCACCACATCTGATTTGATGTGTTGCATGGTGTCAAAAATTGCCAAGCCAGACGTAACCATACCACCGGGGGAATTGATATATAAGTAAATATCCTTACCTGGATCGTCTGAATCCAGATACAGCATTACAGCAATAATTTGGTTGGCAATCTCATCATCAATATCTTTACCTAGGAAAATAATTCGTTCTCGGTAAAGGCGATCATAGATGCTAATCCAGTCTGTATACTGCCCTCCGGGCATCCGGTAAGGAACTTTAGGAACGCCTATAGGCATTTTCGTTACTCCGTTTGATAATTAGCAATTAGTTAATAGTCAGTGGTCATTAGTCAGTAGTGAATAGTAAAAAATAACTGACAATTAACAACTAACAAAGAACAAATTAAAGGACACTAGCGGGTAGGGGTGGATTGGCGAGTTCTTCTTTTTCAAAAACTCGGTCAATCAAACCGTATTCCTTCGCTTCGTAGGGTGTCATATATAACAGCCGATCCATGTCTTTGGTAATTTTTTCTGGAGGCTGTCCGGTGGTGCGATGAAGGATATCAACCATCGCGGTTTTATTTACCAAAACTTCTTTAGCCCGAATTTGAATATCCGTTGCTTGGCCTTGGGCGTAACTTTTGGGCTGATGCAGGATAATGTTGGAGTGAGGCAAACTGGCGCGACATCCTTTTGTGCCAGCACTAAGAAGCATCGCTGCCATACCCATCGCTGAACCAATACAGATGGTGTGAATGGGAGGCTTGATGTATTTGATGGTGTCGAATATGGCGAAAGCTTCGGTTTCAAAGCCGATAGGATCGCCACTGTAACCGGAAGTGCCGGTCGAGTTGATGTAAATTTTAATCGGTTTTTCGGGGTCGTCGGACTGCAAATACAGTAGTTCGGCCACGATCAATTCCGTGACAGCTGGCACCAGTGGCATTCCCAGATAGACAATTCTTTCCTTTAACAATAAGGAAGGCAAATCTGGCGGCGGTGTCCGGTAAGAGTTATCACCGTAATAAGGGGCTTGAACAGCCTTGATAGGGGAAATGTCCATAGCAACTGATCGCCTGAAACTATGCCGTTAACTGTAATACATCCTAGCGTGATGCAAGCTCTCTTCAAGTGCGGATTTCTCTCTAATGCACTAAAGAATTAAGGCTACGTATCGTAGGATAAACCAATATCCTTTACTTTTTGAGTATGGCGATCGCAATACCCAACTTACAATTCTCTATCTTAAGTTAATCCCCAATCCTAAGATATTCTGAATATATTAATGGATTCTGTATTGTTGAGGTTTTCCGTAGCGTTGATGTTACGGTTTGAAGTTATTTACAAATTATGTATATCTTAATTAGGAAGTTTGGGTTATGAAAGTTAACTTGCAACCTGTTTTAAATGATGGTAATTTAGACGCGCATCAACCAAGTAGTCAGCGTCAGTTGGCGATTTCGGTTTCGGCGATCGCGGAAAATCTTGACCGAAATGTACCACTGAATTTATGCTTAATTCTCGACCACAGTGGCTCGATGAATGGACGGCCGCTAGAAACTGTTAAAAAAGCGGCGAATCAATTAGTTGATAGACTTAGACCAGGCGATCGCTTGAGTATTGTAGTTTTCGATCACAGAGCCAAAGTCTTAATACCTAATCAAATTATCGAAGAACCAGAAAAAATCAAAAAGCAAATTAATCGTTTATCTGCCGATGGTGGAACTGCGATCGATGAAGGTTTACGCTTGGGAATTGAGGAATTAGCCAAGGGCAAAAAAGAAACAATTTCCCATGCCTTTTTGTTAACTGATGGGGAAAATGAACACGGTGATAACAATCGATGTTTGAAGTTTGCCGAGTTGGCTGCTGGCTATAATTTGACTTTGAATACTTTAGGTTTTGGTGATAATTGGAATCAAGATATTTTAGAACAAATAGCTGATGCTGGTCTAGGTACTTTGTCTTATATTCAAAAACCAGAACGAGCTGTAGATGAATTTAGTCGCTTGTTTAACCGAATGCAAACGGTAGGTTTAAATAATGCTTATTTACTGTTCTCCTTGATGCCCAATATCCGGTTAGCAGAACTCAAACCTATTGCTCAAGTTGCCCCAGATACAATTGAAGTACCAGTGCAGCAAGAAGCTGATGGACGTTTTGCTGTCCGCCTAGGAGATTTAATGAAAGATGTAGAACGGGTGATTTTAGCTAATATTTATTTAGGACAATTGCCAGCGGGTAAACAGGCGATCGCTAATGTCCAAGTCCGCTACGATGACCCTACTCAAAACCAAAATGGTTTATTTACGCCCAATATCCCCGTGTACGCTAATGTAGTTAGGGATTACCAGCCAGACATCAATCCCCAGGTGCAGCAGTCAATTCTAGCATTAGCTAAATATCGACAAACTCAGTTAGCGGAGACAAAATTGCAACAGGGAGATCGGTCTGGTGCTGCCACAATGCTGCAAACTGCCGCCAAAACAGCTCTGCAAATGGGAGATATAGGTGCGGCAACAGTGTTACAAACTTCTGCTACCCAACTGCAATCTGGTGAAGATTTATCCGAAAGCGATCGCAAAAAAACCCGAATTGTCTCAAAAACCGTGTTGAAAGATACCCCATCTTCATGAAAGTTCAATTGTTATCGACACTAAATGATCCTAATGTTGATGTGGCTCAATTGAGTAATCAACGTCAATTGGCAATTACAATTTCGGCAGTTGCGGGTGAACTTGAACAGCATGTACCACTTAATTTATGCTTGATTCTCGATCAAAGTGGTTCCATGCATGGACAACCATTATCAACTGTAATCCAAGCAGTAGAACAATTATTGGACAAATTGCAGCCAGGCGATCGCATCTGTATTGTCGCCTTTGCGGGTGCTGCACAAGTCATTATCCCTAACCAAATCATCAACGACCCTGAAAGCATCAAATCTCAAATTAAAAAGAAACTCAAGGCTAGTGGTGGTACGGTAATTGCTGAAGGTTTGCAACTTGGAATTACAGAATTGATGAAGGGAACAAAAGGCGCTGTTTCCCAAGCATTCCTACTTACAGATGGTCATGGTGAAAGCAGTTTACGGATTTGGAAGTGGGAACTAGGTAAAGACGACGACAAGCGCTGTCTGGAACTTGCCCACAAGGCAACTAAAATCAATTTGACTATTAATACTCTTGGTTTTGGTAGTGAGTGGAACCAGGATCTTTTAGAAAAAATTGCCGATGCTGGTGGTGGGACTTTAGCTCATATTGAGCGTCCTGAACAAGTAGTAGATGAATTTAGCCGTTTGTTTAGGCGCATTCAATCAGTAGGGTTAACTAATGCCTACTTGCTGTTGTCTTTAGTGCCAAATGTTCGACTAGCAGAACTCAAACCCATTGCTCAAGTTTACCCAGACACAATTGAGTTACCAGTACAACAAGAAGCGCATGGCGGTTTTATTGTGCGTTTGGGAGATTTGATGCAAGATGTGGAACGGGTGGTTTTAGCTAATCTTTATCTGGGACAGTTATCAGAAGGACAACAGGTTATTGGACATTTGCAAATCCGCTACGATGATCCGGCAGTGAATAAGCAGGGTCTAGTTTCCCCCATGATTCCTGTATATGCAAATGTGGTCAAGGCATATCAACCTGCTGTGAATCCTCAAGTACAACAATCCATTTTGGCATTAGCGAAGTATCGCCAAACTCAGTTAGCGGAAGCGAAATTACAACAAGGCGATCGCACTGGTGCAGCTACTATGCTGCAAACAGCAGCTAAAACTGCTTTACAAATCGGAGATACTGGTGCAGCCACAGTTTTGCAATCTTCCGCCACTCGCCTACAAGCTGGAGAACAACTTTCACAATCAGATTTGAAGAAAACCCGAATTGTATCAAAGACAGTTTTACAGGAATAGTATTAAAATATCTGCTTTTTAACACAGGCGATATGTTTTTATTAGAACAAAAAAGGCATAATAAATATCATAATTTTTCATACTTAGGACTTACGCAAAACTAACGCAATTTCGTCATTACGAGCGATAGCGACGTAATCGCAAAAATCCTGCGGCGGTAGTTGAATCTCGACTTCGCGGCAGTTGAGCGTAGTCGAAACTCGATTGCCGCGCAATCGAAACTCAGTACAAGACGCTCAGTGACCAAAGGCAGGGGGAGTAAGAAAAGTAATTTGTATCAATAATTTCGTGAAATGGTATTACGGGGCAGGATGAGCTTAACTACTTCTTTGTCTTATGAGAACATTTTGCCAACTATGCCAGCATTACTACCTACATATCTTGCTTGTAGATTTCTAACAACTGCGGAATATAATCATATCCATCTACACCAATAATCGCCATAATTTTAGGTCGGTGTTGCTGTAATAAATTTTGGAAAGCTTCTATTCCTATTTGCCCTTGGAGAATTATTAATAAACCCGCCGACTGCCGCCATTCATTAGAAGAAATTTGCTCTAAAAGATACATTCCTAAACTGCCAGTGTAAACGGCTTTCTCAGAATTTTGTAGATGATAATAAGCTTCAGCTAAATAAGCTAAATTCCGTCCTTGGAGATATAAATCACCAGAAACTTGGGCTGTTTTAAAGCCATTTTCTAAATATTGAATTGCATCTTGTGGCTTTTCTATAACTAGATAGGCAACACCTAAGCTACTAAAACATAAGGCTTTACTTTGAATATCGCCTAATTGTTCTGATAGTTTCAAACCTTGTTTTAAATAATTAATGGGCATTTCATAGTTTTCTGGTTCTACTTGTTCTTGCTTTTGTGCCTGCATAACTTCGCTGTAACCTAAATTAACTAGGGCATTAGCTTCTCCGGTGCGATCGCCTACTTGCCGACTTAAAATTAATGCTCGTTGACTGTAATTAATCGCCTCAGCATAGTTTTGTTCTTGGACATAAGTACGGCTGAGGTGGTTGAAATTGGCAATTTCACAGGGGCGATCGCCTGCATTTCTAGCTATCTCTAATGCTTGTTGATGAAAGGTTATGGAACGCCGATATTGTCCTAATGCCCGCTGCGAATAGCCTAAAAGCGTCAAAATTCGCGCCTTTTCCTGGGTTCCATCAACTCGCCGCAGTGGCTCATCTAAATAATCTAGGGCATCTCGCAAAGAGTTACCAGCGAAAGAGGCAAAAATCCCGCCATAAAGCGGAAAATATGGACGCAGAGCAAAGGTTCGCAAAATCTGGAGCATGATTTGAGCAGCTGCATTGCTGTAAACAGCCGTACTACCAAAACCATTTGCTAATTGACTCCAAATGACTGCAAATGTCAAAAAAGTAGAAATTGACAATTTTGAGCCTGCTTGCACATTGTAAGCTTGTTGGTCAAACCAGTTGACTAACCCCCGTTGTACATATTGTAAAATCAAGGCCATTTCTACCCAATCACTGAGGGTAACACCACTTTGTTTTTCGGCAAATTCAATTGCAGACTGCTCCATTGCTAAGGTACGAAACAGTGTTTGGGGTAACTCACTATTAACTTGTTTTGCCCAAGTTGCCCACGGACCATGTTCTCCAGGTACGCCGCCAAATCCCAATTGTCGATTTTGCTCATACATCCAACTGACCAAATGCTCTTGGAGTCGCTGCCAAGCTGCCAAACCACGGGTAATTCCTTGGGATATTTGCTGTAAATCAGTATCTGCCTGGGCAAATTGTTGTAAAGCTTTAGACAACTGCTGTAATTGTTGAATATTCAGCGGTTGCTTTTGATTGGGGTCAGTAAAACGTAAAAATATCGCTAGACGTTCATCAGCAGCAGCTGTGGTGATTTCTTTGGCTGCTGAGGCGATCGCTTCTGTGGCTTTGTTTTGTTCTGAATAACGTTGCCATTGACTTTGAATCGTCTTAATTGCCCTTAAACTCCGATTAGCCTTAGCTTTCTTGAGTTCATCTGTTTCACTATCTACTTGGTTTTGGATGGCACTGAAGCGATCGCTCAAAACTAGTTCAAAAACTTCCCCTGTACCGGAAGTTATATTTTTTTGCAACATTTGGTACACCAACTCTACAGAGCTAATTTTGCCCTGGAGGGTGAGTTGAACGATTTCGTCGATTAAAGCGAGATAGCGATCGCGCAATGGCAGAGATTCTGTCACTTTAGCTGCTGGAGAACATCATATTAATTCTAATTCTAGTTCTGGCACTCATGATATAACATTAGGTTTAAGTCAATCTGAATTAATTACGAATTATCTGCAAATATACCCGCCAAAAAAGCTGTTATTTCAGACCAAGCAGAGGTAGTGGCAGCAGAATCGTAACGATAACCGTCGTCACGCATGAAGGTATGTTCTGCTTTATATAAAACTACTTTGTGAGTGACGTTAGCATTTTCTAGAGCTTTAATTAAGGTTTGACGGTCATTTTCCGGTACGTGAGGATCAAGAGTTCCTAATACAATCAGCATCTCACCATTGATTTCACTCACACGATCAATTGTATCGGCTATCCCCTTACCTAGTTTGCCACTGGGGATGCCAGTCGGGTAACAGCAGACAGAAGCTTTAATTTCACTTTCAAAAGCTGCTCGAAAAGCTAAATGTCCACCAATACAAAAGCCCAACGTACTTATTTTATTAGGAGCAACCGAACTTTCGGCTTTGAGAAAATCAATCACAGCCCGACAATCCGCATCATAATCTGCGATCGCAGTCCGACGAGCATCATCATTACCCCGCATTCGCCCAAGATCATCTGGCTCAATCATCAAACCAATTGGTTCCAAACGATGAAAAATTTCTGGAGCTGCTACGACATAACCATATCCAGCTAGGTAATTAGCTAGACGAATCATCGCCCCGCCTAACTGATAAATATCGCTATAGAACAAAATACCTGGGTAAAGTCCTGGTGGTTTAGGAGATGCGACATAAACGCGCATTAAACTGTCGTCAACTCTCAAATCAATATTACGTTTGGTGATTTGCACTTTATACTATGTGTTTAATTTTTACTTTTTCTTGATTGCCATTTTTGGATGGCTTCTTGAGCATCTTCGTAAACAGCTGTCAACTCTGGGACTAAAGTAGCGGTTTCAATTGCTGCTGTGAAATTTCCTTGGTTAGCCCGGCTCTTGGCTAAATTGAGAATTTTTTCACTCCATTTATTAATCGATTTCTGTGCCATATCGAAGCCTGGTTGATTCGGTGGGACTCTTTTAGCAACTTCGATCGCACGATTATAAGTAGATGCTTGTTCAGGCTTAATTAACGCATTAGCTGCATCCAAAACAGTTTTGTTGCCTAGATACTGTTTGGCTTCTAAGCGCCACTGGTTAATTGCTGCTTGGGCTTTGGCATAAAGAGCTTCATTTTTAGTAATTAATTGGGCTGCGGCAATGGCAGTTGCGTATTGCCTTTGCTTGGCACGT
Organism: Halotia branconii CENA392; assembly: GCF_029953635.1. Taxonomy (NCBI): domain Bacteria; kingdom Bacillati; phylum Cyanobacteriota; class Cyanophyceae; order Nostocales; family Nodulariaceae; genus Halotia; species Halotia branconii. Next base: position 6,246,346 of record NZ_CP124543.1, on the reverse strand, counting down.
CCCTCTGCTAAATCTAAAATCATCCGGCTCCAAATCTTAATATTTTCCTGAGCCTGTTCGTAGAGTGGTTCACCCGGTTTAATTTTACGAGCAGTGGCGATCGCTAAACGCAAATCACTAGCTTGAGTTTGTCTCAGGGACATTTTCGCCAAGTCTAAAACCGCCTGATTTTGCTTTTTTGACTCAGAACTAGAGACTATTTGGGCGTTTGATTGATTTTTTGGTGGAGTTATTGGGGGTGTTTGAGGAATTGGGGAATCTCTAGCAGTAGTATTGGGTAATGCTGGTGATATCTGTTTCTCTCTCAAAAATCTAGCTTGATTGCGAAGAATAACTATGATCATCAAAGCCACCACTACCATAGTGCCTCCACCCCACAATACAAATTGTTTCCATAAAGGAGCATAGGCTTTTTGTTGAGGCAAACGAGATACGTAAGGCTGGGGAGCATTCGGGATAAACCTGCCTTCACCTGCTTGTGGAGATGTTGCCACTGCTACAGACGACTGGTTAAAATGCTGCTCTTTCGTAACTACATTATTAGGGAATTTTTGCTCCTCAAATCTTTCTACCCTAGATGTAAAGGTTGGCGGCATTTGCTCAGCTCTAGCACTAAGACTAGTTTCTCTTTTTTGGGCTTCTTCCCAAATACCTGATTTTTGTACCGTGGTTAAAATTTTTGGGGATTTTTCTGCGAGGGAGGGGGCTGCAAGTGCCACAGCAAAAGATTCTTCTGGAAAAATAATTGGTTCTACTTCGCTGGGTTGTACTGTGCTAGGGACTGCTTGACTATTATTTTGGCTCTCCAATTGCGGCAAGATAACTTGCTGTTTAGATGGGATAACTATTAAAGGATCTTGTATGGGTCGCCAGTAATTTTGACATAATTCTGGGGTCAGACTGCTGAGGTAGCTTTCTAGATCCGTCAAGTTACTGCCATTACCAGAACGCAAAGCTTCCAATAACGCTGCTGTAAAGAATCCGTGACCTAATTCGCTACTTTCATGGGAAAACTGATTTGGCTGACAAGAAAGAATCGTAGCAAGTTGGAGTTCTTGGGCTAGTTCTTGCGTTTCTTGCCCAACAGCAGCATCAGCCTGAGTGCCGAAAGCACGGTTAATATCAAGCACTAACACTACATTTAAGTCAGCTAGTTGCAGACTTTGCATTAGCGATCGCACTTCTATGCCAGTATCCTGCACAAATTCAGGATCTCCTTGGATTGGCATTAAGTAATCTTTGCCGTCGTAGTTTACCCCATAACCACTGAAGAATAACCACAGATGGTCTTGTGGTTGCCAACACGCCGCGTTCAAATCCTCAAGCAGTAAAAGAATATTTTCTTTAGTCGGATAGGTGGATCTATCTCCAATCGGCGGTGAAGTATCTGTCATCAGCAGGGAGCGTTGGGGTGCAAAACCTGCATCTTGAATTAAAAAGTTATTTAGCGCTTCGGCATCTGCTTGGGCACAACGTAAAGGTTGAAATAACTGATATTGATTGATGCCAATAGCGATCGCCCAGTAATTTGCCATCCCGCTTTTGGTAAATTGTTGTTTGCTTGCCTAAAATTGCGGTTGGCTTTGCTGAAAAAACAAAGCTAACCTATGTCTTATAGTCTAGGAGTTTCTGATTGAACTTTTAGATTTTAAGTATTTTAAATTACATCTAAATTAACGAAAAATACTTGTACAACATTCAAAATACAGTTGATCATTTAGGAGCTATAAGGTCATGACTAAAAGAGTTGTTCACCAACTATCATCGATCATTCCCTTTCCATTTATTAGCCAAATTGCCAAGAAGATCCGGATACTTCCATTAATAGTTTTGCTTTTTTCTACAGTCCCAGTATGGGTTGTAACAGAACTACTCGCGCCCCAGGTAGTACGAGCTTATACTGCCAGAGTCGACTTGACTATTGATCGCTTACCAGATGAAAACTACGAAACCATACTCCGAAGAGCAGAAGCAACTGCCAGGGCTGCTGCTCAACGAAGTTTTGACCAAGATATTTTAGTTACAGATGCTTCAGTTATTGTATCCGTACAAAGTTATGGAGCGATCGCACCAATTTTGGTGTTAGATGTCAGTCGTCAGCAATGGCGTACCCGTCCAGATGCACAACGTTGGGCAACTTACTTCAAGACAGCGCGATCGCTACTACTTTTTGACACAAATCAGCAAACTTCCAACCCAGGTCAAGCAGCTTTGACTATTCCCACTGCTCCCCCAGTAACCGCAACACCAGACGCAAAAGCACCAGAACAGCCACCTACCAATCCAGTTCCCGTTCAACAGTGAAGAAGCAGGGGAGCAGGGAGCAGGGAGAAAAGGAGAAAGAGCTAATTTTTCTTCATCCCCTGAACGCTAAGTTTCGACTACGCTCAACTGCCGCGTAGCCGAAGCGTACACCCCGCACCCTGCCCCAATTCCTTTTGTTCCCTATTCCTTATTCCCATTTAATTTTCGGCTGTTCGATATTGATCGCTTAGAATAGAAAGGTTGTCAAGAATTGCGATATCCGCTAACATGGCTGTTCCTAAGAAGAAAACATCCAAATCCAAACGAGATAAACGTCGAGCTACCTGGAGACACAAAGCTGCTGTAGAAGCACAAAAAGCTCTTTCTTTAGGCAAATCAATTTTGACTGGACGTTCTACATTTGTCTATCCAACTGCCGAAGAAGAGGAAGAAGAATAATAAAAAACTTTTTTTGTGTCTTAGTGTCTTAGTGGTTGAAGATATTTTTACCACGAAGTCACTAAGACACCAAGTATTTTCAAGTCAGTTTGATCAGACTTCTTTTTGTGAAAATATGCCAGGAAAATTTTTTCAAAAACCAAATCAACAAGAAAGCGAACGTGTTCCCCCTGGACAACATCTAGCTAAAGGATTCCCTGTATTAACCTACGGTGCAACGCCCCAAGTCAAAATAGAAGAATGGGAGTTTCGAGTTTGGGGTTTAGCAAAATCTGCCGTGCTAAATTGGTCAGATTTTATGGAAATGCCTCACCATGAATTTACAGATGACTTTCACTGTGTAACTCGTTGGTCAAAACTAGATGTCAAGTGGACTGGTATTAAAGTAACGGACTTTATGAGTCTGATTGAGGTAGAACCCCAAGCTGTTCATATTATGGAACACTGCTACGGTGGCTACACTACTAATATCTCAATGGAAGACTTTGTCAGAGAAGAAAATTTTTTTGCTTTTGAATTATTTGGTGAGCCATTACCAGCTGAACATGGTGGCCCCATGCGACTCGTTGTACCCCATCTCTACGCCTGGAAAAGTGCTAAATGGATTAATGGCTTGGAGTTTCTTAATAAAGAGGAACTTGGTTTTTGGGAGCGCAATGGCTACCATCATCGTGGTGAACCTTGGGCGGAGGAGCGTTACAGCAGTGCTATTGGTTAGTTCAGCCAATAATTCGTTTTAATAGGGATAATTTGCCTTTATAAGGAGCGTATCGCCAATTTAAATCTAACCAGAATGAGTTTTGTAATACACTTTTGTAATGTGAAAAGGTGTCAAAACTAGCTTTACCATGATAAGTACCAATACCACTATCACCAACGCCGCCAAATGGTAAAGATGAAACACCAAACTGCATAATTGTGTCGTTAAAACAAACTCCACCAGATGAAGTTTCTTGCAAAACTCGCTTTTGCAGTTGTTTATTTTGCGAAAATAAGTATAAAGCTAAAGGTTTTGGTTTAGAGTTAATTAAGGCGATCGCCTCTGTAATATTGGTGTATGCAATTACAGGCAGAATTGGGCCAAAAATTTCCTCTTGCATTACAGAATCTTCCACAGAAACGTTATCAATCACTGTCGGGGCAATATAACGTTCTGATGGGTTAGTTTCTCCACCAATGATAATTTCACCACTTTTGAGCAAGTTAGCCAACCTTTCAAAATGTTTTTGACTGATAATTCTGGCGTAATCAGGATTTTTTTCTGGATGATCTCCGTAAAATTCGTTTAAACATTTCTTCAAACCATCGATAAAATCTTGTTTGATTTTTTGATTAACTAATATATAGTCAGGCGCAATACAAGTTTGTCCGGCATTAATAAATTTGCCCCAAGTAATGCGTCTTAAAGTGTGTTCAAGATTAATATCAGTATCTACGATACAAGGACTTTTACCACCTAATTCTAAAGTAACTGGTGTGAGGTGTTCTGCCGCCGCCGCCATGACAACTTTACCTACAGCTGTACTACCAGTAAAGAAGATATGGTCAAATTTTTCTGCTAGTATTTTTTTATTTGTTTCTACACCTCCTTCTAAAACTGCAATATACTCTGGTACAAAATATTTGCTAATAAGTTTGGCTAACAAATTAGAAGTGTGAGAGGCAAGTTCTGAAGGTTTGATAATTGCACAATTTCCGGCTGCGATCGCACCTACTAATGGAGAGATAATTAAATTAAATGGGTAATTCCAAGCACCAATAATTAATGCAACTCCTCGCGGTTCTGGATATATTTTTGCTGAA